>CABVRR010000057.1:2766-11856 GCA_902500705.1 uncultured Nitrospira sp.
AACCATCGCGACTACGATAACGATGTACTGTTCACCGTCCAGTCATTTTTTTAATCCACACAGGTGACAGCTTTTTCGGTGACGGTCAGACTCTTTCTTCTTCAGCTGGCTTTCGTTATTCTTCCCCGGTGAGTTTCCTCGACCAATTCTTTGTCTATCATCCCGATCCTTGGCAAGACCGAGATTGGTCACGATTCAGCGGGTTGCCGCTTGAAGATGTGTGGTTTCAGACCGCCGATGGGGCTCGGTTGTTCGGGTGGTATGTGGAGGCGGCGGCAGATCGTCCGGTCATTCTCTGGTGTCATGGCAATGCCGGTAATATCATCAATCGACTCGATAATCTGAGGCTTCTGTGTCAAACCGGGCTGTCGGTATTCTTGTTCGACTATCGAGGGTACGGTAAAAGTCAGAGTGCCCGTCCTCATGAGGTCGGACTTTATGAAGATGCATACGGAGCTTACGATTACCTGACGCGCATCAGAAGAATTCGTCCCGAACGGATCGTGCTGTTTGGCCGATCTCTTGGGGCGTCGGTTGCCGGCGAGCTTGCCGCGCAACGACCTGCCGTCGCTCTTATCTTGGAATCCTCGTTCCCTTCCATCGAAGCGGTCGCCAAAACGCATTATGCAGGGTTCCCGGCCCATTGGTTCCTCGGGGCAACATTCCGGTTAGTCGATCGTCTTCCATCGCTGTCACTGCCGAAACTGATTATTCATGGAGACCAAGACGACATCATTCCCATTGAGCTGGGTCGACAGGTGTTTGATCAGGCCAAACAGCCGAAAGAATGGTATGTGATCAGCGGCGCAAACCACAACGACACCTATGCCGTGGCTGGGCGGGCATACTTTCAACGACTCGTGGAGTTCATCCGAAAAGCGATTGGGATGTAGTGACCGTTTGATGATCGTGGTTCAGTAGTCACGATGAGTAAAAGCATTACGAGATGAGTTGTTCAGCCCATTCAAACCTTTACGCGGTATCAGTCTCTCTTTTTATCGTGGGTGTTCATCGCCTAGCGGTCCTGGCCTGACCGAGACGGCACGATTCCATTCTTCATCAGCTCTAACCGACAACGCCTCAACCTTCACGCTTTTAGATCCGGCAGAAGCACTCGCGGAGTGATTTCTGCGTTATCGCGGTAGGTCTGCTCAAGAATTGAGAGGCGGTGTTTCAGGTTTTCACCAGTTGAGAGTGTATCTGAACCGATACGACCAGTATCGGTTTTCATACAGCATTCAAAATCAATAATACATGTAAATAATTTCAACTGTGCCCTGTAAATCTCTGGAATACGAACAAATCGAGCATTGATAGATATTGGCATGTCTATTGCTGAGTAGGGCAGCTGTCGTATGGGGGCGAGCGAGAGATCAGATCGGACAATCGATACACGGGAGGGCGGAACGATGGATACCGGCGCAGTCACAAACGGGCACACTCAAACCGAGCCGATCGCGATCGTAGGGATCGGTTGTCGTTTCCCTGGTCGGGCACACAACCCTGAAACGTTTTGGGAATTGCTCAAGACCGGAGCCGACGCGATCATTGATGTACCCCCTGAGCGATGGAATGTCCGCCGGTTCTATGATCCGGATGCAAGCAAGCCCGGGAAAATGTATGTCAGGCAAGGTGGATTCGTCCGACAGCGAATCGATGAATTGGATGCCCTCTTTTTCGGGATCGCCCCACGCGAAGCGGAGTGCATTGATCCGCAGCAACGGTTGTTGTTGGAGACCAGCTGGGAGGCATTGGAAGACGCGGGAATTCCTCACGACACCTTGGCAGGATCAAACACCGGCGTGTTTATCGGAGCCTTCACGTTGGACCATAAGCTGACGCAAATGGGCAAGATGAATCGCCATTTTATAGGAACGCATACAGCCATCGGCTCGACCATGACCATTCTGTCCAATCGCATTTCCTATGTGCTGGATTTGTGCGGACCCAGCATAAGTCTGGACACCGCGTGCTCGTCATCTTTGGTGGCCGTCCACTTGGCCTGCCAGGCGATCTGGCGGAATGAGTGTCATTTGGCGATCGCCGGGGGAGTCAATGTGATGATGCGTCCGGAGTATCCCATGGCGATGTGCAAAGGTGGTTTTCTTGCGCCGGATGGTCGCAGCAAAAGCTTCGATGCCAAAGCCAATGGGTATGGTCGGGGCGAAGGCGCCGGTGTGGTGATATTAAAACGCCTGTCGGACGCTCTGCGAGACGGCGATTCGATGTATGCCGTGATACGTGGCACAGGTGTGAATCAAGACGGGCGGACAAATGGAATTACGGTCCCCAACCCGAAATCGCAAGCTGCGCTCATTCAACAGGTCTGTGCCCAATATGCCGTCAACACGGACGACATTCGGTATGTTGAGGCGCATGGGACGGGCACGCCGGTCGGTGATCCACTCGAAGCCAAGGCGTTAGGCACGGCATTAGGTCGTCACTCAGACCAACAGGCCTGTCTGATCGGCTCAGTAAAAGCCACGATCGGTCACCTGGAGGCGGCGGCGGGTGCGGCTGCCATCATCAAGACAGCCTTATGTTTATCGCATAGACAGGTCCCGCCACAGGCGAATCTCGATACTCCCAATCCCGAGATTCCGTTTGAGACGTTGGGACTCAAGCTGCCTCGTCAATTGGAGTCTTTAGCGCCGGAGGCAACGACTGTCTGTGCCGGAGTGAATTCGTTCGGGTATGGAGGGACCAACGCGCATGTCGTTTTGCAAAACGCGCCTCCGGTGACGGAGAAGGCGCATCATCGTTCTCAATCCGGTGACATCCACTGTTTGCCCTTGTCGGCCCGCAGTGAAGGGGCATTATCCGATTTGGCACAGGCTTGGCTGGATCGATTTAATGAAGATCATGATGTCGACGTCACGGATCTCTGTTACTCAGCCTCGTGCCGGCGTGGGCATCATAGTCATCGGTTGGCGGTGACCGGTGCATCTTGGGATGAGATGCGCGGTCAATTGCGCTCATTCATCGAGCAGGGGACGGGCGAATGGTTGGCGTCCGGCAAGGTCGGTGATGGAGCCAGCCAACGCCCCGTATTTGTCTATACCGGGATGGGGCCGCAGTGGTGGGGGATGGGGCAAGAGTTATATCGAAACGAGGCGGTTTATCGGTGTGTTGTGGATGAGTGTGATGCAATCTTTCAGCGAATAGCCGGGTGGTCGATTCTAGAAGAACTGCTGAAAGATGAACGGAACTCAAGAATGAACGATACCACGATCGCTCAGCCGGCCAATTTCATGATCCAAGCCGGATTGACGGCGCTGTGGCGTTCGCGTGGCGTCGAACCGGCCGCCATTATCGGCCATAGCGTCGGGGAAGTGACGGCGGCCTATGTCGCGGGCGTGCTGACGCTCGAAGAGGCGTTATCGGTGAGTTACCATCGCAGTCGAATTCAGAAGAAAGCAGCCGGCCTCGGGAAAATGATGGCTGTGGCCTTAAGCCAAGCACAGTGTGTAGACGTGATCGCTATGACGAAAGGCGCGGTCTCGATCGCTGCGATCAATAGTCCGTCATCGGTCACTTTGGCGGGAGATGCACTTGCCTTGCAAGCGATCCAGGAATATCTGGCCCAGCGTGGCGAATCGGGAAAGTTCTTGCAGGTCGAGGTTCCCTACCATAGTCCGTTCATGGAACCTCTCAAACCCGAAGTGCGATCAGTGTTAGCAGGATTGAATCCGAAGGAACCCAAGATTCCCCTCTATTCGACCGTGACGGGCGATATCGTGACCGGCGTGCGATACGACGCCGAGTATTGGTGCGACAACATCCGAGAGCCTGTCTATTTTGCCGAGGGTATTGCCAGCCTGTTACGGGATGGGCATCGGATATTTTTAGAAGTGGGGCCGCATCCTGTTCTCTCGGCATCGATCAAAGAATGCTGCCGGCATCGCAATGTCGAGCCTCAAGTGATCGCATCGTTGCGCAGGCAAAAACCAGAACGCCGTATGCTGAATTTGGCGTTAGGAGAATTGTACGTCGGAGGAGGCGTCATTGACTGGCGGCGGCAGTCTCTCGATGATGCCAAATATGTGAAGCTCCCGACGTATCCGTGGCAGCGAGAAGTCTATTGGAGTGAGAACGAGGAATCGCGAGCAGATCGGATCGGAGAGTCCATTCATCCGCTCTTGGATAGCCGTTCGACAAGCCCCAGACCGACGTGGGAGTCGACGGTCAATGAGCACATGCTGCCGTATGTGTCGGATCACCAAATCGACGGTTTGGTTGTGCTGCCGGGGGCTGCCTATGTGGAGGCGGGAGTGGCTGCATTTCAGCAAGTCACGGGAAACGACGCCTGTGCATTGGTGCAACTCCAATTCCATCAGGCTTTGGTCATGACCGACGCAGATACGGATCAGATCGTTCATGTCGAGATGGATGCGAGCAGCGGCGAATACAGCTTTTACAGCCGAGATGCAGGCGACGCTGCAAGCTGGCGATTGAACGCTTCTGGAAATGTCTTGGCCGTGGAAGAGACGGAACCGCGCGATGTGAATCGTGATGCGATTGTGAATCAATGCCCTGAGATCGTCGACGTCGAAAAGCTCTACGTCGACTTAGCGAAACGAGGGTTACGATATGGCCCATCGTTTCAAACGATGAAGCAGTTGCAGCGAGGGCAACGTGAAGTGTTGGCGCGAATTGAGTTAGACCCGGTATCGAGTGCCGACGAAGCCGCTTATCAGCTGTATCCGAGCTTGTTGGACGGGTGTTTTCAGTCGTTAATCGTTACGTTTGAGAAGAGCGACAAATTCTATATGCCGATAGGAATCAAACGATTGACCTATTACGGAAAGCCCGGCACGGCGTTTTGGTGTCATGGCAGGCTCACCACGGTCGGCGACCAAGATATCGTGGGTGATTTACGCTTGTTTGATGATGCGGGGCGGTTGTGGGTCAGTATAGAGGGGCTCCGTTGCCGAGGGTTAGTCTCACAAAAGGACAACCCCGTTGAACAGCTCAAGCAATGGTCCTATCACTGGCAATGGATTCCGCAGTCGCTGCCGACGCATGCAGCCAAAACAGGCAATTGGCTTGTGTTGAGCGATACCAAGGGAATAGCTGATGCGCTGTGCCATGAGCTGGAGGCGAATCCAGGCAATACGGTGACGTGCGTGCCCAAGAGCACCGTCTGCCAGCAGAAACCTCATATGAAACCATCGTTAGGCAGGAAGGAGATTGATCGTCTGCGGGCAGTGCTGCGACAGGCACAAGCAGAACGTCCTGTCGGCATCGTGTATTGCTGGGGGGTGGACGATGATGCGAGGCAAGATGATCCGGTCGGAATTGCGAAGACCGGAGTCGCGCTGCAAGTGATCCAGGAATTGACGCAAGTGTTCGAGGAGAACGCGCCGCGCTTATATGTCGTGACGCAAGGAGTGCAAGTCGTCTCGAAGACCGATGTGATCGACCATATGGAACAGACGCCGTTGGTTGGATTGGCGCGCGTGACGTTTAATGAATATTCTGCATTCCGCTGTACGCTGGTGGATGTCGCATCAGTGAATCCGGACATTCGCCTACTTGCCCAGGAGGTACTCGCCGATGACCGCGAAGACGATGTGGCGTTGCGGGGCGCTGAGCGATATGTCCACCGGTTAGAACGGATGTCGGTGGATCAGACTCTTTCCGAACGGAAAACCTTGATCGGTTCCGACGTCGAAGCATTTCGACTCCAGGGCATCGGTCAGGTCGAATGGCAAGCAATGTCGTTGCCGTTGCCCCAAGCCGGCGAGGTCGTGGTTGAGGTAGAACACGTGAACTTTTCCGGTGTTCACTTGACTGCCGATGAGAATCACAGTGTTCCACAAGGCTATTTTGCAACGGGACGGATCGTACGAAAGGCTGACAACGTCGATCGATGGCAGGTCGGCGATAAGGTGATCGCCGTCGCCGAGGGAAGGCCCGCGTCGCATGTGGCCTGTCCGATGGAACGTGTCTTTCCGATCGACATGTTTCGCTCGCTCGATGACTCGGAAATTGCCGCTGTCATGACGACCTTCCTGCCTGCTTTTTATGCGTTGCACACGATTGTTCGTCTGACACCCGGGGAGACGGTGTTGATCGATGCTGATTTAGGCGTACGTGCTTGTGCCGCCTACACGATGGCTCGATGGCTGGAAGCCAAACCCTATATGTACAGCATGGGAGGGACTTCAGAATCTTTGTATCAAGATGTCGTGGTGCTCGATATCAGTCAGCCGGATACCATGGCACAGCTGAGCGATGCGAACGGTCTTCACCATATTCGCGCATGGATGCATGGCGCCTCCACGGACGGCCAGGAGGCTCTTGCAGATGTTCTCGCTCCTGATACGCATGAGCTGGTCTTTACGGATAGCGTGCATCAACCGATCGCTGCGGCGAAATTACGAAGTTGCACGGCTGTTCACGCCGTGACGCTGGCCGTGACTGCCCCCCGACTATTCGAGCAGTTGCTTCTAAAAGTTGGGCTGGTGTTCGCTTCTCGAAAAGAGGTTCCCTCGGTCGCACAGACCGTTTCGGCAACGGAAGCGGTGAAGTGTGTATTGAAAGACGACGGGAAAAAGGACAGTCGAGAAATCATCGCATCGTTCGTGGGGCGTGAGGCTCTTGAGGTCGTTGATGACCGAGTTCTTCCTCTCTGCAAGTCGAACGCAACGTATTTGATTACAGGAGGTTTCGGCGGGTTCGGCTTGGAAACGGCCCAGTGGTTGGTCAAGCATGGCGCAAAGCACCTCGCTTTAGTCGGACGGCGAGGGGCGGCGGATGCACGGGCACAACAGGCCGTTCAATCCTTGGAACGACAAGGCGCCAAGGTTCTGGCGATCGCCGCAGATATGACGGACGAAACGCAGGTTGCCGCCATGTTGGCAGACATCGCGACACACAGTCCTCCGTTAAAAGGCGTGTTCCATGCTGCGGCCGTGCTGGATGATGCGTCGATCGCTGATCTGGATCACGAACGGTTCGCACAGGTGATGAGGGCAAAAGCGCTGAGTGCCTGGCATCTACATGCGCTTACTGAGCAGCATGCGCTTGATTGGTTTGTGCTCTTTTCCTCCGTCTCGGCATTGATCGGCAATGCTCGCCAAGCCAATTACGTGTCCGCCAATACCTTCTTAGATGCCTTGGCACATTACCGACAAGGGTTGGGATTGCCCGCTGTTTCCATCAATTGGGGAGCGATTGCCACTGGTATGGCGGTCGAACGCGAAGAAGTGGCGAAGCACTTGGAGTTGATGGGCATGTCGGCCATCACTGCGGAACAAGCCTTAGAGGCATGGAGGCATTTGCGCGATATCGAGCTGCCGCAGTACGGCGTGATGAATTGCCTGTGGCCACGCTGGCAAGCGTTTGAGCCTGCAGGAGGCAATTCGCCTCGGTTCTCCATGCTGATGGGAGGAGCTGCAAAAAATAGCGTGCTGACTGAGCGATGTCAGGCGATTGCTGAGTTACCGGAAAGCGAGCGACTGACGGCGATGAGTCAGGCCGTCGCGGAACAGGTCGCAAGAATCCTACGCATGCCACAGGCCAAAATCGATCTGCAGCACTCCTTGTCGCAGATGGGGGTGGACTCTTTGATGTCCGCCGAATTGCAGACGGCAATCGATCAGGTGTTCGGAGTGCGAATTTCAACGCTGGAGCTGATGCGAAGCAAGAATTTGATGCACATCGTCGAGCTCCTGATGGAGCGAACGCTTTCAACTGCGGGTGACGGCAAGGATCAGATACAGGATCATGATCCGTCGTTGATTGACCGCATGTCGGCGCTGGAAATCGACATCCTGCTCGATAAAATCTTGCAAGAAAAGGAAGCAGCATGACAAACCGGACCACAAATATGATGGAGATGACCGAAACGCAAAAGCGCTCGCTGCTCAAACAGCTGCTGAGTCGGAAGGAGAGCGGTGTACGCAAGGCAGAGTCGGGCGATGAGATCTCCGAAGAGTTGTACATCGTCGAGAAGCTTCCGGGGTTTCGTCTGGTAATGGAACATACAGAAACGTTCAAGGCGTTGGCCGTCGACAACCCGTACTTTAGCGCGCATGACGGCGTCAGCGATCACATCACAAAGATTAACGGGAAAGACTACATTAACTATTCCGGTTACAACTATTTGGGTCTGTCGGGGCATCCCGAAGTGTCCGCTGGGGCGAAGAAGGCCATCGATCAATACGGCACCTCCGTCTCAGCGAGCCGTATTGTGTCCGGGGAGATTCCGTTACATCGAGAGTTGGAGGATGCTTTGGCTCGTATCCATGGCACTGAAGATGCCGTGGCATTAGTCAGCGGTTATTCGACCAACGTGGCGCTGATCGGACACTTATTCGGGCCTCAAGATTTGCTCCTGCATGACAGTCTGATTCATAACAGCGTCATTACCGGGTGCCAACTCTCCGGCGCGAGACGATTGGCGTTTCCCCACAATGACTGGAGAGCCCTGAATGATCTGCTGGAACGCAATCGTCATGTGCATAAGCGCGTGTTGATCATTGTCGAAGGCGTGTACAGCATGGACGGTGATATTCCCGATCTGCCGAAATTCATTGAGGCGAAACAAAAGCACAAGTGCATGTTGATGGTCGATGAAGCGCATGCGGTCGGTGTGATCGGACCACGCGGGTTCGGCTCTCATGATCATTTTCATATCGATGCCGCAGCCGTAGATATTTGGATGGGAACCTTAAGCAAGGCGTTTGCGAGTTGCGGCGGGTATTTGTGCGGCTCCAAGGCATTAATCGACAATGTGAAGTACAACACGCCGGGCGCAGTGTTGTTCAGTGTCGGGATTTCTCCCGCCAACACCGGTGCAGCCTTGGCGGCGGCCAACATCATGATGCGAGAGCCGGAACGAGCGGAACGCCTGCGCGCGAGGTCCAGACTGTTTCTGGATTGCGCCAAGAATCATGGGTTGAATACGGGGCCGGCAGAGGGAACGGGCGTGGTGCCGATTATTCTCGGCAATTCAATTCGTTGCCTTCAACTGAGCCAACGATTAGCCCACGCGGGTATTAACGTCCATCCGATCATGTATCCGGCTGTGCCTGAATCGGAATCTCGCTTGAGGTTTTTTATTACGAGCAATCTGACGGAAGC
>CABVRR010000057.1:11956-21106 GCA_902500705.1 uncultured Nitrospira sp.
TTACGCCGCAACAAGGAGACGTCTTTACCGCAGAACAGTTGGCGATTGCAGAGCACTTGACGAATGACCTATGGCACACACCCCATGCGACTCGGGTGGATTCTCTCGCCAATTTTCAGCACAGCACGGCGGAAGGCGACAACCTATTCGTGGGTGATCTCGTCCGCAATGCCGACCGGCTGAGCCTTTCCGATCTCCAACGCATTCGACAGGTCGCTCTCAAGGAGCCGTTGTTGCTTAACCGTTTGGTCTCCCCTGATGGCAGGGTCATGGGATTTAACGTGGTGGTGCAACGTCCGGGGAAAGATCAGAACGCAGAAACGGTAGAATCTGTGACATTTGTTCGGCGCCTGGTGAGCGCCCTGCAAACGGCCCACCCCGGTCTTGCGGTTCACGTAACCGGCTCGCTCATGATCGACACCGCGTTCGCTGAATCGTCCGAGCTGGATTCTAAAACCCTCACGCCCATCATGCTGACGATCATCGTCGTCGCCCTCTGGTGGTTCCTTCGGTCATTCATCGGCATGCTTGCCGCACTGGCGATGATGATCCTGTCGATCGTTGCAGCGATCGGTATGGCCGGGTGGTTGGACATCGCATTTTCCCCGTCGAGTATTCCGGCGCCGACGATCCTCCTCACCTTGGCCGTGGCGGATTCGGTGCACATCTTGACGACCTATTATGCCGGATTACGCCGTGGGTTGGCCAAGCCGGCCGCGATGAAGGAAAGTCTACGGTTTAATTTTAAGGCAATCCTGTTCACGAATCTGACGACTGCCGTCGGCTTTCTCTCGATGAATTATAGCGAGGCCCCGCCGTTTCGAGACTTGGGGAATATCACAGCTATGGGAGTCGGTGCCGCATATCTGCTGACCGTCGGTTTCTTGCCGGCGTTGATGGCGGTGCTTCCGGGAACGCATGGCCGTGCATCTCGCGCTTCCGGCACGGCCTTCGCCGGTTTTGCAGGAATGATTGTGAAGCACCGGTATGTGTTGGCGATGGGGCTGCTGCTCATCACGGCGGTGCTCTTGGCCTGTATTCCCTTGAATCAGTTGGATGATCAATACGTACAGTATTTTGATAAGTCCGTTGCCTTCCGAAACGACACGGATTACGCGACCGAACACCTCACAGGGATCTATACTATCGAGTATTCACTTGAACAGGGTGAGCAGGGAGGCATCAACGATCCAGCTTTTCTAAGTCAAGTCGAACAGTTCGTGCAATGGTATCGCCGACAACCGGAAATCCTCCATGTGTACGCGCTGAACGACATTTTAAAGCGCTTGAACCAGAACATGCATGGAGACGATCCCGCTTGGTATCGCCTGCCTGAAAACCGAGAGCTGGCGGCTCAATACTTGTTGTTGTTTGAAATGTCCTTGCCGTACGGCTTGGATTTGAACGATCGAGTTAACGTCGGGAAGTCCGCGACTCGCATGACCGTGACGCTTCGAAGTTTATCCAGCCAGCAAGTGATTGATCTCGAAGTCAGAGCGCAAGCGTGGCTGGAGGCCAACGCGCCGTTGATTACAAATGCGGATGGAACCGGATCCACATTGCTCTTTGCCCACATTGGGCAACGGAACATCACCAGCATGATCGGCGGTGAATTGATGTCGATCGCGGTGGTGTCGTTGATCATGATCGTGGTGTTGCGCTCAGTTAGTTTAGGGTTGCTCAGCCTGATTCCAAACTTGGTGCCCGCCGGAATGGCCTTCGGGATTTGGGGCGTCACGGTCGGGCAGGTCGGTATGGCCTCGTCGGTCGTGGCCGCGATGACGCTTGGCATTTTGGTCGATGATACCGTCCATTTCCTTGGGAAGTATCAATATGCCAGAAAGGAACAGGGTCTTGAGCCTGAAGCCGCCCTGTCTTATGCCTTCATGACTGTCGGCCATGCCTTGTGGGTCACGTCGGCCGTGTTGATCATGGGGTTCTCCTTGTTGACGCTCTCTCCTTTTCGGATCAACTACGAAACCGGATTGTTGACCTCAATCATCTTCGCCCTCGGCTTACTCGCCGAGTTTCTATTGTTGCCCCTGATCATTGTGATCACTCAAGACGTCAAACGTGGCCTTCGGAATTGGTTGTGCAAGCCGTTACCGGTCGCCCAGTCATGAAAGGACAAACCATGAAAATGCTGATGGGTCTGTTGGCCGCTGTTGCCGTGATGACAACGGCGCTCCATGCGGAAACTCCGGAAGACAAGGGATACGCCATTGCGCAAGAAACCGACAAGCGCGACTCCGGATTCGGTGATAGCTCGAACGACTCCGTGTTTACTCTGCGCAATGCAAAAGGCGATGAGAGCGTCCGAGAGTTTACCATCAAAACGCTGGAGGTTCCTGGAGACGGCGACAAGGATCTCGGAGTCTTCCATAGGCCTGCGGACGTGAAGGGGACGGCGATCCTAACGTTTTCACACGGCCTCAAGCCGGATGATCAATGGCTGTTTCTTCCGGAATTGAAGCGCAGTAAAAGAATTTCGTCCGTCAATAAGTCAGGGCCGTTTTTGGGCAGCGAATTCGCCTTTGAAGATATTGCATCTTGGGAACTCGATAAATACAAATATAAGTACTTGCGTGACGATGTGCAAGAAGGGCACGAATGCTTCGTCGTGGAGAATACCCCGGCCTATGAATATTCAGGCTACTCCAAACAAATTGAATGGGTGGATAAAACCATCTATCAGCCGCGCAAGATCGAGTTTTACGACCGCAAGAATGCCTTGCTGAAAACGCTGACATTTCATGATTACCGGCAGTATCTGGATCGCTATTGGCGCGCCGGTAAGTTGGAGATGGTCAATCATCAAAACGGGAAGAGCACGACCTTAGCGCGCAGTAATTATAAGTTTAAGAATGGCTTTCAGGAGAACGACTTTTCGGAGAGTGCCTTGAAATCTATTCAATAGCTGCGCTTTCTGTATATAGGCTCACTAAGTTGTGCGTGGTCAGACAAGCCTCATTTCTGCAACGCGATTGAGCCACAGAGCAACCGAGTCTTCTCAGCTTTCTCGGTCATCCACCTGAGGGCTCCGTGGTGCCGAGACGAGGAGAATTCGTGTGTTTGTTGGGATTCTCCGCGTGAAGGTGTGCAGACTGAAAATGATCGGCATGCGTAAGGGAGTAAGCATTGCGGTGCCCTGCTCGGTGACGCAAGGGCGTGGCGGATGAATGATGTCGAAGAGCGGACGAATGTGCGGTCAGTCATGCAAGACGCTGGGTCATGAATATGCATCTCATCGCTGCGGTCGTCGTTGCAGCGCTTTTCATTGTTTCCGATGCCCAGGCTGTCGATCTGTCCGGGTTTGCGGCCGCTGAGCTTCGTGCCTTCCCGGAGTCCCCGGCTTTTTCAACCCAGAATCCTGGTTTCGCGCAATCCTCTGTATTCGTGCAACCTGAAATCAGGCAGGAATGGAGTGACGGTGCCAATCGAATCACTCTTATTCCGTTCGGGCGGTATGACAGTGTCGACAGCCGTCGCTCACACTGGGATATTCGTGAGTTCAATTGGCTGCACAAAGGCAACGGATGGAATCTAAGAGCCGGCGTCGGGAAAGTATTTTGGGGCGTGACGGAATCTCGACATCTGATCGACATCGTCAATCAGACTGATGCCGTGGAAGGCCTCAGGGGCGAAGATATGCTGGGCCAGCCGATGGTAAATCTGAACATTCCGACAAAATACGGCAACTGGAATCTTTTATATCTTCCGTATTTTCGTGAACGCACGTTCCCATCGAGGAGAGGTCGGCTTCGGTTCGAGTTACCGGTCGATACCGAGCAGGCTCAAATTAATCATGCGACGAACTGGCATCCGGATTGGGCGGTTCGGTGGAGCCACACTTTCGGACGATGGGATGTCGGCATCGCGTACTTCAGCGGTGTCTCCAGAGAGCCTCGCCTTGTGCCGAATGCTCTGGTGAGCCCCACCGCATTAATTCCGGTCTATGAACTGATCAACCAGGTGAGTTTGGATGTCCAAGGAGCGGTGGGTCAATGGCTCCTGAAGATGGAAGTCATGACTCGCGATGTTCCAGGCAAACGGTTTGCTGCCGCCGTCGCAGGCTTTGAATATACCGAGTCCGGCATTTTGGGAAGTGGCGCCGACTTAGGGCTGTTGTTGGAATATCAGTATGACGGGCGTGAGAAGCTTTCCCGAACGATCCTGACCAATACCTTGCCGACTCCACATGACAACGATGTCTTTGCAGGGATACGGCTTGCTCTCAATGATGAGCAAAACTCACAGTTGCTGTTCGGTGTCACCATCGACGTGAACACGCAAGCCACTGTCGCAAGTTTCAAAGGCAGTCGACGGATCGGAGACAACTGGAAGCTCGAAATGGAATCGTTGGCGTTTTTCAATATACCGCAGTCGGATATCTTATTCGGACCCAGCAGGGACGATTATGTTCAGATGCGGGTGATACGATTTTTTTAGCTCAGCGTTTCGCTTCCGGCGGCGGCCAGTTCATTTCCGTGTGTCGGCCGCAGTAGTAGCACTGGAGGCGATACCGAGCTTTCCGGCGAGGATTCGGTAATGAAATAAACGTGATGGGGGTCTCATCGAATGGACAGGTTGGTTGATCATGGAGCAGATGGGTTTCGGCCATCAACGTGATAGAGGCCACATCCCATGACGGGTGGTGCTCTTCCTTGCCTGCAACGGTCTCGGCGCTGTGGCAGCGTTCGCAAACGGCTTCGTATGTCTTGATGCGGGCGCTATGCGGCGTATGATCGGTCACAGCCATGGCGCCGTTGCAGTCTGGTTTAGTGCAGGTGAGGTGTTCATGTTGAAGCGCTTGAACAAAACGTCGATGAGCCTCACGCTCCTGTTCTGATCGCATCCAGCCCTCCTTTCTAGATTCCCCACGCGCCGCTGATTTGAATATTGGCGCCATTGACATAACGGGCGTCTTCGCTGAGCAGATAGCGGACCGCAGCGACGGTGTCGTCTATCGTGCCGATGTAGCCGGCAGGAATGCGTTTGGTCATGGCCGCGAGTTCTTGTGGTGGAGCGCTACCTGAATCGATGAAGCCCGGCGAGATGGCATTGACCGTAATGCCGTGGGGTGCCAACAACTTGGCCAACGTCCGTGTCAGGATGAGCACCCCGGCCTTGGCAATATAGTGAGCAGTCACGTCCGGCTGTGCTTCCATTTGATCGGCATTGGCCATGCCAAAGCTGATGATGCGCCCGGCCTTTTGACCCTTCATGCCGGGTGCGACCGCTTGCGCGAGGTAGAAGATGGAATGCAGGTTGCCGTCAAACATCTCGTTCCACCCCGCGACGGTTTCATCGAACAGGTTGATTCGATGATAGGGTCCGGCGCCATTGATGAGGGCATCGATCCGGCCCCACTCCTTTTCGACGTGCGTGACAAGCTGCTTGACCGCCGCTGGGTCTGAGACATCGCATTGAAGCGCCAGCGCTTGTCCTCCTCGCTGCCTAATCTCCTGTGCCGTGGTCTTAGCCTCGGCTTCGCTGGTTCTGTAACAGAACGCAATCTTCCATTGCCGTGATGCGAGATCAAGGGCGATGCCGCGGCCGATGCCTTTCGCACCTCCGGTAATAAGCGCAATCTGCTGGTTCATGTGACCTCTTAGTTGAACGAGTGGTGAGGCATTATGCTCTCGATTGAAGGCGTTTGGCGAGTGTTTGAAGTACGCCGGTCGTGCGGTTTGAAAAGACTCGATCCTGCTTCGGCCGTTGGGCTTCAGCGTTGCACGCTTCAATGAGGGCATGGAGATCGGCAATCGTATCCACATCGCGCCAGGGTTCGATCAGCGCCGTGGTGAGGCCCAGCGCCTTGGCTTTCTGTTGTGTGCTGGTGAGGACCTGGTCGGTCGACCAAGGAATGTCGGCGAAGAGCTCGGGGATCGTCCGCTTGAGACTGATCAGATAATACCCTCCGTCCAGAGCAGGTCCAAGCACGAGATCGTGATCCTTCAGCAGCGCGATCGCCTGGCTGAAACGGTCCAGTGGAAGCGTGGGGACATCGGTTCCCATGATCAGGACGTGGCGATAGTGCTGTGAGAACAACGTGTGCGCAACCTGATTCATGCGCGCTCCAAGATCCTCGCCCACTTGGTCGATCAGTGTTACGCCCTGTCGCTCTTCCATGATTTTGAAAAAGACATGGGTTTTCGACGGCGCACAGGCAAGGTGACGATCGATCGGTATCTTTAACTTCATGGCGGCGGTTTTCGTACGCTCCAAGGTGTCGAGAACAAAACTTCCATGGAGCGTGGCTGCTTCATCAGGTGTCAGGGACGGGCAGAGCCGTGTCTTCACCTGACCAGGAATCGGTGCTTTGGCGAAGATGACCAACGCAGTATCGGGCGTCGAGTGTCGCATGCCGGATTGAGGGCTCGACATTCGCTACCTCACCATCCGATAGACCCGAGCGAGTCGATGCGGGCTGACGCCGATCCAATACAGGAAGCGTAGGGTCCACATCAAAAGCACGGTTCTCAGCGGGCCTTGTGTATGCCATCGCCGAAACGATGTGAGGACGGTATCTCGGAGCGCCACCGTTCGACCTGCTTGCTGCAAACGACTGCTGAATTCGATATCTTCCATCAGTGGGATCTCGGAGAAGCCGCCAAGTTGTTCGAACACCTGGCGGCGGACAAAGAGGGCTTGGTCACCGGTTGCGATACCGGTCAAGCGCGACCGATGATTCATGAAGAAACTGATGACTCGACCCCAAACCGAGGGGCTGTCGAATCGAACGTTGAAGCGTCCGCCCACCGCGTTTCGTGTGGTCAAGGCTGATTCAATAATTCGTCCGGCTTGTGCCGGCAGGTGCGTGTCGGCATGCAAGAACAAGAGCGTTTCACCCTGGCTGAGCTTTGCTCCTTCGTTCATTTGGCGCGCGCGTCCTCGTGACGAGGTGATGACCTGAGCAGCGGTCCCGCGCGCACAAAATTCCTGCGCATGGTTCAGCGTTCCGTCGGTGCTGCCTCCGTCGACAATAATGACTTCGGAGAACGAGGAGCGTGAGAGGCACGCCAAGGTTTGTGGAAGACTGTGTGCTTCGTTGAACGTGGGGATGATGACGGAGATCGTCATCGCGCCGGTCATGTCGTCGGCTTCTTAGGCTCGACGAACATGAAGTACATGACAATACTGATGGTGACCCAGAAAAGCACCTGCTTGTGCCAAAATAGGACTTCACCATATTGAAACAGGCCCAAGGCCAAGCCGATCGCCAAGGCCATGACTCCATACCGGATGGCCGGGGTTTCAATCGCGGCATTGGCCCAGATCGCCAGGCCGCCGAAATAGATGAAAAACGGCACGACATTGATCTCAAATCCGCCGCTGATGGAGAGAAACACATTGAGAAAGCCGATAAACATCAGCGCGGTTCCGACCATCAAGCCGATGACGTGTATCTGATGCTCATTGCCGTTTCCCTGCTCCTCCGATTGGGTCGGACGTGAGTGATGCAAGGATTCATCGTGAGAAGGCGGTTGATCGGCTGGTGTCATGGTCAGACTTTAAAGTGCTTACTGAGTGTTAAGGTTTGTTGTTGGTAGGATGATCCTAACACGGACCCATAGAGCTGTGTCGGTGTCCCCATCATCTTGTCATAGACGACTTTGAAAAAAGTCTGCCCATCATGGATCAAGAACGGCACGTCATGTGGACGAACCTCCAGCACGACCTGAGTGCCTTTCATCTCCCCTTGTGATCCATACCCAAATCCTGGGTCGAAAAACCCCGCATAGTGGGTTCGGAGCTCTCCGCAGGCCGCTTCGTAGGCGACCATTTCGGCGGCATAGCCGGCGGGCACACGAATGCGTTCCTTCGAAGCAAGG
The DNA here is from genome assembly GCA_902500705.1 of uncultured Nitrospira sp. Taxonomy (GTDB): domain Bacteria; phylum Nitrospirota; class Nitrospiria; order Nitrospirales; family Nitrospiraceae; genus Nitrospira_D. The sequence continues at coordinate 19,792 of CABVRR010000057.1, forward strand.
ATATAAAACTCTTCCGGCTCCAATAGCAAGCTGTCTTGGCGATGGCGATACAGCGGCTCCCAAAAATCCGAAGCGGCATAATGCCCGATTTTTTCAAGATCAATGACATGGCTGTTTTTCTTTGCGCGGTACCCGATCACCCGTGTGTCTCGTTGATCCGTACCGGCGAGATCGATGCGGAGGAAGAGTCCGCGATCGACACGAAAGTCTTGACGATCGACGGCTTTCCGAGAGGCCGTATTGTGGTACAGCAACGGTGTCTTTCGATGCAGCGTCTGAAGCGTTCGGTCCGGCACCGTGGCCTCGCCGCACACAAACCGGATTTGGTTCAGTGACTGTCCCGTGCGAACTTTGATAGCAAACGAGCGCGGTACGATTTCTAGAAAGAGTCGCCCGTGATAACCGGTGCGGATTTCGTCGAATCCGGAGGTGAGATCCGTCACTACGCGGGTGAAGACATCCAGACGGCCTGTCGTGCTTTTGGGATTTGCCCGTGCGCGTATCGCCTTCGGGAGCGCCAGCTGTTCCAGCAAGGGTACGAGGTACACATGGCCCTTTTCCAGAATCGCGCCGTCGGTCAGATTCATTTCGTACATCACGAGGTCAGACTGGTAAAAGTCCAGCACATTCAGTCGTGAGGAGATGGCCGAGAGTTCCGGCAAGAAGCTGCTGATCAGTCGATAGGCTTTATGGCCGAGACGGAGATCAAGGCTAGCTGGCTGGATCTGACGGTCTTCGATCGTCGGTACGGCGCTGACGGCGTGGCTTGCGATCAACCGTTTGATGCTCTGGTACGGGAGAATACCGGCTCGGGATGAATGAGTGGTCACAGGTCGTCCGCATCTCCACCACAGCTGTTTCCCCATGAGGCATAGCCGTCGCGATCGGGATAGCTGTCGCCGCATGCCGCATAGGCTTCTTCCGACTCGTCGAGCGGAGAGCCTGCACCGATCATCGGCAACTCTCGTCGGTGGTCGGATTTCGGCTGGGGGTAGCGGAAGGTCTTGTTCTCATAATTTCTGAGGATGGCCCCGTCCTCATCCAGGTGGACCACGTAGTTATCGGGGAGCAACGGGATTTTCCCGCCGCCGCCCGGCGCGTCGATCACGAAATGGGGCACGGCCATTCCACTCGTATGGCCCTGGAGCGCCTTGATGATATTCAGCCCTGTTTCGACGGTCGTCCGGAAGTGATTTGTCCCCTTCGTCAAGTCGGCCTGGTACAGGTAATAGGGCTTCACCCGCGCAAGGAGCAACTGGTGGACGAGACGCTTCATGATCTCGGGATCGTCGTTCACCCCTTTGAGCAGGACGGT
>CABVRR010000058.1:0-2574 GCA_902500705.1 uncultured Nitrospira sp.
CTCAACCCTGCCGATACTCGTCGTCCAGCAAATCTTCGGACTTATTGATCAGCGCGTCTCCGTCGTCATCGCGGTCGAGATCCAAGTCTTCCTGATCGTCACCCTCGTCAAGTTCACCATCCATCTCCAGCTCATCGCCATCCATCTCATCTTCATCGTCGAGATCGGCATCGTCCGGCTCTATGGGCATCGCTTGTTTCGCCACAATGGGCTTACGTGGAGCCATCTCCTCTTCGTCTACGATTTTTTTCGTGGTGACGCTCGATGTGCCAGCCGGAGGCGCAGCCTTCTTCACAAGCTTGTTCGTGGGCTTCTTCTTCACAGGCTTCTTTGCCGTCGCTTTCTTGACGGTCTTTTTCTTCGCGGTCGGTTTTGAGGCCTTGACAGCTGCGCGTTTTTTCACCGTCTTTTTGACGGCTTTTTTCTTTGGTGCCGGCGTAGCCTTTTTCATCCGTGATAACTTTTTCGCAACAGGTTTTTTCTTCTTGTTCGCCATTCCGATTCCTCCTCTTCGTTTCATCGCGGCGCAACGGCCTCCATCTAGCATGAACGAACAGCCTCTTGCAACCACCCTGGTCTTGATTGCTATCTATTTGATTCCTCCTCCGTTGTGGGAGATTCGGCGAAGAGCGAACTTGTACCCGGCAAGACGGAAAGTGTCGCAGCATATTCTGCCCCTGATTCAGTTCAATGCTATGATGGAACATCTGGGACGAGCCTGAATCCTCCACTGTGTTTCCGGCTCTTATGCACACACTGCCTTGCAAGGAGTACTGCCGACGTGAACCGAGTACGCATCGTGACGCTTATTCTGGGGATCGGAGCAGCCGGTGGGCCAGCGCTGGATCTTTCCCCGGCGACACAGATTCTCATGGAGAACGGATCGCCCTATTATGTTCCTGCCACCGCCACCGTGACGAGCGGTGCGCCCATTCGCTGGGATAATCCCACGCCGACTCACCATACCGTCACCCACAGCGACTGCATGAAAGAGGAGCATGCCTGCCTCTTCGACTCAGGAACGGTCGCACCGGGAGGACACTTTACCGTGCCAGGCTTGCCGGCCGGACGTTATCCCTATCACTGCGGTATTCATCCCATCATGCGAGGACAGCTGGTCGTGACTGATGCGCCTCCATCTCCTGCTCAGCTGTAGGCACGGTGATCACCTTGCAGGATGGTTGATCAGTCCTGTAGGCTGCCTGAAGCTTGTTATCACACACAACTCCTCATGAAACCCGCTGCCGCCGTCCATGCACTCTGGAACCTGACCGGAGAGACTCTGAGTCTCCTCGCGTGGCACATTCCTGACCTCGTCGCCTACCGTCATCACCCAGACGAATGGTGGCTTGCTCCGCTTGATGACAACCTACCGCTCATCCGACTGAACCGCACGGGCTTAGACATGCTCAAGGCAATGGACGGCCACACGACGGTCGGCAGGCTCGTTCAGCAATACGGCACGAAGATCTGTGGACCGGACGGGCAACCGGGGTCGTGGCATCTCGAGCGCTGGGCTATGCCGAACTATTCCCTCTGCTACTTCGGGGCTGATCCACCAGGAGGCCATCGACACCAAGCGAAGTGGGACATCCTATTGCAGCAGGTACGCGAAGGCTGGTCGGGCCAGGAAGGGTTTGAAGGTGAAGCGCATCTGAAAGAATTCCATCATCACGAACTGACCCACAGCGAAGGAGATGATAGTCACTTCGACCTGATTGAAACCACCGTCTCCCATCTCTTCCGTGAACCAAGCGACGCGTTGGGAGGCTTGACCTATGGGCGGCTCCTCATGCGCCAGCTACGTCGCCTCGGCTGGTTCAATCCGAAGCCCAAAGTCCTTCTGGAGATCGGCGGTGGCCTTGGTTACGTCGCACAAGAACTGGGCAAGGATCTGTTGCCTTTTGAAAAACAGGGCATCACCTATCTGTCGCTCGACATCACCCACCCGTTCCTCAGACTCCAAGTGACTCGAGCCAAAGCCGGTGGGTGGAACGGATCCGGCATCAGGGCCGATGCCGAATCACTCCCGTTCGCCGATCATTCCATCGATCTCGTCATCGACAACGAAAACATGGCGGATATGACTCCCGTGCAGCTGAGCAAACAAGAGCTCACGTGTGGGGTCGGAGATTCCGCTCAACATCAAGAAGCCCTGGATTGGATCAGACGGCTGCGTCTCCCGATCGAAACCGACCCGCCGGAATCGGTGATCTTTAACTTGGGACCTATTCGATTCATCGCTGAGTTATGGCGTGTGCTGAAGCCGGGCGGCCGAGCATTTCTCACCGAGTTCGGCATTGATGATGGTTGGCCTGCGCCCGTGAAGCTGCCGGGGCACACGGAATATGAAGTCCAATACAGCCATCTGCGGCAAGCTGCGCGCTGGATGGGTTTCCAGGAGCAATATCTCTCTCTTCCCAAATTTCTGGACCTTATGCCGAATACGAAAGTCCTCTGCACCGGCGCAACATACACGATTCAGCGATTCTGCCAGTCGATCAACCGTCCCTTCGCCGTACGTGCCTACACCGAGAAGGAATTACAGCACGCGTTAGGTGACATGCTCCCCAA
>CABVRR010000058.1:2674-21052 GCA_902500705.1 uncultured Nitrospira sp.
CACCCTCATGTCCGAGTCGCTCCCAGCCCAGGTCGGCAAAGCACGGTCCTTGCGTAGCTTCGCTGAACTTGATCCCGTTGTGCTCCGCATTCCATTCCATCAGCCGGACATGTTCCTCTCGATCGACCGTCACATCCCAGCCGATACATCGAGTATACGGAGCTCTCTTGTGCAGCTCAATCACAGTGCGAAGGCAGGCGCTGAAAGCCGGAATGACGTGCCCGGCAAACGCAACCTGACTCGTTGGATGAACCGTAATTTCACGATACTCTGCCGTGTATCCCAGGTCAGAAAACGCCCCACCGTCCATGTTGATCGGCACTCTGATCTCGGTCTTCGATTGCACATGCGTTTCATCACCAATGCCCATTCTCAAATGACAAGCTCGCACTGATACGTTCCCGTCATCCTTGTATACGGTGGTTATTCTGAGAGTCGCCACGGAATGTTTGGCAAATTCGTCAAATACTCTATGCGGCTGTATGGCGCGCTGAAATAGACCGTTTCCGAGTCTCTGGATTTTGTCCAGATTGAATGAGTCCCTATCGAAAAAATAGATGCCTTTCCCTTGGAGTGAATGATCGAGCTTGAACACGACCCGCTCGCCATTCCTAAACAGGGTATCGCGAACTGCATCTGATGGTACAAATCGATAGGCCGTGTCAAAAAAGATCCCGTTCACGTAAGCAAGCAGGTCAGGAAAGGCCTCGCTCTTGAGCATGACCGCATTCAAACCTCTGAGATCCGCCACCCGTCCATACCGTCCCTGAAGCTTGGGAACCACGACCGAGCCATAATAGTTTTCAGGAATCCAGCCTTCCTTAAACCGCCCTGAAACAGCAGTATACACATACAGCCAGGGAGCGAAGTGTTTGCGTCCCAACACCTCTATCGCGTAGTCATCGCACAATTTCAAATCACGGCTTGCTGTCTTCCCTTTGCACGCTTCGATACGCTTCAGTATCCTCGTAGCGTCTCGTATGTCGGCATAATGTTTATACGCGTAGCTCGACCACGACCGAAGCATGGCCTTCGCTGACGCCTTCAAATTGAACGCCATCCTAGGATGACTCCCCTCAACGAGATGGTCGGTTGTGTACAGTCAGGACAAAAGCCTCTCGCCTACAAACTCAGTGAGATATATGTCGAGTCAACCTCATTCCCCCTATTAAAATGACTCACCACGGCACCGGCGTTTTGACCTTCTCCAATTCATGTTGCCATACCTATCTTTCAATGAAACGTGAATTCCAATTTTACGTGTAATACTGGCGGTTACGAAGCAGCCGAAATGGGTTGCGAGTGTTCTGACAATGAAGATGCGAGAAACTTATCCATACACCACCAGCGCAGTGCACTCAGAGCAAAGACGGCTCCGTTTGGTTGGACGATTTCTGCCAGTTCCAGATGGCGTCTGGTGGTTTGAGTCTACGCAGTGAGGGGGGATGCTAAATGAAGCACGACGCCTTCACGTAAACCTAAGTCGCTGACTAGACATTCTGTTTGATCCAGCGTTTCCATGATCGTTTGGATAATGATCGTGCCGGCAGCGATGACTTCTTCGCGGTCTTTCTCCAAGCCCGGCAAACCGACTCGCTCAGCCTTGGTTCTGCTGAGCAGCGTGTGCGCCAACTCTCGAATGGTTTCCAATTTCAATACATAGTTGTGGATGTGTGCTGGCTCATAGGCTGAAAGTTTCTGCGCCATGGCAGCCAGAGAGGTGATTGTGCCGGCTGTGCCGACGAACGTCGCTTGTCGATAGTCGCTCAGTTCATCAATAGCCGTTCTTGTCTTTTTCGTGACCCACTCGCGCGCCAGGCAGACTTCCTCATCAGTCGGAGGGTCATGGCGTAGGAAACGCTCACAGAGGCGAACGACTCCAATGTCGATCGAACGGGTAATTGTCTGCCGCCCCCGGCGATCAAGAATGAACTCGGTACTGCCCCCACCGATATCCAATGCAAGAATGTCCGTTACTCCAGCCGGCAAACCGGAGCGAATGCCCAGCAAGGTCCGACGCGCTTCTTCTTCGCCTGAAATCACCTCGATATCGAATCCAGCTTCTCGTGTGACTCGTTCAAGAAATTCAGCTTGATTGCTGGCATCTCGAACGGCGCTCGTCGCCACGACCGAGGATGCCTCGACCTGAGAGCCATTGACGACATTCCGCCATTCTTGGAGACAGTGGATGACTCGATCCATGGCAATAGGGCTCAATCGCTTCGACTGATCAACGCCTTCGCCAAGCCGAAGGATACGTCGTTCAGATCGAAGTGCCTTGAGAGGCTGTCCAGGGGCAAGATCTGCAATCAATAAGCGACAGGTAAGAGTGCCGATATCAATGCCGGCCAATCGTCGCGTAGGCTGAGGTTCGGTCATTGCTCGTTCCGAATGCCTTCCATTTCGGCTTCCAGTTTCTTCCGTGACTCCTTGAGTGTTTCAACCTCTTTGACCAGACGCACGATCTCAGCGTCGTACACGACCCGCTCCGCTGTTTCGCCCCGCTCCTTCATATCGACAGCCCGCTCACCGATGTCTTTATACAGATCCGAGAGTTGTTGATCGAGCTTGCGAAGCTCTAATCGCATCCTCAGTAGTTCCGTCTCTTCCAGAGCGCGGCCCGCCGCATGGACGGTCCCAAGACGCAACGTGGCAATCCCTGATCGCAAGTCATCTTTCAATCGCTGGAGAAATCCCATAAATAACCTAACTTATTGAGCCGAGTTCGAGCTTCTCTTTCCACTTGCGAAGCATCGCCTCGCGCAACCCCTGATGGGCCGGCTCCTTCAATTTCGGGTCCGATTGCAGAAGCGAAAAAGCCTCCTGCCTGGCCTCCTGCAACAGATCACCGTCTCGCACCAGGTTTGCCACGCGAAATTCCGGCATTCCCCATTGACGCAATCCAAAGAACTCTCCAGGCCCCCTGATCCGCAAATCGTCCTCGGCAATGACAAATCCATCGTTTGACCGGACGAGCGCATCCAGCCTCTCCCTTGCCATTGACACGGACGCCTCGCTTCCCATCGAGCGTCCTGCCAACTGCGTTCTTCCCCGTCCTAAATTCTGGGCCATCAAAAGGCAATAGGATTGTTGATGGCCCCGCCCCACCCGTCCGCGTAATTGGTGTAACTGTGCAAGGCCAAACCGCTCGGCATGCTCGATCAAGATGACCGTCGCGTTCGGCACATCGATGCCAACTTCGATCACGGTTGTCGCAACCAACACCTGGATCGTACCGGCCTTAAAGTTGGCCATCACCGCTTCTTTTTCGGCGGCTTTCATGCGCCCATGCAGCAAACCGATACGAACCCCGGATAATTCCCCATTCTGCAACTGCTCGACTCCCTGAATTGCTGCCTGGAGATCGGTCTTTTCCGATTCTTCCACCAGTGGATAGACCACGTACGCCTGCCTTTCGGCACGGACTTCATCGCGCATAATTTGATAGGCCCGTCGTCGCTGCGTGTCATGAAAGAGGAACGTTCGCACCGGCTTTCGCCCTGGAGGGAGGACGTCAATGATCGATAGATCAAGGTCACCATATACGGTCATCGCCAAAGTTCGGGGAATGGGCGTGGCCGTTAAGACCAGGACTTCCGGCTTGTAGCCCTTGTCGATCAGCGTTTTTCGCTGCAGGACGCCGAACTTGTGCTGCTCATCGATGACCGCCAATCCCAAGCTCTTGAATCTCACGCCCTGCTGAAGCAGCGCATGCGTTCCGATCGCCACCTGAACGTCGCCTGTAGCCAACTGCTCAGCCTGTGCCTTCTTCACCGATACTTTATCTCCACCTCGCACGAGAATCGAGCGAAGCCCCAAGGCCTGCAACGTTCCGGATAGGTTGCGGTAGTGCTGCTCCGCCAAAATCTCAGTCGGAGCCATCAGTGCCGCTTGATAGCCTGAGCCACAGGCCATCACCAGTGCATGCAGAGCGACCGCCGTTTTCCCACACCCCACATCGCCTTGCACCAAGCGATTCATGGGACGCGGTGAGATCATGTCCCGAAAGATTTCGCGAACGACTCGATCTTGTGCAGTTGTGAGACGAAACGGCAAGAGACGCCCAAGCTGCTCCAAGAGAGGTGTCCGTGGGTTGAATCGCAATTCTTTCCGCGCTTCGTATACCGATCGATGTCGTGTCGCCAACCCCAGTTGGAGCAGCAGGAGTTCTTCGAACGCCAATCGCCTGTGCGCCGAGGTCTTCCCACGCTCAAGAAGCTGGAGATCAGTGCCGGTTTTGGGGAAATGTGCGTCTTGCAGCGCTTCATGGATCGGGATCAACCGTTGCCTCGTCCGAAGAGACACAGGCAGCTCGTCGAGGAGCTCCATTCCATGGTCCGCCAACAGAGTTTTCACCAACACCCGCATCTGACGGGAAGTCCATCCCTTCGTCTCGTGATAGATTGGAACGATTCGCCCGACATGCAGCGTCGACTCAACATCTTCTCCGATGATTTCATATTGCGCGACGTCCATTTGCGGGACCATCCATCCCTGCCGACCAGAGAGTACCCGGCCGCTCATCATCACGCGAGTGCCGACCGCAAGCATTTTCTCTAAATAAGGTTGATTAAAAAAAACAACCTGCATTCGCCCGGACTGATCTTCGACGCCCACTTCCACGATACTCAACCGTCGATTCCGTGTCCGTTTGGTCTCACACGTTCCGATCACCCCACAAATCGAAGCCACCATCCCTGAGACAAGATTTCCGATCGGCGTCATGGCCGATCGGTCTTCGTAGCGCCAGGGAATGGTCCAGAGCGCGTCTTCTACCGTTTCGATATGTAACCGTTGTAAAACATGGGTGCGCTTCGGTCCGACGCCTTTGACGAACCGTACCGGAATATTCCAAAGATCTGCTCTCTCGAAACTCGGCACTTCGGAGGTGCATGAGGCCTGTGTCGATGATTTCTTCAGCCCGATGCACGTCGAGTGATCAACAACTCGAAGAGACTGAATGATCAACGCGGCAGCCTGCAATCGTCGACGTTGCTCATTGATGGGAAGCGCCTGCTGAAAATCAACAAAGAGATCCTGCAATGAAATCAGGCGGGCCTCGACGGCTTTGGGATACGCCGCTTGGCGAAGGGCAAACAAGATTTGCGACGAGACAAATGAACTGAGATTTGTGACGGTCCTGAGGTGCGCACCATCATCTCGGTTCGCAAACTCGATCGGTCGCGCGATGCGGTCCAACCATTCCTGAAACGGCGTGTGGGAGCTCAGATCAGTGGGAACCTGCATACGAACGGAGATCGTAGCACAGCAACCCTCGGGGCTCAACGAACTGAGTCAACGACGAGACCGAGTCGATCAACGATTTTTCCCCGGTTGCTTGGTCGTCTTTGCTTAGGGTGCTACACTGGATTTCAACACGTATGTATCGCCGCAACATCAAACATATTCTGATACCGCTTGCCGTCGGTCTGGCTCTGGTGATCGCTTACAATCTCTTCTTCAAGCCTGTCCTGCCGCCACAGACAATGCCGCTTACAGAAACGGTCGAACTCGTCGCCCCCCCGCCTGCCCCGTCGCGGAGCCGGTCGCCGGAAAGTGAGGCAAAGTCGGTTCGCGGGCTGGATCAGAGTGTCGTACCGCCTACCCCGCATGAGAACCTGCTGGAATCCATTCGCGATGAGATTGAAAAGCAGAACTTGTCGCTCGCCGAAACCAAATTACACGAGCTCCCTGCCACCGTTCTGTCTCACGCAAAGTCTAGACCCTTTGTCGCAGCGCTATGGAACAATCTTGGATTGCAACAGGAGCGCCTCAACGGCACTCAGGTTTCCGTGAAAGCGTTCAAGCGAGCTGCGGATCTTGATAATTCAAACCCCGTGATCTTTATGAATCTTGCTCATGCCTATTGGGCACAGCGGGACCACGCGCTGAATGCGGCATTCTTGACGAAGCTGATGAAACTCGCCCCGGAAGAGCCCTTCCCCCACTTGGCCATGGCCGACTTATTACAAGACCAGGATGAGTTGGAGGAAGCAGCGAAACATTTACGCCACGCATCAGATCGAGTGCAACAGGACCCAGCACTCCGGTCCTACCTCGCAGCCGTGACGACAAAAATTGACCGCACGCAGTCTGTTGAGTCTCGCATGACGGCAAAAAGCAGCGCCCACTTCATCGTGAAGTTTGACGGTGAAGAGGACCAGAACACCTGGATGACAGCGCTGGAAATTCTTGAAGACGCCTATAGAGAGATCGGACAAAAGTTCGGTCATTTCCCGTCGAAGTCGATCGTAGTCGTCCTTCATGCCAAGGACTCGTTCCAAGGCGCGACCGGAAGCCCGGCTTGGGCTGATGGCCTCTATGATCCATCCCTTGGACGCATTCAAATTCCCACTCAAGGTGCAACCATGGATCGGAAGTGGTTGTCGAACGTGCTCCGTCACGAGTATGTTCACGCCCTGCTCCATGATCGCCTAGGAATAAGCGGCGGAACGCTGCCGACCTGGCTGAACGAAGGCCTGGCCATGCAATTGGCTGGCGACGTGTGGCCCGAGCTTGATCAAGCCATGCAGGGGGAGATCACGGTCATTCCCTTAACCTATCTGGAAGGTCCTTGGAGCGCACTGCCGGCCAGTGCGGCGACGGTGGCCTATCTGGAGGCGAATTCGGCAACACATTACTTGATTGAGCGATGGGGGATGGCCCGTGTCAATGAGCTATTAAGCGCATTACAAGCCAAATCTTCCATAGCCGTTGCACTACAAAACAAGCTGTTTGTCTCTTACGAACAGTTTCACCGACAGTGGCTTGAGAGCTTCGAACAGAACCGATCCTAACGTTGTCCTACTTCCTTCCCCGTCGATTGGTCATGGATTCTGCGCTGTTAGATCGATCCCGGAGTAGATTCTTCCTGCGGCACATGAGGCCACGAAGGAAGAATGTCTGCCTGATCACTGCGCGACTGCTCAGGTCCCTCATCGGACTCCAATCGGGATAGCTGGTCCTCCCACAGGACTTTCTTCCCGGTGGGATCATACATGCGGATCCTGAAATTAAACGTGTGGGGACTCATGGGCGGAAGACCCACCCGACTGATCGATCGCTCGGCAATCCTCTGAACCTGAGGAACTCGTGTACGGACAGTTGTAAACTCATCTTCCCACACAAGCATACCGGTCTCCGTGTCCATTGCGCGCAGCAAAAATACCGGTTGTTCGGTAGTCGCCTCGACAGCCCGAATCCTCATAACAGTCGCTTTCCGAGGCACCAAGGTCGACACCGCTTGTCCCCCTGCCCTTTCGTTAGGCTGCACAAGGTTGAGTCGTCCTTCCCATTGGAATGCTCCGGTATTGGCGTCGTAGACTCGTAACACAAAATTGGAGAGGTCTGTAGCGCCCAGTCCGACACCACCGGCAAAAATGCGCGGCCCATGGGTCGACTTTACACCGTCGTTTTCTTTGACGGCCAGCTCATACACTTCATCGGATAAGATGTCGCCTGATTCGGCATCGTAGACCTTGACGGCGATTGATGAGACGGTGCCGATTTGATACCCGAATCCTGCGGCCACAATCGTCTTTTTTTCTCCTGTGCCCATGTCTCCATGGGCTTGACCGATGGAAAATGAGAGGCACAAGACAACCGCAACAAGCCAACTCAGAATCTTTGAACTATTCTGATACGCGTACACTCCTAATCGATGACTCACATGGACGAGGCCGGAAACATTCGGTGACACGACCCAGGTGTGCAACATATATCTCCCCTCCAGAAAGCTGAGTGCATTCTGAAAGAGGGTCGGTCTTCCGTAAATTCCTCGCTGTAGGAAGAAGCCCCGCGAAAGAAGGGGGGGAGAGGGAGCTTTCGGAAAGGGGAAAAACCGCTTACATTAGTCCTCTGGACTAGGGAGCTCGGCTTCACCAAACCATCGATACCGATGACGTGCAACCGTCCGATAGCTCCATTCAGCCAACCGCTTTGCAGGAGGAAACCGTAACCCCCACAGTAGAAGCTTTCCACCGGGGAAGTTGTGAACAAGAGGGAGAAACGCGTCAAGCCCTTGGAGCACTTCTCCTGAAGGGAGAATCAAGAAAGCCGCATCAGGACGGCCAGCGCGATAGTTCACCCCTAAAATTCTCTGTACCTCTTCGCTCTGATACGGGAGAAACCTCACGTCGGATTCTCCGCGCCCAATTCCTGCCGTTTCGAAAGTCTGTTTGGTGGCAACGCACAATCGACATTCTTGATCATAGATCAGTAGACAAGCTTGCCTGGATGACTGACCCTCAATCTGTTCTTTGAACCCCATGGTGCAAGCAGGGTAGCACTCTAAAACCGCGGGCGACAAGACAACCATTGCCGACTTTTTCCTTCATGGTTTATAGTCATCCTGATGAAACACGCTCCCTTACTGAGTCTGCTGATTTGCACGCTTGTCGTCGAGACAGGTTTTCTTCTGATAGAAAACGGCATGTCCGGAAAACCAGGGATGGTTTGGAGAGTCGGATTTTTTATCCTCCTCCCATTGGCATTCACAGTGTTGATCGGATTTCGTCTCCGATGGGCTGTCATGGCTTGCGTGATCTACGCGACGGTTGGATTGGCGCTGGATGTTGCGACTATTGCTCAGATACTGACACGAGATCCAGAGGTGGGTGCTTCGTTGATCGGGAATGTCATCAGCGGGCTTTTTTATTTCCTCGTGATTGTGTTCGGCGGGCGATCGTTTTTGGACGTGGGCCAGGGACCGACGCCGCTAGAACCCCGTCCTCCCAGTCCTCCGCTCCCTTCGTGATGGGAAGCCGCTTGACCGCGACAAATCCCGTTTCTTTCAACCACTTCGCCGTCTCCAACGTTGAATAAGTATTCCCCTCTTCCGTAAACAACAACATCGAGACGGCAAACAAACTGGCTTCCGCCGGGTACAACCCTTCACGATCGTGCAGAAAGGCATCTTGGATGATGAATCGGCCGCCCGGCCTTAACGCCGCCAACGCTCGGCGGAAAATACCCTGGTTCTCCTCGGGCGAATAAATGTGCAGGACATTGGAATACCATATGACATCGTATGTGCCAGAGATCGGTTCCTTTGAAAAGTCCAGTGGGAGATAGGAAAGCCGACGCCCGGCTTTGTGAGTTGCTGCAATTTCTTTCGCGACCTCAAGCGCGGCGGTTCGATCACACACGGTGGCGTGCAGCAGGGGGTTCTTCGCGAGAAACGCCATTGCGTACGTACCTGGCCCTCCACCAAGATCCAGCAGTGACTTGGAACCAGCTAACGGAATCTGAGCCGCAATTGCTGGGGCGATTTCCAAGGTTCTGTGATGCATGGCCCACGTGAATTGTCGGCGGTAGTCCGGGCTATCCTGGATATCATGGTCGATCGGTAAGCCACTCCGCACAGACTCTAACAGTCGCACCCAATCCGCCCAATGGTTTTTGATCAAATTCAAATAGCCGCCTCGATAGGCCGGATGGGCGGCGTTCAGCGCTGTGGCTCCCAATCGACTATTGCTATAGCCCGTTCCTTTCTTCCGTAAGACTCCGGCTGCTGCAAGATTACGACACAGGATGTCGAGACCTCGTTCGCTGACCTTGAGTTTCTTGGCAAGATCAGAAATCATCCAGGATCGGTTGCCGACCGCCGTACAGAGATCCAGTTCCAGCGCCGCCAACAACACCCGTGGTAATCGATAGGCTGAAACCGTGTCGCGAAATTCATCGAATGTCGTGATGTGCCGCGTCATGCTGTTCGTCCGATTTCCCGGATGCACCATCGAAGAAGATCTTCCAACTTGGCGCGATTCTGAAAATCCGCAGCCCGTGCAAACGTAACGGCGACAAACTCGTCGGTCGTCTCAGTCTCCTCAACAAACCCGGACTGAAGAAGGAGCGCCCGGTATTTATTGACCGCCGGCTGTAGAAAGTACTTCGCCTGCTTTGCAACTTCATCGGTGCCTAAGTCTTCCGGCGTGCCGTCCGACATCAGCGCCATGACGTCATCCATCGCCACCCCATACTGGCACAGGACACTCTCATCCGGTTTCACTTCCAAGAGCCAACCATCTCCACCAAGATCCATCATGAGTGGACCATCGGATTCCAGTTCATAGAACCGAGGGAACGACCGCATCAGGTCGGTACGGAGCTGGGGCCATGCTGAGAAAACGGGTTCCGTCATGCCTGCACCTCTCGACGAGGCCATGACCGAGGCTGATCGGCAAGGTGGGTTCGAAGTGTCTTGAGGCGCTGCGTATTTTCTTCCAGTTTCGGCAGACGATACTTGCGATCCATCTGCACGACCTGTTCGAGCAGATCAGCTGCGTCCTGCAAACGTCCTATCTCTTCATAACATTGGACCAATACGTATCGAGCACCGCTGGCACGAAGCTCGTCATGTAGCCGCTCAGCAACCGACTGGCTGGTCTGACAACAGGCGATCGCTTCGTCGTAACGCTTTTGCACCAAGAATGTGCGGCCGATCATGCGCCAAGCATCTGCAACACCGCCCTGATTACCCAACCGCCGCATCAACCCCAACGATCGTTCGTAGAACTGAATCGCCTCCTCACAATGACCGGTTTCACGAGCGACCAGACCAAGGTCCGAGAACAGGACGGCTTGAGCCGACTCATCATGTGTTTTGGTCATGAGGGCGAGAGCCTCGAGATAATAGGCCCGTGCCAGATCCCATTCGCCGGCATCAGCCCGGAGGTTCCCAAGATTAGCCAGCGTCGTTCCAATGCCTTTTTCATCGCCGAGGAGTTTCTGCAATTCCAAGACTTCCAAATAATGCGCCTGGGCGGAATCCCTCCGTCCGCTGACTGCGCAAATGTTACCCAGATTGCCGAGTGTGGCAACCAGCGCACGTTGATCGCCCGTGAGCCGATCGTATTCCAACGCCTTGGCGTAACAGGTATAGGCTTCCGTGTAGTAGCCTCGGGAAAAATGCTCGTTGCCTTGTCGATTCAGCTCTTCAGATAGGCTGTTCCGCAATGTCATGGTGTCACGCGCAAGAGTTGTTCCACTTGCTGTTTTCCACCGACAAGGATGGAGGCGCCGTCTCCCACCAGAAGGCTCTCGAAGTTGTACTTCAAGAGGCGGCTGAGTCCCTCCTTGGCCCGTTCGACATCCGCATACTTATCGACAGGAAGCATCCGTACGGAACCAGAAGGTTTGCCGATCAGCGCATCTCCCACGATCAGCAGACCCCGCCCTCGTTCAAGAAACAACGAGGACTCACCTGGAGACTTCTGATCTTTCAGATGGATAGCCCAGATTCCGCCGGGTAAGAGCTCGCCATCTTTATACGTCTTCGTTGGGTTCACCTCCATCTGAGAAGCATCGGCTTCCGGCACCCACAATTGACACCTGAGCTCAGCCTGATAGACCGCCGCCTCTCGGATGTGATCTCGATTCGTGACGATAATATAGTCGATCGGCTCATGTCGACGAACAACTGCCCTCGCCTCAGCCGTCATCGGTGGTGGATCGATCAAGATTTTATGTTCACCAACCATGAGAAACAATCCGTTGAAGTCGAGCTGTTTCTCCTCGGAAAACCACGACCACTGCCAGATGTCAGGCAAGATTTGTTTCATCGCGCGGACTCGCGGCTCATAGCTGGAAATTCACGGCCGCACAACAGTCTCATAGAGTTGCAATGGCATCCTTGACCGTCTTCGTCACTTTCGCCTGAATGCTCGCCTCGTGAGGTAAATCAAGGATGTCGTCCTCCGACACCGTGATAAATTTACGATTCGGCCCTTTTGTCAGCGAGATCAAGAACATGCTGTTGGAAGGAGTCACAGGAATCACGACTTGGACAGATCTATCAACTTCCTGTACCACTTCGAGAAACTTCTGTTTCCCCGCTTCTACCTCATCCATCACTTCCATTCTCCTCGCTTTACCAGTTCCTCTGATACGCAGATAGAACGATGACGCAGCACAACCTTCGTCTCCGCCTGGCTACAGCTTATCTCCACTTGCCAAGAGCTTTTCAACCTCCGCAAGAATCACGTCGGCGCCAGCCAAATCCATATTCCCCACTCGCTGCCAGCGGATGACTCCATGTTGATCAATCACATACACATTTGGAATGAACTTGCCGCCGCCATACAGTTTATCCGTTACTTTGTCCGGATCGAGTAGATAGGGGTAGGTCACCTTGACCGGAAAGCTGGACAAGAATTCACCAACCTCTCGTTTCCCATTTCCTGACGAATTGACGCCCAGCACGACCACGTTCTTGCCCTGTGCGGACTCATGAACTTTTTGCAGTGCGGTCCCTTGTACCATGCACGGGTCACAAATATGAAAGAGTCCCAACACCACGACTTTACCTGTATAGGACTTGATCGAGAGAGTTTCGCCGGTGAGGCTGGTGAGGGTGAAGGATGGAGCTTTCTCACCCACCTGGAACAACCCCGCTGCGGAAGCCGGTGTCGCATCCAACATCGGAACGATCAGCAACCAAACTGTTAGGATTAGGAGCAGCCGTGTCATGACAACCTCTCCGTTGAGAAGAATCTCTGATTTCACGAGGGAAAGAGTCCGCTTATCACTATCGGGAAACCCTCTACAGAGGCCTAGCCCCTGAACTCTTACCTCTCGCATCCTACCATGGAGTTTTTTAGAGCGGCAACCGCGGACGAGACAGAGACCGGCTAATCTTCGGCAGGGTTGTCATGCTGGTTCAACATATCCTCGAGCTGTTCCTTGGTGCCGCCTCCAAATCGGACAAACTCAAGTCCGAGCCGATCATCTTGCTTCCAACGAACAATGGCAAGAGCGATGATCATCGGAGGACGAGCCTCCGGAGCTTGCACATGCAGATTCAGACCGGCTCCAATGGGAAGCGGAACAGAGCTCTGGAGTTCACATCCGGCAAGTGTAAGATTAGTCACCGTTCCGTCGCCTGATCCCTCATCTCCCGTAAATGAGGCAGGATAGTCGACCGGCACTCGACGTCTTCCTCTCGGCTGAGGCTCGTTCTTATCGTCTGCTTTCGGTGACATCATGATGTTTGCACAGGACCAACTTAGCGCGCGGATTCGAACAGGCCCAGCTGAAGCTCCTCTGCACGAGTAAAGGGGAGAGGATAGCGCTCCGTAAAACAGGCCGTACAGTATTGGTCTGGCGTCCGTGGAGCGGACTTCAACATACCGTCGAGACTGAGATAGGCTAAACTGTCGGCTGTGATGTACTTACGGATCTCTTCCGTCGAGTGATCGGACGCAATCAGCTCTTTTTTCGTCGGGGTATCAATCCCATAAAAACAGGGCGAGATGATCGGGGGTGAGCTGATCCGCATATGGACCTCTGTTGCCCCGGCCTGCCTGATCATTTTCACGATCTTGCGGCTCGTCGTGCCACGCACTAATGAATCATCGATGACGACGACCCGCTTCCCAGCCAGCACCTCGGGCACGGCATTCAACTTGACCTTAACGCCGAAGTGACGAATCGACTGTTCCGGCTCGATGAACGTCCGTCCGACATAGTGGTTGCGGATCAAGCCCGTCTCAAACCGGATCCCTGCCCCTTCGGCATAACCGAGCGCCGCCGGCACGCCGGAATCCGGGACAGGAATAACGACATCCGCCGGCACCCACGACTCTTGAGCCAACTGCCTCCCCAGCGTCTTCCGCGTGGCATACACGGCATCGGCCCCGAAAATACGGCTGTCCGGCCTCGCAAAATAGACATATTCGAATATGCACATCGCCGGATCTTTTTTCGGAAACGGATGGTGACTGTCGAGCCCTTGATCGCTGATCACGATCAGCTCGCCCGGTTCCACTTCGCGAACATACTCGGCATCGAGCAAGTCAAAGGCACAGGTCTCGGACGCCACAACCCAACTGCTGCGCAGACGCCCGAGACACAGCGGCCTGAGCCCGTAGGGATCGCGCGCGGCGATGAGCCCGTTATCGGTCATCAAGACAACCGAGAATGCACCTCGCACCTGATTCAATGCATCGATCACCCGCGCGAGAAAGGAGCCCGCCCGTGAGTGGGCGATGAGGTGGATAATGACCTCGCTGTCGGATGTGGACTGGAAAATTGCTCCGTAGGCTTCCAATTCATGCCGAAGCATCTGGGCGTTGATGAGATTCCCGTTGTGCGCCAAGGCCAAATTCCCAAGGGCGAAATTCACGGTCAGTGGCTGCACGTTCTTCAAATCGTGCCCACCGGTGGTGGAGTAGCGATTGTGCCCGATGGCCATATGACCCGGCAGCTTTTCCAGCACCGATTTGTGAAAAATATCGGCAACCAGGCCCATGCCCTTTTGCATGAAGAATTGATCGCCGTCTCCTGCCACGATTCCGGACGCCTCTTGCCCACGATGTTGCAATGCATACAACCCCAAATACGTGAGATTGGCGGCTTCTTCGTGGCCATAGACGCCGAAGACGGCGCACTCATCGTGAAATTTATCGGGCGACACGATCGGCAGTTCTCTATGCATGATCCTCAACAATCCGTTCGCTTAAGCTTGGTTCAACGCTCGCTCCACAGAAAACGCCCATCGATCCAGAAGCACCGCCACCGGCTGATCGATCACAAGTTCCGCCGTCTCTTTATCTCTAAGAGAGAGAGCCAGTCGATCACTGGAGACAGTCCCGATCACGTCGACCGGCACACCGAACCGCATGGCCTGGGCACGAATGGCTTCTCGATTACCCGGTTTTGCAGAAACGATCACTCGCGATTGGCTCTCGCCGAAGAGAACGGCGTCTTTTCGAAGCCGTCCCCTGGTCAATCCTACCACAGCCCCCAGGGTTCGCTCGGGGCCGGAGATACAGCTTTCCGCCAGCGCAACGGCGACGCCGCCTTCCGAACAATCGTGTGCAGACTGTAGAAGCCCATCATGAATCAAGGACAGCACACAGTCATGCAACGCTTTTTCCGTATCCAGACTCAAATAGGGCGGCGAGCCCTGTTCGCGGGCATGCACGACCTTGAGGTACTCCGATCCACCCAAATCCTCACGACAGGACCCCAGCAATAGAATATCGTCGCCCTCTTGCTTGAACCACTGCGTCATCGTCCGGTCTACGTCGTCGATCAGCCCGACCATGCCCAGCATCGGGGTCGGATAAATCGAGAGTCCATTCGTCTCGTTGTAAAAGCTGACGTTCCCGCTCACGATGGGGATGTGGAAATGCTCGCAGGCATCTTTCATCCCTTCAATCGCCATCGCGAACTGCCACATGATATCGGGGCGCTCCGGATTGCCGAAATTGAGACAATCCGTCAAGCCGATCGGAACGGCACCGGAACAGACAAGATTTCGCGCCGCCTCGGCCACAGCCAGTCGGGCGCCCTCATAGGGATTCAACAGGCAATAGCGGCTGTTGCAATCGACCGTCATCGCTACAGCCTTCTTCGTGCCCTTGATCCGTACTACCGCGGCATCAGACCCAGGTCGTACCGTCGTGTTCGTTCGGACCATATGATCATACTGTTCGTACACCCACCGTTTACTGGCGATGGTCGGCGACTCCAACAAGGCCAGTAAGGCCGCATCGGCATCCTTCACGTCAGGAACGGCGTCGTAGTTCAGGTTGGTCAGCATATCCTGATAGGCTGGCGGCTGATAGGGCCGTTCATACCGAGGGCCATCATCAGCTAAGGCCTTCGCCGGAATCTCTGCTACGACGTTCCCCTGATCCTTGATGCGCAGGATTCCGTCGGCCGTCACTTTCCCAACCACGGCAACGTCCAGATCCCACTTCCGACAAATCTTAATGCAGTCGTCTTCCTTGCCGGCTTTCGCCACCATCAGCATGCGCTCTTGAGATTCGGACAGCATGAGTTCGTACGGTGTCATGCCAGGCTCGCGGCGCGGCACCACTGTAAGGTCCAACTCGATCCCGTTGCCGGCCCGGGAGGCCATTTCACAAGAAGAGCTCGTGAGTCCGGCCGCTCCCATGTCTTGAATCCCGACGAGCAGATCGTGCTCCATCAATTCCAGACAGGCTTCCAACAGCAATTTTTCCGTGAAGGGATCACCGACTTGGACGGTCGGCCGTTTCTGCTCCGATTGATCGTCGAACGAATCGGACGCCATCGTCGCCCCGTGAATCCCATCGCGGCCGGTCTTTGAGCCGAAATAGATGACAGGATTCCCGACACCGGCAGCCGTGCCTCGAAAAATCTTGTCCTGATGGGCAAGGCCGAGACAAAACACATTGACCAACGGATTGAGAGAGTAAATGTCGTTGAAGACGATCTCGCCCCCCACAGTCGGCACGCCCATGCAGTTGCCGTAACCCGCAATGCCGGACACGATCCCTTTCATGAGATGGCGATTCTTCGGGTTGTGCAATTCTCCGAATCGCAGCGAGTCCAGCAGCGCAATGGGCCTCGCCCCCATGGTAAAGATGTCACGCAAAATGCCGCCGACCCCCGTGGCCGCTCCTTGATACGGCTCGATAAACGACGGATGGTTGTGCGATTCCATCTTGAAGACAACGCACAACCCGTCGCCGATATCGACCGCCCCTGCGTTTTCACCAGGCCCTTGCACGACGCGAGGTCCGGTCGTCGGCAGTTTTTTCAAGTGCACCCGTGAACTCTTATACGAACAGTGCTCGGACCACATCACCGAGAACATGCCGAGTTCGGTCAGATTCGGTTCACGTCCGAGGATGTCGATGATTTTTTGGTACTCATCGCCCGTGAGGTTGTGCTGCGCGATGAGGTCTTGGGTAATGAGCGGCATATCGGCCTGCACCATGTCCTAGCGGTCAGAGAGTTTTTGCTGATGAGAGGTCTGATCCATTGATACGTCGCGCACGTTAACTACAGGACACAACGTAAGCGGCCCGGCAATGCGAAGTATCACCGCATTGCCGGGCCTATTCATGCAGGAACGCTTAATTCCTACTGCACTTCCACTTTTACGGCTGATTCGGCCGCCAGTGTATGATGATCCTTATCGGCCGCCACGACCTTGATCTCGTGGGTTCCGGGCGACATGCCTTTGACCGTCCCCTTCCACCCCTTCTGGTATTCCCCGTCCACGAAACAATGGGCATGTGTCGCCTGACTTCCCTTGGTAAGTTCGTAGACGACTTCGACGTCACTGGCCACCTTCGCCCCCGCAGCCGGACTCGTGATCGCGATCTTGCTGCCGTCATCGTTTGATGCCCATCCGTTCCCACCGACACCAAACGTCAACAAACCAACCACCGCTAACGCTATACCTACACCTTTCATTGCGATCCTCCTCATTAATGATGAAAAAATAGAAGACGACTCAGCACCAGCTCACGTAATACTTTACCGCGCCCATTGCCTATCTTCAATCCTCAGAAGAACGCCATCATTGTCGAAGCACTCACCGCACTCCCGTCAACGTTTTCTGGCCCAATGACGCGATCATGGATTGAAAGATCATTCGCCCGTCTTCATTGCCCAACATCGCCTCGGCACATCGCTCCGGATGCGGCATCATGCCCAGGACATTGCCTTCTGCGTTACGGATACCCGCGATATTATCGAGCGACCCGTTCGGACAGGCCTCCGGCGTCACCTTCCCATCCGCCGTGCAATAACGAAAGATGATCTGTGCATTGGCCTGAAGACCGGCCAAGGTCACCGGATCGGTGTAGTAGTTCCCCTCTGCATGCGCAACCGGGATTTTGAGCACCTGCCCGGACCGACACACATTCGTAAACGGCGTGGCTGCGTTTTCCACTTTGACGTAGGTCTCGCGACAGATAAAGTGCAACGACTTATTTCGCAACATGGCGCCCGGCAACAACCCGGCTTCCAGCAAAATCTGGAATCCATTGCAGATCCCGAGCACTACCCCGCCACCGGCGGCAAACTGTTTGACGGCTTGCATGACCGGAGAAAACCGCGCAATGGCTCCGGTCCTAAGATAATCACCGTATGAAAATCCACCCGGCAGGATCACTGCATCCAAGCCGGCCACCGAGGTCTCCTTATGCCACACCATCGTCACGTCTTGCCCGAGCACCTCACGAAAAACGTACCGACAATCGTGGTCGCAATTACTGCCGGGAAACACAACGACGCCGATATTCATAGATCTCCAAGAACGCCACGGTTACGGTGAAGACTGCGCGGAAAGTCCCCAGTATCGATCTCGGTCTCACCCGTGCAATTCGTAGCGGTATTCTTCAATGATTGTATTCGCCAGGAGCTTCTCACACATCGCTTTCACCTCGACCTCAGCCTTCGCCTTGTCCGTCTCCTGAAGATCCAGCTCCATATACTTTCCGACACGGACATTCGCCGCTTTCCTGAACCCCAATGAGTCCAGCGCATGCTCAATGGCTTTGCCCTGCGGGTCTAAGATGCCTTGCTTCAGCGTCACATGAATTTTGGCTTTCACGACTTGCTCTCCCGCGTTTCTTCGGCTTTGTTCAACCGATCCAC
>CABVRR010000059.1 GCA_902500705.1 uncultured Nitrospira sp.
GGCATCAACGTCCATTGTTGATTGTTCCCGCCATGACAGGGCCATTGAATCAGTTGCGCGCCATTCGTCGATGAGCCACCGGACACGTCCAGGCACTGTTTGCTGTGTTTGGCAAGTATCGGCGTATGCGAGAGCGATGCAACCGTCCAATACTCATTGTCTGCTTCCACACAGGGCCATTGGATGAGGTTCGCTCCATTGTTTTTAAGCGCACCGGAGACGTTCAGACACTTCCCGCTGTGCTTCGCCACTAGCTGGAAGTAATCCCCTCGTGGGCGCGCATACCAGAGTTCATTTGCCGCTCCCACGCAAGACCATTGGATAATTGGGGTGCCGTCAGACGTAAGCGCTCCGTAGACATTCAGACATTTCCCGGAATGTTTGACGACGATCTGATACGCATCCTGAAAAGGCCTCAAGGTCCATTGTTCATTCTCACCACCGAGACAATTCGACTGAGTAATCCGAGCGCCATCAGCGAGTGACCCACCCTGCACAGTCAGGCATTTCCCAGTATGCTTCGCGGTCACCACACTGAAATCCGTACGAATGTCCGCCTGAACCATCCCGGGTAACGACAGCACGAACAGGCACACAGAGAACAACAACCGAATGGTGGGACATTTCATGATCACGCCTCTTATGTTGATGGAGTGGAAACAGGCTTGATGGAGTTGGATCTACCCGCGATACATCCGGCCACGATTGGAATATCTCAGATCACCTTATCGATACGTGAATAAATTTTGGGGACGTTTCCTCAAGAATTTTTGGCTCTACTGCTCGTGCACTCTCCAGCAGGGTCGCACAGAGATTAACGGTCTCACCATTAGAGTACGGGGCGAATGGTATGGAGTTTCGACGAGGAAGGAGAATACGGTAAGACGTAGACCCGCGCCACCCCTCCTCAGAGGAATGGCGCGGATCGATTCCTTTGCACTTCCGGGCGGAGAATCTCTCCGTGACTAGAAATCCCCGGCCTTCACATAGGGATGGCTCCAGAGCGTGAGCTGGAGGAGACAGGACTTGACCCACGCCGCGTGCATCTTCTCAACGTCTTCGGCTGAGTGGCCCTTCTTGGCAAGAAACGGCTTCAGCGTAAAGGTTACCGGGAAAATGAGCGCAAAGAGGTCGCGAAACGGAACGTTCTCGACCGATGCAGCAGCACCGTCCGTCCGGTTCTTCTTGGTGCGATGATGTCGCAGGCCGATCTCGTGCTGGTAGTTGAGCCACGCCTGATCATACTCCGCGCGGGCCGTGTCGAGAATCCACTGGCCGAACCGCTTACGCACGCCCCCCAAATAATCACCGAGCGGCTTCCCGTCGCTCTTTCCAAGGAAGGACTTGAGCAGATGGGGTTGAGAGCCGACAAATCCGTACCAAACATCAAGGATCGCCTCGACCTGATCCTTCACGATGTCCTGCGACTGGCGTAAATACTTCACGTCCTCATCGCCGAACAAGGCGCTCTTCTTCATCAGCTCAAAATCGGCAACCGTCACGGGAGACGCGGTGACCGCAGCGGTACCGTAGGTGTAACCAGGAATAGAACTTTGTTGACTCATCACACAGCTCCTTTCTTTTTTTTCGGATGCTACGCAGTGGGTAGGTTTCAAGTCAAGCCACAAAACGATGAGCAACGTGGCCAGACTCCATGACTGAGGAACGGCAGTTAAAAGAATAAGACTTCAGGATGTTGCTGTGTCTTTCGGATCGAGTCAGTTCAGGCAGGAGGTGTTGCTGACTTGAGCCCGGCGACCATCGTTTTATCCAAACGTGTGATCTTTCCGTTCCCATCCGTCGCCGCCAACCGAGCCGACCCTTTCACCACCACACGGCCACTCACCTTCTCACGCACGACATGTGAAAAGGTCATCGCAACCCTTGTTACATCGTTGACGTCCGTTTCGACGACCAGGGTTTCTCCATACCGACCAGGTGAGCAATAGTCCACTTCGGCATGCACGACCACAAAGATCGTACCCTCTTGCATCAACGCAGCAACCGAATACCCTCGCGCTTCAAGGTATTCAGTCCGCGCCCGCTCAAAATATTTCAGATAATTGGCGTAGTAGACGACTCCGCCGCAGTCGGTGTCTTCGTAGTAGATCTTTATTTCCATAGGAACTGTAATCGGACGGTCCACTGGTTCATCCCAGCAACAAAGTCGAGCACGCCCATGAACGGCCATCACTGCCTAGCAGGCAGTATGACAGCCGGACAAGACAGTGCGTCCTAGAGAATGAGCCTCGACCTGAGCATCTAGAGGGTCAGCACGGGGAATCTCGGAAGCGACGACTCCGTCACGCCTGTCAGTCGGACCACCACTTCATACAGCTGCTGCACCCGCTCCGACTTGATGGGTTCGAATCCATGCCCCAACACCGCATGGTTCGCAGCGTCGAGCACCGGCTTCATCTTCGGCCATTCCCGCAGAAAGGCTTGCCCTAGTTGATCCCCCAACCCGGCCAACACGCGAAATTGTGCTTGGAGCGGGAGCTTGTGCTTACCGTCAATATCGTCGAGATAACAGGTGCGGCAGATTTCTTGTAGGCCTTGTGGAAGCTGTTCCGGTGACACATCCCAACTTTTGATCTTGTGCGCTTGAAAGAGCCGGACTTGCGCAAAGGCCTCCAACGTGCGGACGAGCGCCGTCATGGCCGATTCAGGATCTCGCCCTATGAGAAGTTTTCGGTGCGCGTGCGCCAACAAGTCCAACGGGACGAATTCTTTGATCTCGGCCGGATCAAGCACGAGCTTTTCGAGAAACCCGGTATTTACCTTGATCTGCTGCACAACCGCCTTTACGCCTGGAGGACCGCCCCACAGCGCAGCCATTTCAAGAGCCTTGACGCCGGTCTTCAATTTGTCCCAGGCCTGACGGTAATGAAATCGTTCCCACAATTCATACCCCTCGGCGACATCTCGGAATGCTCGATAGAAGGGCTTCTGTCCACCGCTCACCCGCAGTTCGATGTCCTGAAAAAGTTTGGCGGCGGCGTAAAAAAGACCTCGGTTGAACAGTTCGCATCCTTCGCGTCGCGATATCACGCCCTGCTCATCCCAGAGATTGACCTGCGTCCACACGCGCGTCGTGGCACCTATCTCGACATGATCCCCCTCCAAGCCTTTGCGCGCCGGAACCAGTTCGACCACCCGAGAAGTCCAGGGGAGTGACACCACGTTCAGCGCACCCGCCATTGCGGATGTCGCCCCGCTCAGGTCCACGACCATCTCGCCCGGCTGAACCTCCCATGTCCGTAAGAGATCCGGAAGCGCTCGCGCAATCGTCTGATAGGTGGAGGGAAACTCCGTTTCGTTGGCGATGACGATCCAATCCCACCGTCTCGGCATCTGTTGAATCTTCGGCTGTACGTCCGACTCCACCAAGGCCTTGCTGGCTTCGGGCAACACGAAACACAACGTATCCGGGTTGAGCCTGTTGATCGAATAGACCGCCGACGCCGCATCATCGACCAATGCGACCACGAGCGCCTTGATGGGTTGATCTTGTGCCATTGGAGGGTGGACTATAGCACCGCCCTCACCCCCATTCAATTCTGGCAGGTGAGGCAACGCCTTCTTGACGATTCTTCGAAAGGCCCCTAGACTCCGGTGCGATTCAATCATAGAGCAACTCTCGCCGTGCAGCCATGAGGGAGAGAATATGATCTGGTGGTACTGGGTGATTCTTGGACTCGTCCTCGCCGGGGCGGAAATGGTGTCTCCCAGTGGGTTTTACCTGCTGTTCTTCGGCATCGCCGCACTGGTCGTCGGGGCATTCGTCGGTGCGGACATCGTCCAGGCCGTCTGGCTGGAATGGTTGCTGTTCTCGGCCCTGGCAATCCTGTCGCTCTTGTTGTTCCGCGGCCCTCTGCTGCGAATGACCCAGCGCACGCCGGCGCAAGACCTCGATACCATGGTAGGGGAATTGGCCGTCTTGCTCGATGATCTGCTCCCGGGACAAACCGGCAAGGCGGAATTGCGTGGGGCCCCCTGGAACGCACGCAATGAAGGGATCGCTCGCTTGGCCAAAGGCCAACGCGCGATCGTGACGAAGGTGGACGGCTTAACGCTCTGGGTCAAGCCGGAATAAGAGTCATCAAAGGAGTGTGACATGGAAGGTGGAACCGTTACCGTCATTGTGCTGGCGCTGATCGTCCTCATCGCGATCGCGAAAACGGCCGTCGTCGTTCCTCAACAGAGCGCCTATGTCGTGGAGCGCTTGGGGAAATACAGCTCCACGCTTGGTGCGGGATTTCACATCTTGGTGCCCTTTGTCGACACCATTCGATACAAACACGTGCTGAAGGAAACCGCCGTGGATATCCCTGAGCAGATCTGTATTACGCGTGACAATGTGCAAGTCCATGTCGATGGCGTGCTGTATATGCGGGTCCTCAATCCTGAACGAGCCTCCTATGGCATCAATGATTACCAATTCGCCCTCACACAATTGGCCCAGACCGCATTACGAAGCGAAATCGGCAAGATCGAATTGGATAAGACCTTCGAAGCCAGAACCACCATCAATGCGCAGGTCGTGAATGAGCTCGATAAAGCGTCGGAACCATGGGGCGTGAAGGTGCTCCGGTACGAGATCAAGAACATTACCCCGCCGAAAGACGTACTCAACGCGATGGAAAAGCAGATGCGCGCGGAACGGGAAAAGCGTGCACTCGTATTGACGTCAGAAGGCGAGCGCGATGCTGCGATCAATCAAGCCGAAGGCGAAAAGCAGCAAGTGATTAAGGCCTCAGAAGCCAAAAAACAGCAACAGATCAATGAATCGGAAGGCGCCGCCGCTGCCATTCTCGCCATCGCGCAGGCCACCGCTGACGGGCTCAGAACGGTGGCAGAATCCATCAAAGTCCCCGGAGGGCAAGAAGCCGTCCAACTTCGCGTGGCCGAACAATACATCACGCAATTCGGCGAACTCGCAAAGACCAGCAATACGCTCGTGCTGCCCGCTACCATTTCAGATGTCGGTTCGATGGTCGCGCTGGCCATGAATGCCATGAAACAGACCGGCGCGTCGCTTCCGACCAAGCCCTAACGTCTGGATCAGCTCAGGTCATGAGGTGTTAGGGATCGATCTCCAGCCGAAGATCGTCAAAATAGGTGACGGCATCGGATTTCGTCCAGAGGCCAACACGACCGTTCTGAAACGTTTCGTCACAGAGGCTCATGATCGGCTGCGCGTCAAAGAACACCTGAACCTGACAGCCGCGCATCTGCACTCGCAGGTGATGCCACTGACGAACGTCAATAATCTGGTCGACGTTTTTGATCATGCGTCGCACACCCTTTGTCACATGATAGAGCCGCACATTCTGTTCTAGCGGATTGGCGCGCACGAGATAATAGTTTCGATCGTCGCCGGCACGCCAAATGAGTCCTCCCCCCATGTCGGCTTTTCCTTCGACGGGCAAGAGCTTCACGCTCAGATCAATATCTCTCGATTCCGTCCCTTGTATGAGGATCAGCTTGTAGGCGTGTTCCGCTCCTTTCCCTTGGAGCTGAGCTAGAACATGCGATGAACTGACGGCCTTGTCGGTTTCGATGACCCGCCAGTCGCCGGCCGGTCGTCCGTCGAACAATGTCCCGATTTGGAAACCAGGTGGCATTCGGCTCAGGTCGTCTCGATCAAAATTCCAGGTCTGAGGTTCCGATGCGGCAGCCGATGTATGGTTGAGCACGAGAACCAACACGCAGCCTACGCAGATCCACAGAAAGAAATTTATTAGTGCCCCACTCACTCGCACTCGATTCATCGCCAGGTGACCTCCTCCCAACAGAGATGCAAAAACGTCTCATACGGAGGAAAGTTTTTAGTGTTTTGCTCCTTGGATCGCACCCAAAGATCAATCTCCATGCCGGCCGGATCTGTTTCCCCGCCCGGCAATGTTCGTTGTACGGGATAGCGTACCTGATGAGTCTCGCGATCCCGCGAGCGCTCCATCACCATAAAATGGGCGTCGTAGTCTTTGTACAAAACCTCATCATTTTTGAAGACCGTCGCCGTTCCCCACCCCGCCAAATATAGCCACGTTTTAGGATAGAGTGGATCACCGTTGTTTGAATCTCCATGCTCATACACCCTCGTGGCAATCCCGCCGTCATGGAAGGGTTGCTTGGCGGCAAACCGATCGAATACGACTCGATAGCGATCCGTCTCTTCCACAAACTCCGCACTCACACGGCCGCTGTTCGTACGCTCGTTCACCTCGATCTCAATCGTCCCTTGGACGGGAGTCAGATGCGTACCGGCATAATCAAGATGATCCCATGGGGATTGATCCTTCATGCTCCCGATCAACTGCGTGACGCCGCCCTTGAGTCTGAACATGCCGTTGTAGAACGGATGTTCCGTAGCGTTGAAAATGCGTGTCCCCTCCGCCTCCTTGGGCGTACCGAACTTCGCCTCCTCTGCAAACGCGGCAGACAGGACTGTACCAGTGATCACCCAACTGCATGCCAACAGCCACTGTAGTTGCCATCGTTTCATACGAACCTCCTTCTCCTGGCCTGCGTCCACACCTCGTCGTCCAATCGTCATCTTCACACAAACAAGAGCGATGAGAAAGCGACGAGTAGCGGATGCGCCTCGACCTTGTCGGAGATATCACTGAACCTTGACACCCCAGGCACCCTTGCCTAGAATCGCGACCATGCAAACAGTGGTCTTAACGGCCTTTGCCGAGAGCGCGACAGTCAAGCAGCAGTTCGCCCGCGAAAACGCCGATCGCATCGTACAGGTCGCGACGCTCATCGCCGATGCATTCCGCAACGACAAAAAAGTGCTCCTCTTCGGGAACGGCGGAAGCTCGACCGACGCCGCGCACATTGCGGCTGAGTTCGTGGGACGATACCGGCGTGAACGGGTACCGTTTCCCGCGATCGCGCTGGCGACGGATATCGCCGCCATTACCTGTATCGCCAACGACTATGGGTACGAAGAACTCTTTGCCCGCCAAGTCCGAGCGCACGGCCGCCCAGGCGACATCGCCATCGGCATCAGCACCAGCGGGAATTCCCC
The DNA here is from genome assembly GCA_902500705.1 of uncultured Nitrospira sp. GTDB lineage: Bacteria > Nitrospirota > Nitrospiria > Nitrospirales > Nitrospiraceae > Nitrospira_D. The sequence goes on from CABVRR010000059.1 coordinate 7,040, forward strand.
TAACGTCTTGAAAGGGATCGCAGCAGCTCGTGACTGCGGCTTGATCACGATTGCTTGGACCGGCGCCAACGGCGGAAAGCTGGCCGGGTTGGTCGATCATCCCTTTGTCGTCCCGTCCACGGTCACGTCCAGAATTCAAGAAAGCCACATCACGCTCGGTCACGTCTTGTGCGAACTGGTAGAGGATCATCTCCTTGGGAATGCGTCCTGATCGGACTCGCTCGATTCGGCCTCCTGCCTTGATTCCTCCGATCAACGTGTCGGAGCTCAAGACCTATCCGCTGAAGAAACGGCACAGCAAAGTCCGACTCTCTGACTTTGCTACACCGTGGAAACGCGGGAAGTCTTTCGCCGCATTCTATGCCGGTCTTCCGGATATCCTCGCCGTCAAGACCTTGCGGGCCGTGAGCCGTGCCATCGTACAGGCACATCGAAAGCGACGGCCCGTGATCGTCGGGATCGGCGCCCATGTCATCAAGGTCGGATTATCACCGATCATCACGGACTTGATGGAACGACGAATCATCACGGCGGTCGCCATGAGCGGAGCGGGAATTATTCACGATTTCGAATTGGCCCTCATGGGTCACACCTCCGAAGAAGTCGATGCCGAGATCGATGAGGGGCGGTTCGGCATGGCGGAGGAAACGGGACGGATCTTGAATGAAGCCATCGTTCGCGGCGCGAAGGACGGCCAAGGGCTGGGCGAAGCTATCGGACGCTACATGTCCCAGGCCACAGATCAATTTCCCCATCGGGCCACCAGCATTGTCGCCGCCGGCGCACGGCTCGGCGTTCCGGTGACCGTCCACGTGGCGGTTGGAACCGATATCATCCACATGCACCCCTCTGCCGACGGAGCGGCTATCGGCGCAACCTCGCTGCTCGACTTTCGACGATTGACCGCCGTGGTCGCGGGCATGGAAGGCGGCGTCTACGTGAATATCGGATCAGCCGTGATTCTTCCCGAAGTCTTTCTCAAAACGCTCTCACTGGGGCGAAACCTGGGCCATCCGATCTCCAAGATTACGACCGTGAATATGGATTTTCTTTCACACTATCGCCCGCAGACCAACGTGGTGCGGCGTCCCACACAGAAGGGCGGCCAGGGGTATTCGCTGACCGGTCATCACGAAATCATGTTGCCGCTGCTCGCGGCCGCCGTGCTGGAGGAACTGGGATGAGCTCCGCCGCACTCGCCTCACCTCTCTCATGCCTCCCGTCTTCGGAGACATTGCAAACGTACTGGCACCAGTTGAATACACGCTATTTTTCCGGCTCGCTCCCGTCGATTGCGATTCTCTGGAGTCGACGCCTGACGTCCTCGATCGGCCTGTTTACCAGTCTCGGAGGACCGCGAGTTTCCGGCGCACATCGCGGTCGTCGACAGATTCGTCTCTCCCTCCCGTTATTTGAACAACTGGCTCAGCGGAGCTCATATGTCGAACAGGAACTGCGCAATACCCTCGCGCATGAAATGATCCATCAATGGCAGTTCGACGTGCTGAAGCGGCGGCCGAATCACGGCTTGGACTTCTTGCGGAAAATGACGGAGATCAATCGTTCCGGCGACATCGCAATCACGACCTACCACCGGCTGGAGCAAGAAGTGACGGCCCTCGCACGATTCGCCTGGCGTTGTACCGCGTGCGGGCGCATCTATCGGCGACAACGCAATACCATCCGCCCTGCGTATCACCACTGCGGTGCCTGCCACGGCTCGTTACAAGCACTTCCTTCACCGACGCACCTCCTCGACGATCGATCCGTGCTCGATCACACATGTTCGTCGGATGCTCGGAGTTCATCCGTCACAGCATCTCGGCGTTCCAAATCATCGAAACAATTGCAACTTGAGTGGGTGTGATTCGGCGGTCTTTGGCCGACGATGTGAATTAGGCGGCTTCTTGAGTCATACCGGATGCTGATCCCGCACATACGGCATCCACGCGGGCCAGAGCTCCGGCTAAGGCATCCGATGAAATCGGTTTCGTGAGATAGTCATCCATTCCCGCAGCGAGGCACCGTTCTCGATCTCCCTGCATTGCATTCGCCGTCATCGCAATGATGGGAAGACGTCCAGGGCTTGCGGCTTGTACGCCGTCCGTCGCACGTGGCCCATTGCTCGATCTATGGGCGACAAGAGCCGCCTGTTCTCGTTCACGGATAAGACCTGTCGCCTCGAATCCGTCCATCTCGGGCATTTGGCAGTCCATGAACACCGCGTCGTAGCGAATACGCGACAACGCCTCAAGGGCCTCAAGGCCATTAGCCACCACATCGATTCGATGACCTAACCGTTGGAATAATCGGACAGCGACTTTCTGATTGATGATGTTATCCTCAGCCAAGAGAATCCGAAGCTTCACCTTCGCCTCATTTTCGGCAAGCGTATGCCGCGTGATCAGAGGCAGCGTGTTGAGATTGTCCGTCTCGCGAAGGGACGTCGGGCCTTGTGCCATGACGGCCACCAGGCAATCATGAAGTTGTCGCTCGCGAATCGGCTTTGTTAAGTACGCCGCCAACCCGGCCTCTCTCGCTTTCTTGGCATCCCCCCGTCGCCCCAACGAGGTCAGCAAGACCATCCGCAGACCCGCCCCGCTGTCGTGGGTTTTGATCGTTCGCGCCACTTCGATTCCATCCGTCTCTTCCAGATCGATGTCCAACAGCACCAGATCAAACACCGGGTGCCCCTCTCGTCGGCGTAAGGCCTCCACAGCCTCAGAGGCGCTGGTCACAAGCGTGGGCTCCATCTTCCACTGTTTGGTCATCAGGTCTATAATCTTTCGATTGACGGCCTTATCCTCCACGACCAAGATCCGAAGACCTGCCAAGACGACCGCCGACGGTTCTTCGCGACGAAGCGCCTCGGCCTGTTTGCGCAAGTTCACCGTAAACCAAAAGCAACTGCCCTTCCCGACCTGACTGGTAACTTCGATCGTGCCTCCCATCATCTCAACGAGACGTTTGCAGATGGCCAGCCCGAGCCCGGTTCCTCCATATTTCCTCGCCATGGACCCGTCGACTTGACTGAACGACTGAAAGAGTTTTTCGCGGGATTCTTGAGAAATTCCGATACCGGTGTCGGTCACCGCAATACGAATGGTCGCCTCCTGCTCCGATTGCGCGTCAACCAGCACCTCCACGACTACATCACCGCCGGCGGTGAACTTGACCGCGTTCGCGATCAGGTTCACCACGATCTGACGCAACCGCCCGGGATCTCCCAGCAGATTCCGTGGAACGTCGGCGTGAAACAGGCAGGCCAGATTGAGTCCCTTGGACGACGCACGTTCCGCCACCAAATCCAACGATTCTTCGATCGCGAGGCGAAGATCGAACTCAATCACTTCCAAGCCTAATTTCCCCGCTTCAATCTTGGAAAAATCGAGAATGTCATTGATGATCGTCAACAGATGGTCGCCGCACGTTCGAACGGATTCCGCGTAGTCTCGTTGCTCGTCGGTCAATGGAGTCTCAAGCAGGAGCCCGGTCAAACCGATCACGCCGTTCATCGGCGTGCGGATCTCATGGCTCATGGTCGCCAAGAACGACGACTTAGCCTCGGTGGCGGCATGGGCCTCTTTCAGGGCGACATCCAATTGCTGATTGATCTGCTCCAACTGCTGCGCATAGTCTTTCAGCGCACGCTCGGCCTCCTTGCGACTCGTGATATCTCGAATGAATGCAGTGAAGATGATCGTACCCTCGACGAACAGCGACGTCATCGCGAGTTCAATGGGGAACTCACAGCCGTTGCGTCGCACACCGACCATTTCAACCAACATATTCGCATTCGCGCCGCCTTGTGGGTCATACAGGCGGCGAAGATAGGATTCATAATCAGGTCGATAGGCCGGCGAAATAATGATGTCGGCCAACGTGCGCCCGACGGCAGACTTCGTAGACCAACCGAATATACTTTCAGCCTGGGCGTTCCATTCCGTAATGTGCCCGACCTCGTCCGTACTGATCACGGCATCGAGCGCCGTGTCGATGATCAATCGTGTACGGGTCTCGTTCGTGCGCAACGCCGACTCCACTTCGACGCGTTCGATGAACAGGCCGATCTGACTGCCGACCGTCGCGAGCACATTAAGTAACTCGTTGTCCGGTTGCCGGACCTCTCGGCTGAAAAATTCCATGACACCGAACACTTTAGTGCGAAGCCAGATCGGAATCGCGTAGCCGGCTCGAAGAATGGCTCCCATCTCGGCACGCCCCCACCACAACTCCGGTTGTTGGGAAAGATCGGGCACCCAGATGTCCTCTCCTCGCTCCCAGCAGCGCCCAGGAAGAGCTGATCCGATGGCGATCCCGTTCTGCAGGCACGTCTCGATCACGTTTCGATCAGTGAGCTCGGGGTTCAGCCACTGATGGTCGCAACTCAAGACCGCGCCGTCTTCCTGCACCAACCAAAACACGCCCACATCCCAACGCAACCCTGTCGCGATGGCGCGCAACAGCTCTGGAGCTGCTTGTTCTAGCGTCGAAGATTCCGCGAGCACTCTGGCTACCGCATGCTGTAGTGTCTGTAGACGGTCCGCTCGGTCCTGTTCGGTAATGTCCCGCAGTAGACAGAGCGTCGATGGGATCGACCCCTCATCCGCCGGCAACGGAACCGACCTGATCTCCACCCACCGAATGTGTCCGGACAGCGAGAGGACCCGACCCTTGACGCAACTCTGATGACCGACCCATGCCGCATCAAACGCGTCTTTGATCCGGGACTGGTCATCTGCATGGATGAACCCCTGCGCCGGTCTCCCCACAATCTCATCCAGAAAACCGACTTCGAAGAGCGCACACGCAGCCGGGTTTGCTTCCTGAACCAAACTGTTCTCCCCGATCACCATGATGCCTTCCGGTTCCGCCTCAAGAATGCTGCGAAGCCAGCGCTCATTCTTTCGCGCGCGGCTTCTCTCTTGTTCAGCCGCGAGTAAGCTGGCCTGCCCGAGATCGATTCGTCGAAGGAACCAGCCGACCAGAGAAAGAATGACCGAACCTATGGCGATTCCGACTACCCAGAGGACTTTATGCAGAGAGGCCAAGATCTCAGTCCGATCGACGCGGAGCAACACTCTCCACCCCGGCATGTTGAATTCACGATTCCAGCGGCTGTCGGCATAGCCCGTGACGACGGCGACATGCCGACGCACATGATGCTCTGCAATGAACCCTGCTTTCCCCATGACGTCCTCAAGAGCCGACGGCAAGCCGGCCTGTTTGAGATTGACCGCACCGCCTTTGTGCAGCAAATCCGAGTCGATGAGGACTAGTCCGTCTTCGCGTATGACTTGATACTCGATCGTTCTGAATAACTCGCTTTGACTCTGAAATCCTCGGATGGCCTTCGTGATGGAATCTTCTATCAACGGAAGCCTTACCCTCGCCGACACTGTCCCCAACAACGACGGGCGCAATTGCGCCCGTGCGTGCGACCAAATCGGCGCCGTCAGGGAAACCGAGTCCGTATCTCCCGCATAGCCGTCGCCCGGCAAATATCCGACATGCAGGCGAGTCTGTTCCCCTTTGTGTATCGATTGAAACCACTCCGTCGTCTTCGCCGAAGACCCGACCGATGCGTGATCGGTCGCCACGACAACCTGCCCGTTGGGATCCGTGATGCCGAGCCACAGATACACGGGAAAGTTGTCGTGAAAATTCCCGATGAGTTCCTCTTTACCTGTCTGACTCCATCCCGGCAAGGCGAGCGTCGACGCAAGGACTTTGATATCCCCCTGCCGCTCCATCATCAACAAGTCCAGCTTGGCCACGACCTCCGACGCCAAGGCGGCCAGAACCTCTCCGGAAGAAGCAATGAAGCGACGCTCCATGATCGTCAGTCCGCCCCATAACGAGACAACCGTCGCAGTCAGCACCAGACCGATCACGAAATGTTGCCGACGGATATTGACCCAACGTCGGGGAATATGTTCCGTTGCATCTGAATTAGACGGCATAGTCACGTGCCTGACTCTTTACACCGACGTTGTTTCTCGGGCATATGAATTTCTCGGACATATGAATAGGGGACGACGTGTGTCCGTCGGGCGGTAGGCATACCTACCCTTTCTATCCGCTCCGATCTCTATCGGGAAATTCTTGCAAATACTTGAGATTAGGGCGACATGCTACTTTTCATCGTTCACAGAGACACGGTATGATACGCATATGCGGGAAAAGATCGTCACGATCGAAGACCTGTCGTCGCAGCTTGCACCTCTTCTCAAGGCAAAGAAGCGCGTCGTGTTCACCAACGGCTGCTTCGACCTGATGCACATCGGGCATACCCGGTATCTGCAGGCGGCCAGGGCGCTCGGCGATGTCTTGGTCGTCGGCGTGAACAGCGACGTTTCGGTTCGCACCTTGAACAAGGCCCCGGACCGGCCCATTGTGCCGGAGGCACAACGGGCGGAGGTGCTGGCAGCCTTAGGGTGTGTGGATTTTGTGATCATTTTCGACGAACCCGATCCTCTCCGGCTCATCACGTCCGTCCGACCGGATGTGTTGGTCAAAGGCGGAGATTGGTCGATCGACCACATCGTTGGGCGGGACATCGTCGAAGCTCGCGGAGGTGTCGTCAAGACGATCCCTCTGGTTCCGGGTCTTTCCACGACCGGTCTCCTTCAACGCATCCGATCAACGGCGACGTGATGCGTGCCTGAGACCACCGTCCAATCCCCAGCCTGGCTTGCTCCGCTTCGTTCGGCACTCGGCCAAGAACAGGCGCGCGTCTGTCTCGTCGGGGCGCACGGCTCGACTGCGGCCTGTGCCCTGACGTTGCTGAGCACCATCCGCTCAGATGGTTCAGATCGTGCCGCCCCATGGGTCGTCATGACGTCGAACGACGACTCCGCCGAACGACTCTTCAACGATTTGTGTTTCTTTCATGAACTCATGGGTCGTCCGATCGACGACCTCGCCTGGTTCCCTGAGTGGGAAACGCTTCCCTATGAAGCAACGGCGCCGCATGTCGGGTTGATTGCACATCGCATGACGACCCTCCATCGCCTGCTCATCAACCCTCCCACCGTCCTCGTGACCTCCGTCGCCGCCGCGATGCATCGGGTGATTCCACGCTCGACGTTCGAGCAGGCGACCATTCACTTTGAAACGGCCGCAGCCTTTGAGCGGGAATCATTGGTCACCGACCTGCTTCGCTTGGGATACCGACAAGTGTCCGTCGTGGAAATTCCCGGTGAATTCAGCATCCGTGGCGGCATCGTTGATATCTTCTCGACTGCCTATCTCAATCCGGTGCGCATTGAATTTCTCGGTGACCAGGTCGAGTCGATACGCCTGTTCGATGCGTCCACGCAAACGTCGATCGAAAAATTGAACGATGGCTGGGTCTTGCCCGCTCGGGAATTCATCCGGTCTGCCGATGCCCCAGATACGGCAGCGCCCATTCCACCCGATGCCGAGTGGCGAAGCCCTGATCTCTACGGCACCATGGATATGTTGTTCGACTATCTCCCAGCCAATCCTTTTCTCGCCCTCGATCAACCAGCCACGCTGCAAAAAGCCTGTGAGGCCGCTTGGGAAAAGATCGACGATGGCTATCTCCGCCATGTCGACCGTGACGCCGCACGTCCATATCCTTCGCCCGAGCAACTCTTCCTCACCTGGAACGGCATCCACCAGAGGATCGCGACATGGCCGATGGTGGCTCTCGAGCCGCTGACGGTACCGGACTCAACCTGGGATCAAACGTTTTCGTTTTCTGCTCAAGCGCCGGGTAGCATCGGACTCGGCATCAGGGGCACTGCCTTCAGCCAAACGTTGAGCTTGTTGGAGGGGATCCGTCACGAACATCAGGTGGTCTTGGTCGCACGAAGCCGGGGACAGGTCGACCGTTTGCTCGCCCTCCTTCGTGAGCATGATTTGCCGGCCGACCCGTGGAAACCAACGACCTGGTCAAGCCACCGTACCGGGAAGCTACCGTTGTATGTCTTGCACGGCGATCTCTCGGCGGGGTTTCTCTCCGGGGACCTTCGGCTCGCATTGCTGACCGAAGAAGAGCTGTTTGCAAAGGGCGTACGCCACAAACCGCAACCCAAAAGCAGAACCGCCACCTTTCTCTCCTCGTTGGAAGACCTGAGCGTAGGCGACTACGTCGTGCATGTGCAGCACGGCATCGCCAAGTATCGAGGATTGAAGCGACTCTCCGTCCAGGATTTCGAGAGCGACTTTCTGATTCTCGAGTTCTCCGGCGGAGATACGCTCTATGTGCCGCTCGATCGGCTGAGCCAGGTACAACGGTACGGCGGTGCAGAAAGCCATGTTCCTCGGCTCGATCGCCTGGGCGGGACCAGTTGGGCGAAAACCACCGCGCGGGTGAAGAAAAATATCGAGGAGATGGCCCAAGAATTAATTGACCTCTACGCCAACCGCGAACTGGTGAAACGGAACGCCTACGGCACGACCACGACCCTGTACCACGAGTTCGAAGCCGCCTTTGAGTACGAAGAAACGGCGGATCAACTGAGAGCCATTGAAGACATCGGTCGCGATATGGAGTCGACCAAACCCATGGATCGACTGGTCTGCGGAGACGTGGGGTACGGAAAAACGGAAGTGGCGATGCGCGCGGCGTTCAAAGCCGTGGAACATGATCGACAAGTCGCGGTGCTGGTCCCGACGACGCTGCTGGCGCATCAACACTACGAAAACTTTGCCGAGCGATTCGCGCCTTTTCCGATGCGTGTCGCGTTGCTCTCCCGGTTTCAATCACCCAAGGAAGCCGCCGCCATTCTCAAGGATGTCGCGACGGGAACCGTCGATGTCGTGATCGGTACCCATCGACTCCTACAGAAGAATGTGACGTTCCGACAGCTCGGCCTTGTCATTATCGACGAGGAACAATGGTTCGGCGTCAAGCATAAGGAGCGACTGAAACAACTTCGCACTCAGGTCGACGTGCTGACGTTGACGGCCACCCCGATTCCACGCACGCTCCAAATGGCGATGGCGAGCGTGCGAGACCTCTCGATCATCGATACTCCGCCGGCCGGACGGCTGGCGATCAAAACGGAGGTGGTCCGTTTCAGCGATAAGGCCGTGCGAGACGCCGTCTTACGCGAACTCGGACGCGGAGGACAAATCTATTTCGTCCATAATCGAGTCGAAACCATGGAGCGGATCGGGGCGTGGCTTCGACAGCTGATTCCCGAAGCCCGACTGGTCATGGCGCACGGCCAGATGGACGCCAGGCCGTTGGAAGCCGTGATGCTGAAATTCGTGAAGCACGAGGCGGATATCCTGATCGCCTCGGCCATTATTCAGTCCGGACTCGATGTGGCCAACGCGAACACCATCATCGTCAATCGGGCGGACCTGTTCGGCCTCGCGCAGCTCTATCAGTTGCGCGGACGAGTCGGACGCGGGGGAGAGCAGGCGTACGCCTACTTTCTCATTCCTGATGAGGGCACGCTCACCGGCGACGCTCAGAAACGATTGATTGCGATCCAGCAATTCACGGAGCTCGGATCCGGGTTTCGTATCGCCGCAGCAGACCTGGAGATTCGAGGAGCCGGCAATCTGCTGGGCAAGCAACAGTCTGGCCATATCGCCGCAATCGGTTTGGATCTTTACATGCAAATGGTGGAGCAGGCCGTCCAGCGGTTGAAGGGGCATGTGATGGAGGAAGAGCCCGACCCGACGCTGCAATTCCCGGTTTCGGCGTTTATTCCGGAGCCGTACGTGGCTGACCCCCACCATCGCCTGTCTCTCTATAAACGGCTGACGGCATGCAGCCAAGTCGGGGAGCTGGCGCTGTTGCACGGGGAAATTCAAGATCGCTACGGCCCCCCTCCGGAGCCGGTCGAACGGCTACTTGAAGTGATGCAGCTCCGAATCCACGCCAAACGTCTTCGTCTGACCTCGATCGAGTCGCACGACCAGACGGTCAAAGTCGTGTTTCACCAGAAGGCCGTCATCCCTGAGGCCTCCATCCATCGCTTGATGGACCAGCTCAAGAAGCGGCTGCGGTTCCTGAGCCCCACCGCCTTTGAAATCCAGATGCGGCATGGCGACTGGCCGTCGCTGTTTTCAGAACTCAATGCAATCTTGCAAAGCCTCGATCTCTGTGATACCAAGACCTTCCAACGTGAAACAACTGCCTCCTAATCGAGATCCACATGTGCCACGACTTATGATGCTCTTCCGAACCCTACTCTTCGGCCAAACATCGTATCTGCCCGGACTGCTTGTCGCCCTCGCGGTCGGTCTCGGGCCGTGGATTTCGGGCTGCACCGAGCGACAAGAAGAACCGGTCGTCGCCCTGGTGAATGGACGAGCCATCACCCAAACCGAATTCAATCTTCGGTGGGACGAACTCTCCAAGGCCACGCGCTCCCGCTATGAGAAAGACGGGGGAAAACGAAAGTTCCTGGAGGAACTCATCACGCGAGAGCTGTTGATGCAGGAGGCCCGTCGCCGAGGTCTTGACCACGACGATACCATTCGAGATAAAACCCAGCGGTATAAAGAACAGCTGATTCTCGACGAGTTACTGAAAGACAAGCTCCAATCCAAGGTCGAACTCACCCAAGCCGAACTCGAGGCCTACTACGAGCGTCATGCCGGCGAACTGTTGGACCCCTTAAAAGCCAACGTCTGGCTGATGCTGCTCCCCAATGTGTATGCCGCCAAAGACCTTGAAGCACAAGTGAATCGCGGCGGAAGTTTTACCAAGTTCGCTCAGCGATACTCGCTTGATGAGAAGACCAAAACAAAAGGCGGCGACCTGGGGCCATACCGAAAAGGATTGGTCCTCCCCGAAGTCGATACCGTCATCCACACGCTGAAACTCGGGATGGTCAGTGCGCCGATTAAGACCGACAACGGCTATTACCTGGTCCTGTTGACCCCGCTCGATGAAGCCGTCATCCAAGTTGACTTGGCGAAGCAGGAGCGGCTACGCCAAGAATTACTGGCGGATAAGCGTCGGAAACAATTCGAAGAGGTCATCGCCGATATCCGCACCAATGCTGCCGTTCGCCTTGCCGAAGCCTCCCGCTATATCACCGAGGATACCGGCAAACGCTGACGTTGACTCGATATCCACGCACCCGCCCCTTCGTGTACAATTATGGATCAGAACCCGTTGCCGAGAAATAAAGGTCTCATGAGACATGCATCGCCCGGATCAGATCGGTCGGTTCCTCTTGCGTTATCGTTCGCCCTCTTCACGATCTTGACCTGGCCGCCGGCCTTCTCCGAGGCTCACCTCCAGGATCGCATCGTCGCCATTGTCAACTCCGACCTAATCATGTTGTCGGATGTCACCCGTGAGTTTGAAACGGAGCAAGAACGGCTTTCCCGCGAACATCGTGGAGGCGACCTGGCTCAGCGATTGAAAACAGCGGAATATATGACCTTGACGAAGCTCATCGAGCGCCGATTGCAATTACAAGAAGCCAAAGCCAAGCGGGTTGAGGTATCGGACCTGGAAGTGAAGCAAGCCCTCGAACAGATGAAGCGGCAAGGCAATTCCCTCGACATCACTGATCCGATCCAGATACAGGCGGTTCGTGATCAGCTTCTGCTCATGAGAGTCGTGGACCAACACATTCGTGGCAACATTACCGTCGGAGACTCCGAGGTCAAGCGCTTCTATCAGACACATCGAAACCGGTTTGCCCTTCCCGAGGAATACCAACTGAGCCAAATCATCATTCACCCCCGTTCCTCTGACGGAGTGGCCGACGCCTTGACCAAAGCCCGCCGAGCGATGGATGATTTGAAGCGAGGCGAGAAATTCGAAGATGTTGCCATGCAGTATTCAGACGGCGCGAATTCCTTGCATGGGGGACGACTCGGATTAGTTCGGCAGGGGGAACTTCTCCCGACCATCGAACAGGCCGTCGCGCACTTAGTGCCTGGCGGAATCTCCGACATCATCGAGAGTCCTGAGGGCATCCATATCATCCGCATGGACGACAGAAAGCCGAAACAGTTCCGTGCCTATGAGGATGCGCGGCGGGAGATTCAAGAACTGGTCCATCAGCAGAAAAGCGAAGAGATGTATCAGTCGTGGCTGCTGGATCTCAAGAACAAAGCCTATATCGAGATCAAATTCCAGCCGAATGCGGCCACCGCCCAGCGATAATCGACATCCGTCGTACGTGGACGGAGATTATGTGCGGTCCGCTCAAAGGCTTCCGGCTAGATCGCGAATGGCTCGCCACACCCGATCCCGTCCGTCCCCGGTCACCGACGAATATGGAATCAACTGCTCCTCTTCGGCGAGTCCTACAGCTCGATGCGTCTCTCGCAGAACACGAATCCGTTCGCCGGATTTCAACTTGTCGACCTTCGTTGCAACCACGAGTGGATTTCGGTTGATCGAACGGAGCCACGCGATCGTCTGACGATCCTGCTCAGTCGCGACCCGACTGTCCACTAACATCACGACCCCAAGCAGCGAGGCCCGACCGACGAGATAGTCTTCCATCAACGGTCCCCACTGGATGCGGACGGATTTCGCCACTTTGGCGAATCCATAGCCGGGAAGGTCTACGAGATGGAATTGCGAAAGCTCCGGGTCTGACGTTGAGATCAGAAACACATTCACAGCCCTCGTCTTCCCAGGCGTCCGGCTGACTTTGGCCAAGTCCCGACGATTCAGCAACGAATTGATCAATGATGATTTACCTACATTGGAGCGCCCCACGAACGCGACCTCGTGAAGACGACCGGAAGGAAATTGTTCCGGCGAGACACAGCTTTTGATAAACTCGGCGGCGAAGATTTTCATATTTTAGGCTGTTTGATGGATTCCGGACCGAAGTCGAATCATAGTCCGACTTTTCTCCGTCACTACACATACGATCCTCCTCCACCCAAGTCAACCGGTCGGCGTCGAGTAACGCGTCTTCTCCTCTGGAGCACCCTGCTGTTCGGACTGCTTGCGGGCAGCCTCGCGCTGAGTTGGCTCATTGCACTTCCCGATGTGGGACTCCTCACACAAACTAATCCGGTATCGACAGCTCTCATGGACGCGCGACACACGCAGGCGAAGGATCGAGGACGCGTGAGCGAGCGACAGTGGACATGGGTTCCACTCTCACGCATCTCCCCACACCTCCGCCGCGCGGTCGTGGCGGCAGAAGATGCCTCGTTCTTTACCCACGAAGGATTCGACTGGGAAGGGATTAAAGAAGCGGCCAAATACAATCTCGAAGCGGGCGAACTCAAGCGAGGCGGAAGTACCATTACGCAGCAACTGGCAAAGAATCTTTATCTCTCATCGGAGCGGTCTTTGTTTCGAAAGGCACGAGAAGCTCTGATTACGCGCTCCCTCGAACAACATCTGACGAAAAAGCGTATTCTTGAGCTCTATCTCAACGTCGCCGAATGGGGACAGGGCGTCTATGGCGCGGAGGCCGCAGCTCGTCATCACTTTGAGAAGTCAGCTGATGAGCTGACGCCCGACGAAGCCGCCTGGCTGGCAGCCATCCTACCGTCGCCGCGCCGATACGATCCGTTACGCAAAACAACCTTCCTCACTCGCCGCCATGAGCGTATTCTGAGATTGATCGATAGGGAATCTGCCCCTGCTACAGCAGTCAGCAATGAGTAGGGCCAGTCAGCTGCGATTACGCTGAATATTCAGACGAGTCACCCACTTCGCCAAAATCCTGTTCCCCCCAAATAGCCGACTCGTGGGTGTAGTGTTTGAA
>CABVRR010000060.1:0-4420 GCA_902500705.1 uncultured Nitrospira sp.
TCGGCCCTTCGAAGCTTCTGATGCCGTTGTCCTTTGCCTCCATGTTCGGCGGCGTTTGCACCCTGATCGGCACTTCGACCAACATTCTCGTCAGTTCCATCGCCGAGCGATATGGACAGCCGGGGCTCGGCATGTTCGAAATGACGCCGCTGGGCTTGGTCTTTTTCGCCGCAGGGACCGTGTACATGCTGGTGGTCGGCTTACGCCTGATCCCGGACCGGCGAGCGGCCAGCGACCTGACTCAACACTTCAGCATGGATGAGTACCTGACGGAGATCGTCCTGCTCCCGGATGCGGAGTCCGTCGGCACCACGATTGCGGAGTGTCCGTTAGTGAAAGATGTCGAGCTCGACATTCTGGAGGTTCGTCGCGGCGCCGGAAAATTGCTGTCTCCTGACCCCCTCACCGTCCTGCAAGCGGGGGACGTCCTGCTCGTCCGATGCAACGTCGCCAAGATCAAGCGCCTGCAGGAACGGGTCGGAATCGCGCTCCAACCCGAAATGAAATGGCGCGATAAGGATTTGGAATCCGATCACACGCAACTGATCGAAGCGGTCATTGCTCCCTATTCCGTATTGGACGGGCGATCCCTGAAAGGAATCAGATTTCGAGATAACTTCGGCGCGACCGTCTTAGCCGTCCGACACAATGGAACCGTGGTCCACGATAATCTGAACACCCGTACCTTGCGTGGCGGCGATGTGCTGCTGATCAAAGTTCGAAAAGACTCCTTGTCTCGCCTTCGTGATAGTCCCGCCTTTGTGATGATCTCCGACATGCTGCCGACGTTTCGAACCCAGAAGCTTCTGATCGCCCTCTCCATCGTCATTGGCGTGGTCGGAGCTGCTGCGCTGAACCTCGTTCCCATTGTGGTCAGCGCCATTTCCGGGTGCGTCCTGCTCGTGTTGACCGGCTGCCTGACCATGCAAGAGGCCTATGAGGCCGTCGAATGGAGAATTATTTTTCTGCTGGCCGGTGTGCTTACGCTGGGAATCGCCTTGGAAAAGACCGGCGCCGCCGCCTTGCTGTCCACGTGGCTGATCGCCACGGTGGGAGTCTGGGGCCCGGTCGCACTCGTGTCGGCATTTTACTTGGTGACGTCGTTGCTGACTGAAACGATGTCGAATAACGCCACAGCCGCGCTCCTTGCCCCCATTGCCATCGCCGCAGCCCAGTCGCTGGGCCTGGACCCCCGTCCGTTCTTGATGGCAATTACCTTTGCCGCTTCGGCGAGTTTCATGACTCCGGTGGGGTATCAAACGAACACGCTGATCTATGGACCAGGCCGATATAAGTTTGCCGATTTTGTCCGTGTCGGGGCGCCCTTGAACATTCTCTTCTGGTTGTTGGCGACCCTGTTGATCCCGATCTTCTGGCCGCTTCGGCCTGCATAATTCGTGACCATCGCCTTCAGGGCAATGCCGCGACCTGTACGACTCATGTTTCGACGGAACGAGGAGAGACGTTGATGAACACGCTATATGAGGGATGGGAGTCCATCAGAGGATGGTTGAGCATTCCACTTTTTAGTGCTGGAACAACCCTGGTGACACTCTGGACGCTTTTATACCTGACGCTCCTTTTCGGCTTGATGCTGTGGTTGACGAAAAAACTCAAGGATTGGGTCGTCCTGACGTTGCTCGCCAACAGTCGAATCGACATCGGCATCCGACAAGCCACGGGCACGATTGTTCGCAATGCGGTCGTGACGATCGGGTTTATCGTGATCATCCAAACGGTCGGAATCGACCTGAGTACCATTACGGTCCTGGCCGGCGGATTGGGGATCGGAGTCGGTTTCGGCTTACAAACCATTGCCAACAATCTCGTCAGTGGTCTCATTATTCTTTTTGAGCGTCCGATCAAAATCGGTGACCGCATCGAAGTCGGGCCTGTGAGCGGAGATGTAGTCAATATCGCAGCACGGGCCACCACCGTGGTCACAAACGACAACATCGCGATCATTGTTCCCAACTCGGAGTTTATCTCCTCCAAGATCACAAACTGGAGCTACACGACAAGAAACGTCCGGTTCAATTTCCCAATCAACGTGTCCCATCGTGAAGATCCCGAGAACGTACGAAGAATTTTATTGGAGGTTGCGACGAATCACCATGGCGTGCTGAAGGACAGCAAACCTGATGTCCTGTTTCAGGAGTTTGGAGAGAGTGCCTTACATTTCATATTGAGGGTATGGACACGCGACTACACGGATCGCCCCGGCGTCCTTCGAAGTGAGTTGAACTACGCCATCAGTCGGAAATTCCGCGAGCACGGCATTGAGGTCCCCCATGCTCAGCGCGACATTCACATCAAGGATGGCAATCTGACGATTATGACATCTGCGTCTCCACCCACACCGTAATCGTCACATCGTCCTGACACCTCGGGGCTGAGGCTCAGCTTCAGCCGCCCAGGCTCGGCGGCGCTGAAGCACCACAAGATGTGCCTACGCCGTTGTCTTCTACATTTCCACGCACCACCGGCTCCGGAACAAGGCAACAATCAGCCGTTGATAGGCTGCCTGCATTATTCGTTCGACGAAGAAGCGTCGTGCAGAGTCGGCTCTGTTCTCCATATGTCGACGACAGTGATGCCTACGGCAACCACCAACGGCCCCGCCACGATTCCGACTAACCCAAACAATTGGAGGCCACCCAACACGGAAAAGAACACCAGCACGGTGTGGAGATTCGACCGACCGCCGACGACGATATTTCGAATCAGATAATCCAGAACTGCGATGACGACTCCGAAGCCGATTAGGAGCAGGGCTCTTCCATAGGCTCCCTGCCAGGCCAAATAGCCGGCAGCGGGAACCCAAACCAGACCGGCGCCCACTAATGGGAGGTAGGCAAGAATCGCCATGATCGCTCCCCAAAGGACCGGAGAAGGGAGCCCGACGAACCAGAAAGCAATCCCACCCGTTACTCCTTCCAATAGCGCAATGATGGTATTGCCGTACACCGTGCCCTTGATGACATCGTCGAAGCGCGCGACCAACAACTGTTGCCGTTCCGGTGCGATCACTACAATGCGTCGCAACCATTCGATCAACGCATCCCCGTCACGGAAGAAGTAAAAGGCGCACAACAGGATCATGGCTAATTGCACAAGGACGTAGAGCACATGAGACACCAACTTCGTCAGCTGCTCGACGAGCAGCCTTCCAAGATTCGTCAAATTCTCGACGAGACTCGTCCGCAGATTCGTGCCGGTCACGCGCTCCAGATTCTCCAGCGCTTCGACCGGGGCGGCTAGAATCGGATACTTTCGCCATTCCTCGAACAGCGGCTGGCCTTCCTCGTGTAGTGAAAGAACCAGTGTGCGATACGTTTCAGTCACATCTTCTGCGACGATCAGCGAGAGATAGACAACCGGGGCGATGATCCCCACGGTCAGGATCACGCACATGACCAACGCACACAGAGCACGCCGTCCACCGCTGACGGCTACCAACCATGCATAGACCGGGTTCAACGCGTAACAGAGCACCCCTGCCCAGAGCAGCGGAGACACAAACGGACTGAGTACGGCGACACCGAGCATCAGAATCCCGATCGCCAATGCAATGCGAACGGCTCCAGCCGTCTGACTGTTGTTCTGCTTCTGACCCAGGGCGGTCATATTGGATTCGCACTCCTTCTACAAAATGCGTCGGCACACAGCCAGCTTCAGCCGGTGTTCGGATAGACCAAGGGAATCATCACGAGAACCATCAGGACCTGGATTATCCGAACGGACAACATCGTATAGTAGATTGAAAACGAGTGACAACTCCTCTCCCTAGCCCAACTCAATCCACTCCGCCCATGCACTGACTTTGACTGAATGCAGGAAGATTGTTACTGTGCTGCGTCATGCCAACACCAGCCTCTCGACCAAGCACGGCCCGCATTCTTCATACTCCCGCTGACCTGCTCCCGTTCAGACAACTGCTGTGGCGCCTGGGGATCGTCACCGTGCTCATCGGTGTCGTCATCACCGTCATGTGGTTTGATCGCGACGGATTGGTTGATCACCACGACGGCGAGATGTCGTTCAGCGACGTCGTGTATTTCACGATGATCACGATCAGCACGGTGGGCTACGGCGACATCACGCCGGTGACTCCTCGATCCAGACTCATCGACGCCCTCGTGGTGACACCGGCACGGATCGCCATCTGGCTCTTGTTCTTGGGAACGGCCTACCAACTCGTCATTCGCCGCTACATGGAGGATTACCGTATGGCTACGTTGAAGGCCGGTCTTCACGAACATATCATCGTCTGCGGCTTTGGCAATACGGGAGCCGCGGCGGTGAAAGAACTTCTGGCCAAAGGAACCGACCCGGCGAAGATCATCGTGATCGAACATGATGAGAGCAGAGCCTGTGCGGCGACCGGCTGCGGGGTGGTCGCGATTCAAGGCAACTGCAC
>CABVRR010000060.1:4520-20080 GCA_902500705.1 uncultured Nitrospira sp.
GGCGGGCGGGTCAATCTGACCGAACGAGCAGTTCAGGACGAGGAAGTCGGCAAAACGGCCGAGGAGCTCAAACCGTCGTTCGTGCTCAGGGTCTATCGTGGGAATGCCATTCTCTCGGTGAGGGAGATTCATGCGGGCTTGCGATTTCAGAAAGGAGACGTCCTCGTCATCCTGAACCCTATTGATTAGAGCGCCGTCGAGTAAAAGCCTTGCTGACGATCAGGATGCCTGCTCTCGTCCAGTGAGACTCTGCTTCAACCACAGCCACCCTGTCACACCCGCCATCATAGAGGCAATGAGAATTCCTGCCTTGGCCGACAGCAGCAATGGGCCATGGCCGAAGGCCAAATCGGAAATGAACAACGACATCGTGAAGCCGATCCCTGCAAGGACGCCGACCGCTCCTAATTGAGACCACGAGACGCCTTCGGGAAGATCCGCGAGGCCACACCGTATCGCCATCCACGTCGACAACAGAATGCCCACTGGTTTGCCGAGGAGCAGGCCGAAACACACGCCATAGACCACCGGATTGAGCAGTGTCGCAAGAATATTCGCGTCGAGCATCACTCCGGCGTTGGCCAAGGCAAACACCGGCATGACCACGATCGTCACCCACGGATGAAGGACATGCTCCAATTGTTGCAACGGCGTCTCGACGTGCGTCACGACGTTTTTCATGCGTCGGGCAATTTGATGCTGCTCCTTGTTGGCTAAGGAGGGTTGTTCAGGCGACACCGCTTGCTCGAAGCGAGTGAGGAGCGCTCTGCCTTTCTCAAGAAATTCGAGTTCCGTCAATCGTGGACGGGCGGGAATCGTCATGGCCGCGATCACACCCGCGATGGTCGCATGCACACCGGAGAGGAGAAAGGCGAACCAGAGCCCTCCGATTCCCAGGATTGAATAGACCAGTGGGTGTCGAACTCCCGCCCAGTTTGCGCCGATCAGCAATATGAGGAAGACCCCTCCGATCGCCAGACTCCCCCAGGAAATGGTCGACGTGTAGAACAACGCGATCACCAACACCGCCATGAGATCGTCTGCTATGGCTAACGCAGTCAAAAACACTTTGAGCGCCAGAGGAACACGAGCCCCCAACAGTGAAAGAATTCCTAAGGAGAAAGCAATGTCGGTTGCCATGGGAATTCCCCAGCCTTTCGCCCCGTCCAGGCCGGTATTGAATACCGCGTAGAGCACTGCCGGAAGGATGGACCCCCCGGCGGCGGCGGCCAGCGGCAACGCCGCTTGCTTCCATGTCGCCAATTCTCCGACCAAGATTTCTCGCTTAATTTCCAGGCCAATGACGAAGAAGAACATGGCCATCAAGCCATCGTTGACCCATTCCAGCAGCGTTTTCTGAAGCACCTGAGACCCGAACGCCACGCTGACGGGGGTACGCCACAACGCATCGTAGGTTTCTGCCCAGGGAGAATTTGCCCAACTCATCGCGATGAATGTCGCGGCAAGCAAGAGAATGCCGCCAGCCGCCTCAGCGTGAAAAAAATTCTGAAACGGCTCGACGATCGGTTGAAGAAGCGGCCGATCACGCTCTCGTGTATGTTTCTTGCTGTCTGTCATTCTTCAATACGCATACAGGCTTGGGGACGGCTTCACGACCTCGTACTGAATACGATCCATTTTCCCTACAAGTGGGTTGGCGCCGGAACGAGGACACGCACGATGAAATCAGACCTACACGGTAAGAACGACTTCAACGTCGCCGACTCGGCGGGCGACTCTGACCGCCACTTCGCTCTCATGACGATCAAGGACGAGATCAAGACGCGCGGTTCCGACCGAGAGGTTTCGAATTTCGACCCGTTCAAGGAACGGCGGAAGCACCGGACGGTCAAAACTTACGAGGCGTTGAGGCGCATTGATCTGTAATCCCAGGCAAGCTTGAAGCACCTGAAACCCGGCCCCGGCGGCCCAGGCTTGCGGCGAGCAGGCGGTCGGATAGAGCGTCGGACTTTCACCGGGACGTCTGGAAAATCCACAGAACAATTCCGGCTGCCGATGGAGATCGAGAAACAAGCTGGCATCAAAGAGTCCGGCTAGGACCTTTATCGCCCCTTGCTTATCACCATAGGCCGCCATTCCAGCCGCAATGATGGCGTTGTCATGAGGCCAGACCGATCCATTGTGGTATGACATCGGGTTGTACCGCACCTCTGACGTCGCGAGCGTTCGGATGCCCCACCCGCTGAAAAACTCTTCCCGTAACAGCGCACCTGCCGTACGCCCTCCTCGTTCTTTCCCTGCTATGCCTCCATACAGACAATGACCCGCGTTCGATGCACGAACACGACAGGGACGCCCACGTCCATCCAACGCCAAGGCATACGAGTTCAGCTCTTCACACCAAAATGCTCGCTCAAACCGTACCCGAAGGGAATCAGCCTCCGAGATGAGCGCGGCAGCATGATCGACTTCCCCCAGTACCCCCGCCAAATCCGCCGCGGCTCGCTTGGCCCGGTACACGTATGCCTGAACCTCACAGAGTGCGATCGGCCCCTCTGCAGCCGTCCCGTCGGCATGAAAAATAGAGTCGTGCGAGTCTTTCCATCCCTGATGCACGAGGCCGCTGGGAGATTGTCGCGCATAGGTGGTGAATCCCGACCCAGTCGGATCCCCATACCGATCGATCCAGTGCAATGCCCGCTGAATATGCGGCCACAACGATTTGATAAAGCGGAGGTCGCCGCTCCGCTCGTAGTAGGCCCCGGCCAGCAGGATGAACAGCGGCGTGGCATCGACGCTACCATAGTATTTCCCGAATGGGACTTCCCCCAGCGCCGCCATCTCACCCTGTCGCGTTTCATGCAGAATTTTGCCGACCTCTGCATCTTGCTCCGGACGTTCCTCCGTCGCCTGCGTCGCGGCCAAATACCCGAGAACCCCTCGCGCAGGAGCAGGATTCATCCAGAGCATCTGCAGCGCCGTAATGATCCCGTCTCGGCCGAACGGGACGCTGAACCAGGGAACTCCGGCATAGGGATACGGTCCGTGCGGCGTCTCCGAGATCAACATGTGGAGATCGGCGATGGACCGGTTCAACCAGTCGTTGAACTGCTCGTTGGACGTATAGACATGAGCATCAAGGGTTTTTGATTTTTGCAATGCCCGATTCGCCTCATGCTGAGCGCGATCGTAGGAGAGAAAAACTCGATTCGGTTGCGGCTCGATTTCGCAGGAGATGGCGATCTCCCATACCTTACTGGTATGCGGAGGGATCGTCGTGTCGATGCTGAACCCCTTGGACGTCACCTGTTTCGGCGCCGGCGAACATCGAATACGGGTGCGGCGAATCGTGCGATCGAGCCCTGTATACCCAAACACCAGTCCGTTTTTTGAACGAACGGTGGTCAGTCGGCGCCCACGACGAGGCCGATGATGGCCTCTTGCCTCGAAGAGATCGGCAAAATCTGCATCGATCGTCAGGGTGAACGAAAGAGGGAGTTTGATCATTCCGTAGTTCTGCACACAGATGCGCTCGTGACAAGTGCCTTGCCAGAGAAAGCGAGTCCGACAGATGTGAAGCGTCCCGCGTGTCACCGGCCGTTTCCCGTTGAGCGTGAAGTCCGTGTTGGTGATATCGACCGTGAACAACGCATTGTCTTCCTTCACGGACGCACTGAGCAGCATGGGTTTGTGCAGACCAAGCGACAACTCAAATCGCGAGAGAAACCGCGTCCCTTCGTGATAGAGCCCCTGCGGACCCGGCAACACTTCGTGAATGTCGCCATATCGATCGAATACGGCGAATGTTTCGCCTTGCTTCAGCACTTGCGTGCGATCATCCGCCAATGCGGATGAGGCTCGGATGTAATATTGATCGTTCCATCGAATCACATCGTTCATGAACAGGTTCCTTTATGACACGGCCGTCGCTCGACTCATTCGCGTGGCGACCAATGCCGTCAGCAATAATATCGCGCCGATCCCAAGCAGGCCGGTTTCCGGCCCTTGCTGTTCCGTAATCCATCCGAAGGCAGAGATGCCTGCGATTGCAGCGGTCATGGCCCCGGTCCCATACAGGCCCAACACCCGCCCAACCATCTGACTCGGGGCAAGCTCTTGGATAAGGCCCCAGGCAATCGGCGTAAATGCTCCCATGCCGCAGCCGATGAGTCCCATGAACAATCCCGCCAGATAGGGGTCTGGCGCCCAAGTTAAGGCACAGAGCGCCAATCCGCTCAATACACTCGTCCCCATGATCAAACGCATGCGATCCTTGATCGTCCAATCCGTGGCCCACAGGAGTCCGATCGAGGTTGCCAACAGCCCGACTCCAAGCGCCGACCATAAATACCCAACTTCGACCGGGCCGAGGCCCAACATTTTTCGCGCAAAGACCGGAAACAGAGCCGTCAACGCGCTTGTGCCGAAGGTATAGAGCGCGGCGGTACCGGTCAAGAGTAATATCGTCGGCTGAACCTTCACGCTATATCGGAACCCTTCGACCAGGTCTTGCAGGATGGTCGACTTAGACTCGGGAGTCGCTGCACGTACATGTCGAAAACGAACCAGCGCGAGACAGGCGGCAGACAACATATAGGTCACGGCATTGATGCATAAGACTTCTTGTGATCCATACGCAGCAATGCCCAACCCACTTGCCGCCGGCCCCAAAATAATGCCGAGACTCGTGGTGCCTTGCAGCAGCGCATTGGCCGCCGTAAATTTTGTTTTCGGAACAAGGGCCGGAATCGCGGCGGTCAACGCCGGACCAAAAACCGCCGTGGCGATCGCGTGCAAGAGGACCAGCAGATACAACACCGAGACTGTAAAAGATTCGACGGGAATGAGACAGGGGATCAATCCGATCAAGATCGCCCGCAGCACATCGCTGGTAATCAGGATGAGCTTTTTAGGAAGTCGATCGACATACACGCCGATGAGAGGGCCAAGAACTATGGGCGGGATCGTCTGGATCAACCCGATGATGGATGTCTTGAGCGGTGAGCCGGTGACGGCGTAGACAAACCAGAGGAGGGCAAGCCGGGAGACACCGTCTCCGATTTGAGAAATGAGTTGCCCGGTCCAGACCAGCCCAAAATCACGGGAGAGGAGCAAAGGGGAAGCCCCACTCGCGACGCTGTCCGCTTTCTCCGCTGCGGCAGAAGAGTAGCCGACCGAAGGGCCTGGGCAACCCTGCATCAGCTCTCACCCTCCAGCCGTATCTTCTCAGTATTGACGGCGCGCACTCCCGGCACTTGCCGAGCCATCTCCGCAGCCTCGAACGCAATGACTTGGAATCGCACGGCGCCGGTGAGTTGAACGATTCCATCTTCCGTTTTTACCTCGAAATTTGCCGCTTTCACGGTGGCGCTCTTGGCAAAACGTTCTTTGATCAAGCCCGTCAAGATATCGTCCTGTTTCCTCGACAGTGTTTTCGCCAAATCCTTCTCAACGGTGAGCTTGTTGACGACGGCCTTGACCCCAGGAACCGTCTGGGCAAGCTCTATCACAGCCGCTTTGTGCTCGTCGCTCACCACGCGACCGGTCAGAGTGATCGTTTGCTGATCGTCTTCCGCCTCAATCTCATAGTGGAAGAACCGCGCATCTCCCAAGAGCGCAAGCTTGACTGAGAGGATCAGCGAGCCCAGCGGCTTCTTGACGGCCGGCTCTTTCTCTTTCGCATCGTGATCGGCCTGCGGAGGCGGAGCCTCGGGCTTCGTCGGAGGAGCGGCTTGAGGAGGCGTTTTGGATTCAGGTGATTTGGGAGGGACAGGATGCGGCTGAGGCCGTGGAGCCGGCTTCTCTGACCCATTGTCCTTTTCCTGAGCTTTTGGCTCAGTTGCCGGTTTAGAAGGCGGTGGCGGACTATCTGCGGTGGTCGAAGATTGGTTTGGGCGTGAAGCAGGTTTCTCCGGCGCATTCTCTTTGTGATCGGTCGACGTATCCGCTTTCGGCGGAGGGGCAGATGGCTTTGATTCCGTTGACGGCTTCTGCGGAGCGGACTGGTTGTCGGAAGCAGTCGGGGGTTGCTGAGGTCGTGGAGCCGGTTTCTCCGGCACGCTGTCCTTCTCCTGCGATTCAGAAATCGCGGGACGCGCACCTCCCGGCCCTAGTAAGAGTAGACTCACCCATAGAACGATCAACCCTCGTGACGACGTGGTCATCGCACGAATTCCTCCCTAGCGAGTATCTGATGTTGCGTTTGCCAAAGCATTGTACTCTGCTGCAGATAGCCTGTCATCTGCTCGCCGCTCGCAGAGGCCTTCGACAGCTCCTTGACATTCCGAGCCTCCACCATCGGTAGAGGCTCGGATCTGTCCGACAAGTAAACTGTAGTGATGGAACTACGATTGGGCAACGCTTGGTTGAGACACAAAGGAGCCGGACGTGGGAACCGTCAGGCTTTGTGCGTGCGACTTATAGAAACTGAACAGCCATGCAGTCGCAGCCGTCAGAAGAAGAATCAGGCTAATCCCTGTTAAACTGGCGGCAGGACCGATGGTGTCGGCCGCCCATCCAAAACCGGCCATTCCGGCCATCGATGATGCCATGCCTCCCGTTGCAAAGCTGGTAAAGACTCGCCCAAGAAGATGTGTCGGCGTCAATTCTTGAAGCATCGTCCATACCAACGGGGTAAACATGGCCGTACTGCCTCCGATCACCGCGATCAGCGCTCCGGCCATAACGGGCGTATCCAGGAATCCGAGCGCTGCGACAGCCAGGCCGCCGACCGCCAACGCCCCGGACATAAACCGCAACCGCCATGGAACGTCGCCCTGATTGACCGAGGTGAGGGCAAGGGATGCCAGCAACATCCCGACTCCGAGCGCCGACCACAGCCATCCAAGCTGAATCGGCCCCACGCCAAGTACTTCCTTGGCAAAAACCGGCAGCAGAAACACGAATGCGCTGATCCCGACACTGTACAACGTCGCCGTCAACATCAAGAGCATGACGGTCTTCTGCTCGACGAAGACGAAGCGGAAACCCGCCACCAAATCGTTGGCGATGCCTTCCGTCAACCCTTTGTTCGCGGTGCGCAAGTGATCAAGCGTTTCATGCATTCGAATAGGGAACAGGCATAATGCGGAGATAAAAAACGTCGCGGCGTCAGCATAGAGCACGTTCTGTGCTCCGATGAGCGCGATTCCCAACCCGCTGACGGCGGGCCCGACAAGAAGCCCGACGTTGGTCGTCGTCTGCAGTAACGCATTGGCCGTGATCAGCTTTTCTTTCGGCACGATCAGAGGGACCGCAGACGTCAAAGCTGGGCCGAACATGGTGGAAAAGATCGCGGTCGCAAACACCAGCACGTAGAGTCGATCAAGTGTCAGACCACCCGTCGCATAGAGCACCGGAATCAAGAGAACCATCAGCGTTCGGAGAAGATCCACCCAGATCATCACCGGTTTCTTTCGGACACGATCCAGATAGACACCGATCAATGGTCCGAACAGCAACGGTGGCAGGGTCTGGAGCAGTCCGACCACCGTCATTTTGAGCGCCGACCCGGTCATCTCGTACACAAACCAAAGCAATGCGACCTTATTTAAACTGTCACCGATCTGCGAGATCGTCTGCCCGGCGAATAAGAACCCAAAGTCTTTGGTTTTAAGTAATTCCCAGCCGCGAGGCCGGCTCGTTTTAGAATCAGCCTCACGCGAATCAGCAGCCACTTCAGACATGTTAGCCTCTTTCACAATCGTACGCGGTGGTGTCTTACAAGGTTCCGTTATTCAACTGCCTTGAGGAAAAGCTGGGCATCGTTTGAACCGCCTCGCCTTCAAGGAGACGCTCATAGAGCGCCACATAATCACGCGCCATGCGATCCGCGGTAAACCGTTCGTCAAAGTCCGCCCGACAACGTCGCCGATCGATGAGCGAGACCTGCCCAACTGCGTCCACCATCTCCGAAACCGTCTCGCAAATAAACCCGGTGACTCCAGGGGTGAGAATTTCCGGAATCGACCCGCGTCGGTAGGCGACCACCGGTGTTCCGCAGGCGAGGGCTTCGATCAACACCAACCCGAAGGGTTCGGGCCAATCATAGGGGCATACCAATGCCATCGCATTGCCGATAAACTCGTCCTTCTCGGCGTCGGAAATCTCTCCGATGAACTCAATCAAAGGATGGTTGAGCAACGGCTCAATTTCGGCTTCGAAATAGTTCTGGTCGGCAGGATCGACTTTGGCCGCAATCCGTAAGGGGATGCCGGTCCGCTTTGCGATTTCAATCGCTTGATCCGGACGTTTTTCAGGGGAAATTCGTCCGAGAAAGGCCAGGTACCCTTGGGTTTGAGGATGAAACGTGTAGAGATTGCGAGGAAGACCGTGATAGACGGTCGCCGCCCAATTGGCCCACGGCAATGGTTTTCGCTGGGCATCCGAAATGGAGACCAACGGCATGTCTGAAAACTCTCGGAAGACCGGCTCCAGTTCGGGAAGATCTTGGCGTCCGTGCAACGTCGTCACAACCGGAACGGTATTCCTCCGTGCCAGCGGAAATCCGATGAAATCCAGGTGCGAATGGATGATGTCGAATCCCCTCGCCGCTCCGAGAGCCCGTTCCTGCAGCATCATCATCGGAGCGTCTCGGTTGAAAATTCCGGTATTCAAGCGAAGGGCTTGTGGGCAGATGGCTTCGAGTCGCGCGGCGGTCTCTGAATCACCGCTGGCAAACAGCGTCACGTCATGCCCCATGGCCACCAACTCTTCCGTGATATACGACACAATGCGTTCCGTTCCCCCGTACAGCTTGGGCGGGACACTTTCCCATAATGGAGCTACTTGTGCGATTCTCATGAGCCTTCCTTTCTTGTTCTCGTGTCGACCGCCTTATTCAGCAGTCGTTAGTTTGTTGATTTCGATTTAGGTGAGCCGTTCGGTAGCAATCGCCATGTCATCAGATGAATGCGAGACTGTTCCGATGAGTCGGATGTTGACTCTCGCCTGTCTATTGTCTGTTTCGCCTCCATTCACGATCATCATGCTGTATGCTACTAACCCCTCGTGCGTCACTCAACGGACAAAACATCTCGAAGGAGACGAAAATATGTCCAATCGAGGTCGCTTGACTCGCCGCAGCCTTCATGGTTTTCACGCAACCACGATATCGGAAATTCGTACACATGAGATGCTGCGGTACACATCGGCTTGCTTGTCTGTGATTGAAGAATAGACTGACCGCACTACAAGGGCGAGGGGAAGATCCCGTTACGATCAAGGTTGCAATGCATTACGGCGCTCAACACAATCGTCACGGAAGGAACGCTCCTCTCACAAACTCTGTCGTTACTGACCGATCCTCGCAGCTTTGACGATTTTGTCCCCTTTAATCTGCTCCAAGAAGCGATCGGGCGGAACGGCGGGAGGAACAATCCGTACTTCCTGCCAGCCTTCGTTGAGCGCTCCTTTATACCCTTTTATTTCATGAACCCACTTGTCGATGCTTTCTTGACTGGTTCCATCACTGAAGGTCACCCAGAATAAGAACGGAGCCTGCTGCTGCGTCGCCTGGAGGCTGTCAGCCATTTTCAAGAGACGCTCGGGGCCTGGATCCACCGATCTGGATGCAGCCATGACCGTCGCCTGTAGCTTGGTCTTGAGCGCCTGATTATGTTCCTCTAAGCTCACAACCTCTTTGGAGAGACGATCATTGTCTGCCGTGAGATTCTTGATGGCGGCTTCCAATTGCTCTTGCTCGCCTCGACCTCGACTCGCAATCTGACGCGTCGGGCGATGATCAGTCTCACGACTGACCGTCTCCAACCGTTTTTCGATCTCTTCTTTCTCTTCCTTGACAGTCAGCACATTGGACTCGAGAGTCTCTTGCGTCGACGACAGTTTGGCCATTGCCTGGTGCAACTGCGCCATGCCTTTCTGTTGCGACCCGAGCACGTCCTCAACTTTCGCCTGCATCCGTGCCAGCTCATCCAGCTGCTGTTCGAGTCTTGTCGCTCCCGCAATCGAGGCCATAGGAAGCGCTGCCGTCTGGAGAACCGGAGTGGACGTGCGGTCTGAAGTCGTCCAGATTGTCATTCGGTCGGCCACCAGCCCGACGACCGCGATCGCCGTCAACGCTTGCGCAAAGACGACGGCTCGCATGCCATATCCGAGCGCCGGCTCAGGACCTCGGACCGTCAGCCTGTCGGCGAGACCTGCAAGGGTCTTCCAGGCTCGACTCCACACACTTGCGGCGGGAATGAACACCGCGCTGAGCGATCCCCCTTGCCCCGCGTTGTGCACACAAAGTTCGACCGTATCGGACGAAAGGCGGACACGGTCCGTCCTAAACCCGGATTCCGGCGCAGTCAGTCCCCCCAGGAGAATGCCCTCTTCAGTGCGGAGATACACCATGTCGATGTGATCGACACACTGCACATGCAGCCGCGCACCGAGCCCCGTCCCCTCAAGCTCTCCCACACGACGCTCGTTGACATACACCTGAATGGGATCCGAGGCATCTCGGTTCGATCGGTCGGATCGTTCACTCAGCGATTCAAGGAGTCGCGACCGATATGTATCCACATCTTCTTCCTGACTCATGCTCATCCTCCTCCTTCGTTTCCTATCTCACATCGCATGCTCACGCCCACGCAGGGGATGAGGCGAGCCCTCTTAGGGACGCACCTGCAACTCCAGGCGCGGTTTTTCTCCGGCAGCCGATCCGCCGGTTCCGAGCCCCCAGGCCGTTTGCATGCAATCGAGACAGAGTGCAAGGTGCCAGATCCGATAATCGCAGCCGTACCCTTGCGCAAACATGTCCGCCCATTGAGATCGTGAAAGACAGGGATAATGATCCGGCTCACTTTTTCGGTAATGCGCCTGCGCGACTCGGATGAGCCGCTCAGCCTCGCCATTGAACCGTTGTCGATGGCGCTGCTGCTGATTCCCAAGCTCCGTGAGCTCGGTATTGGTCAGGCCCATTTCTTTCATCGTCCGCTGCCATCCGCTCTCACGCCACCGTCGAAAGTTTTTATAGATACGCTGGCTTTCCAACCCATTGAGTCCGGTCACCGCGATCACTTCCCCCGGACCCCATCCATAGGAGTGACGATATAACGCGATCAGCGCGTCACGACTGACGACCGCCCGCGCTACAAGCCCGTCGAGAAATCGTCCGAGCGGCCTCAGTAAGTCCGGATGGTAACAAAACGGCTCCGGCTTGCTGTGCTGTTTGGCCACCAGGGAGTCGAACAAAAACAACGGTCGACAGGGAACTTCGCTGCGTCCGCACATACGGAACCGTTCCAGATATTCCGAGCCCCACCGCAGCGCAAACTTCTCATGCTCGATATCGTCGTTCCATTGTCCGGTCTCTCGTAAGAACCGTTTCGTATACCCCGTCGCCCGATCCAAGAGAATCGGCAACGCCTGCAAAACGATCTGATCGAACTCCTCCGATGTCGACACCACCTCTTCCAGGCGGTTCACCGTTGTCGTACGATCAGCCATCGCATGGCTCTTACTGAGCGTATGGTGCATCCGCGTCAGACCCATTGTGCCTCTATTGCGATCACGGAGCACTGGACAAATGCCCTCGCGTACCCCCACATTTTGTCCATTGCCCTGATCATCATACCCCTGGTATACGTCTCTTGGTTCACGGCTCTTCTTAAGTAGAACGGGTCGATGGTAATCCCTTCACTTGCCGTTCCGCAATCCTTCCCCTACCTCATACTAAAACAGGATTCGTCTCTGGCAAATCGGTCGCACCTCGTACCCGAAACCAGATAGATCGAACACCACATCCTTCGTTCGAGTCATCATGGATGAAACCACCAGGCCGTTACGGGCGCGCCCGCAATGTAAAGGAATCAAAAGTTATGGCTGCAGCATCCGGGCCTACGGATGTGACGCCTCCTTGCTCATGTTTGTTAAGGGGATGTGTCGGGAAAACATCGGGTCGCCTCTGAAGATCTGCATCCGCATACCTACAGCTTTCTTCAGTCCCTCGGAGGACAGCTGGACAGGGTTCCCCCTTCAGCAGAAGTATCCATTGTAAACGGCATTACTTAACCAGAACAGAGGGAGAGATTGCTAGTGCCCTTCCGGGGGTCACTGCTCTCGAGGTGGCAGCCGTAATGTGCACCATGGAACCTTGGTGAATTGTGAGAAAAACAGTCTCAGCAGCGAAGGGGGAGAAGCTTCGGGCACGTCGTTAATACCGTCGCGTGTCGACTATCGAACATCTTGACACCGGTCGCTGTGGCGTTATGCCACGTTAGCAAGACACACTGGTGGCCAGTGATCAAATACAGGGGTACTGAGAAATCGAAGCCGGAGCGAAAGAGCAGGGCGTCTCAATCAATCGGTGGGGAGGGAACGACCATACGCGTGAGGACGATCTCTCTCACTGCAGCACGCGGCAAGTCGGCTCACCACTGATCTCGGAATAAGAGGAAGTACCCAACAGCAACGGCGATCGCCTGGAACAGGATCAGCCAACGCATGAGGCCCCATTTGGTCTCCGCTCGACTCTCCTTCAGTCTCATGGCCGCTTGCAGAGAAGGCTGCGAAAGAATAAAGCTTGCGACCACCTCTCTCGCATCCTCACGGCTCAGGTTTTTCTCTGTCTGAACGTGATCGACGGCTTTGTTACGGTCGCCTTGCGACAGCGCCTCCAGGGCTTTCAGGGGAAGATTGTGTTCCACTCGTGACTCCTCCATCCATCGTTGTGACGGTGGGAGTCTACCAGAAAAGAACGCTGCCCGTCTTCCTGATTTCCATGGTGGCCTCGATTCATCCCCAGTCAGTTCTTATATGGTGGCTTTCACCGGGTCTACGGAGGTGGGGAAACTCTTTCTTGGCTCGGCGGCAGGCAATCTCAAGAAGGTCGCGTTGGAGCTTGGAGGGAAGTCGCCCAACATCCTGCGCAAAGACGCCGATGTGGAAAGCAATATCCTCGGGATGCCGCACTGCCGTCGGAGGTCTAAACAATCCGGCTGGGAACGGGACATGGGTCACGACACGCTTGAACTGTATACCGAAGTGAAGGCCATCACCGTGCGTTTGTGAAAAACACAGACGTTGATGAACAAGGAAGTCTCCCTACCGCTTCTTGCCGTACCCGACGAACGGCAAGGGAACTGACGGTTCGGTGCGTCGACTACTCTGGTAATCCCTATCTCCGAGCAAGGGTTTTGCCTAGTCTCACCTTGAGACACTAGACACTTCGCCCTTCACCTCCTTCACTTCCATCGGCCACTCTGGAATCCACGCTTCTTGTTCTTGATGACGTGATTCTTCTCTGTAACTAACTAGAATTACATAGAAACGTCCGCCCTAATTCATAAGAACTCGCCCTCTTTTTCGGCATCTCCTCACATGGCATTCAACTTGCTGTTCTTAAGATCAATCGTCGTTTGAGGTTAATTGGAAACCTAACGGGTGAAACATGAACCAGACAACAAGCCCCATCACCACTCGTATTGAGTGGTGCAGGCAACAGATTGCACAGGCTCGAACAGAACCAGAGGTGGATGTGTGGCGTGCGGAAGAACATGGACTGCGAGATGCCATCATCAACCGAGACCGCACCCACGACTATCGCCTCTGTCCCCCAGAGATCTTGGAGCGCTATAGGCTGGGCTTCCGGGATGGGACGATGTTGCTGCGCGCCGCACAGATCGAGCGCATGGCTCGCGCAGCTATCGACGAGGCTTCGCAACCGGCTTTTGAAATGGATGAACATATTTTCCTAGGAGATGATCGATGAATTGCGTACGATGCAACGGCCTCATCGTCAGTGACGACAGCTTTTCGGTACAGACTGGTTCGTCGTCGAACTTTCACGGTTGGCGCTGTGTCAACTGTGGCATGCTCGCCGATGATGTGATCAATCAGAATCGGCAAGTCATTGTGCGACGGAGACTATCGCCCGGCGCCGAACGCCGCCGGTACGGAAGCGAGGCTGCGTGACCAGCTGGTTGTAATCAACGGGCGTGGAGATCTGCATCGCCCTCGAAGATGTCTTCCCGCGTATTGCTCCAGGTCGTCACATGATAGAGAGCCTCGTCAAATTGCAACCGAAGAGGACGCGCCATAACCTATGCAGGTACCACACAGCGATGAGGCTATCAATAAACAAGACCTGACCCTAATTTCCTAATTTCGAATCTCAACAATGTCTCCAGATTCATGTCCGTGAACAATCTTGGTGAGCGACCGACGACGAGCAAAATGAGGAAGATGGCAACAGCAAGGCCATTAGCCAGCCCCCTCCACCTGGGAGTAGGTGTCACTTGATCGCAGCACCCTTGTTCTTCAGCGCATAGAGCTTCGCTTTCAGTTTCTCGTCTTTCGCACGGGTGGCTGCTAGCCTAGCTAGAA
The DNA here is from genome assembly GCA_902500705.1 of uncultured Nitrospira sp. Lineage (GTDB taxonomy): Bacteria > Nitrospirota > Nitrospiria > Nitrospirales > Nitrospiraceae > Nitrospira_D. The sequence goes on from CABVRR010000060.1 coordinate 18,813, forward strand.
GGTGTTTTTCTGTCACGACTTCTATCACAGTAGTTCGGGGCTCCTCAGCGGCATGCCAATTAAACTCAAGTCGCCCGAAATCTGTCTCTTTGATTTGAACAACTCCGTGCGTGTCCGTGGTAGCCGTAAAAAGCTGGCCGCTAAAGACCAACATCGGTTGCCAGAAGAAAAGGCGCCAGTAGGGCTTTTCTTCTTCGAATGAGTTCCAACTAACAATTGAGTCTTCAACATATTCCGCTAGCTTCAAGAGAGAAGAGTATACATCGTCAGGGTGCGATGCCATTAGCTCCGCATTGTTGTTTTTTCGTGTGAGCGCGCAATACTGCGAGAAGAGGTTCTTCCAGTCGGCTTCTTTCTCTTCATACAAATCCACAGAACCAAGAAACGGAGACGGCTCGGGCGTATTAATGAACTTTATATAGTTTTCGAAATCTGCATTCGGTGTTGGCGGGCGCTCGGTAAGCAATACAAAGGGGAGCTTATTGTTTTTAGCTTCGAGGACAAAAGTCGTCTTGACGGCGACCCTGTCGTGGCGTGGATCGTATTTGAAATACTCGATGACCAAGTCAATCTCTCGAGACTTGAGGGTTCTGGGGTCTAGAACGGATTGATTGGGTTCTACGAAGTAGCCTTCGTCAGTCAGGGCACGGACCAGTCTGGATTCCATGAGGTATCCAGACCGATTGAGGCATTCCTCGATCTCCTTGGGCGTTACATCGTCGTCGGAGGTCATCTACTTATCACCATATCACCAGGGGTCAGATCTTGTTTCTTGCGTCAAGGCCTATTGAATTCGGCCCACCGTAGCGTAGTGCAGCCCCAGCCAATCTATAACCTCTCGCTGGCTGTACCCATACCGATGGACCGCTTGACCATCGAGATGTAGCCCTGTCCGTACGGGCAAATGCTGGTCAGGCGCGTATCATTTTGTTCCGCCGAATCGGCCGTTTTGATCGTCGTGAGACTTTCGAGACGAGAGGAAACTTCTCCGGGTGCCGGATAGACTCGACTGCGATGTCCACATCGAGATCGGGCCAATACAAGTGGTGCGGTTGAGGCCAGGCAACGTGCAGCAGCTCTGCCACGGAGGCTCCTTTAAACCAAGGAAATCCCTTGAACGGGATGAACAACTCTTCATCTGCTAGGAGCAGCCAAAATCCGTGCTTCGAGATGTTGGTGACTTCAACTCCCGAAATGTTCTTGCCAAGCGTCACAGATTTCATCTTTATGTTCCTCAATAAGAGCTTTAGCAGATCGAATCTGACGGG
>CABVRR010000061.1:0-3892 GCA_902500705.1 uncultured Nitrospira sp.
TTGAAATCCCGGATATTATCCGCGAAGTCATCAAAGATGTCGGCTATTGCGATGCGTCCTGGGGATTCGACTTTCATACCTGCTCGGTGCTCACCGCCATTCACCAACAATCCGGCGATATCGCGATGGGCGTGGATTCCGGAGGAGCCGGCGACCAGGGATTAATGTTCGGCTACGCCACCAATGAAACCGATGAGCTGATGCCGATGCCGATCGTGCTGGCCCACCGCCTGACGAAGCGGCTGGCGGAAGTACGAAAGAAGAAAATTCTGAACTGGGTGCGACCTGACGGCAAATCGCAAGTCACCGTCGAATACAAGAACGGCAGACCCGTGCGAATCGATACGATCGTCGTCTCCACGCAACACGATCCCGATGTGACGACTAAGCAAATCGAGCGCGACATCATGGAAAAGGTCATTAAGCCGGTGATGCCTAAACGCCTCTATGACCCGACCAGCGTGAAACACCATATCAATCCGACCGGCCGTTTTGTGGTCGGCGGTCCGATGGGCGACACCGGCCTCACAGGTCGGAAGATTATCGTCGACACCTACGGCGGACACGGCAGCCATGGCGGCGGCGCCTTCTCAGGCAAGGATCCGACAAAAGTGGACCGCTCGGCGTCCTACATGGCTCGGTACATCGCGAAGAACCTAGTCGCCGCTGATGTCGCCGACAAATGCGAAGTCCAGCTGGCCTATGCCATCGGAGTCGCCGATCCGGTCTCCGTGCTCGTCGATACGAAGAATACCGAAAAGGTCTCGGTTGATATCCTCGACAAGCTCGTGCGCAAACATTTCCCCCTGACTCCTCGTGGCATTATCGACCATCTGAAACTGCGACGGCCGATTTTCCGCAAGACAGCCGCCTATGGACATTTCGGGCGCACTGAGCCGGAATTTACATGGGAGAAAACCGATAAAGCCAAGGCGTTGCGTAAGGACGCTGGGCTCTAAGCATTCGATACCAAACCGTCAGCACCGGGGGACAGATCTTCCATCCGTCCCCCTTTTCATGATCGCGATCGATATTTCATCGAAGGAGGGCTTTTGTGGATTACGATGTCAAGGATATCAAGCTGGCCGACCAGGGCAAGTTAAAGATCGAATGGGCCGAGGCCACCATGCCCGTGTTGCGGCTTATCCGAAAGCGCTTCAAGCGACAGCAGCCGTTAAAAGGCGTCCGCGTCACCGCGTGCTTACACGTGACGACTGAGACGGCGAACCTCGCCATCACACTGAAAGCCGGCGGGGCCGATGTCCGCCTGTGCGCATCCAATCCACTCAGTACCCAAGACGACGTCGCGGCAGCGCTGGTTCAACATGAAGGGATTCCGACCTTTGCGATTAAGGGCGAGGATAACCCGACCTACTATCGCCACATCGAGTCCGCGATCGCCCATCGTCCCCATGTCACCATGGACGACGGCGCCGATGTCGTGTCCCACCTGCACTCCAAGCGGAAAGAACTGTTGAAAAACGTGATCGGCGGTACAGAGGAGACGACGACCGGCGTCATTCGGTTGCGCAGTATGGCCGAAAAGAAGGTCCTCAAGTTTCCCGTCATCTCCGTCAATGATGCTGATACCAAACACATGTTCGACAATCGTTACGGTACCGGCCAGTCCACCATGGACGGCATCGTGCGTGCCACCAACCGCTTGATCTGCGGCTCCGTTGTCGTCGTCATCGGATATGGATGGTGCGGACGCGGCATCGCCATGCGCGCGAAGGGCCTGGGAGCGGACGTGATCGTGACTGAAATCGACCCGTTGAAGGGCCTCGAAGCCGTCATGGACGGTTTCCGCGTCATGCCGATGGAGCTGGCCGCCCCGATCGGAGACTTCTTCGTCACCGTCACCGGCAACATCCACGTCATCCGTGGCGAGCACTTCGCCGCCATGAAAGACGGCGCCATCGTCTGCAACAGCGGTCATTTCAACGTCGAACTCGATATCCCGGCCCTTGAGAAAATGGCCGGCAAGCGCCGGATCGTTCGTCCAGGCGTCGAGCAGTTCATCCTCAAGAAAAATGATCATCGCGTCAGTTTGCTCGGCGAAGGTCGCCTGGTGAATCTCGCCACGGCCGAAGGGCATCCGTCCAGCGTCATGGACATGAGCTTCGCCAACCAAGCCCTTGGAGCCGAATACCTCGTCAAGAATTACAAGCAACTCGAGAAGAAGGTCTATCCTGTTCCTGAAGCTATCGATAAAGAAATCGCTCGGCTCAAACTCGCCGGCATGGGCGTAGCCATCGATACCTTGACGGCAGAGCAAAAGAAGTATCTGGCATCCTGGGAAATGGGGACATAATTAGGATACTGAGAATTCCAACAGCGCCGTCTCAATCACCGTTTCTCTTTTGATTCAGACTCAAAAAGGCCACCTTAATCGGTGGCCTTTTTCTTTTGAAGACGCTCAGGCCTGCTATCTCAGCAAAGACTTGAGCAGGGCTGGACATTCAACCTTCCCCCGATCCATTACTGAGAAGAACGCTAAATAGTGCGCATCGTGGTTCTTACACCTTTAATTCATTAACTCCAGACCGCAGCCCTGCTGGACAGTTCGGTACGCATAATTTGACGAACGCGTCATTTAACGTGGCTGGTAAGAACTATGTGATGGTAGAGATATTCCCAGGAACCATACGAATTACCACGGCTGATACCTATCGAGTCTTCTTCACCCCGGACGGACCAGCGGTCAAGGATTTACACCCTACTGAGTTCTTTTTTGGTCTCAGAGGACCTGACCAGTTCCCGACCGACGAATTACCACTCAGGTCACCGAGCCTCTCCGGTCTTACAAGTAACAGCATGCGCTTCCTCATGTATCCATCTTCCCCGCAAGGGCGGAATGGACGACTTGGAGGCGAAATTACTTCCTTAACACTTGCGCCGGTGCCACTGCCCGGTGTGCTGCTACTATTCGGATCAGGGTTGATTGGTCTTGCTGGGTTCGAGCTACGCCGCCGGACGAAACAGGCCTAACCACCTCGTCGCGTCCGTCTCGATCATTGTCACGTACGGAGGGAGTCAGTCTTGCGATTGGCTCCCTCATTTTTTGAGGGCCCATCTCCTCGCTTGAGTTCTGCGTTATTCTGACGAACACCTGACTAAGGGTCAGAAGAGTGTCATGACATAAAGACAGAGGTTCTCGGTGGAGTACACAGATGAAACGGCGACGATGCTTGATACCCCAGGCGTGACCGCAGTCAGATCACCAGTGAACTGGAGATTGGTGCAGGAATGTTAGCCCACTGGTGATCCTCATCAGAACCGCGATGGCATCAATATCGCGGTCCAGCAGGATTCTGGAGGTTGGTGAGATTCTCGAATACCGAGATGTTTGAGAAAGGGGCGCGACGTACTTTTCAAAGCTTCGTCGATTTCCTTATTTCCCAAATGCCTTCTTCAGCAGCGGTTCGATCTCGCCCTTGGCAGCCATAGGGTCGAGAACGTCCGTGTCGCCGTAGAATGTGCCGTCGATAAAGACCTTAGGGAGCGTCGGCCACTTGGTCATCTTCGTCAAGGCTTCCCGCTTGGTCGGTTGCGACAAGACATCGATGAGTTCGTAGGGATAGCCATACTTATCGAAAAACTGCATGGTCTCGCGTGTGAATCCACACATCGGCATGGTCTTTGTTCCCTTGCCGTAAATCAAAATCTTATGGGCCTGCACTTCTTTTTGAATTTCTTCTTCGATCGGGTCGGCCATGATGTCCTCCTATCCCTCGTCGTTGGTACGAGCCGTCAGTTCCAGCGCATGAATGCGCCCATCCTTCATCGGTGCGTCCAAAGCCTGATAAATCATCCGATGCCGGTCCAAGAGATTCTTCCCCTGAAAGCCATCTGAGACGATGACAACCTTGAGGTGATTCATCGTTCCTGT
>CABVRR010000061.1:3992-19543 GCA_902500705.1 uncultured Nitrospira sp.
TCCCCTGAAAGCCATCTGAGACGATGACAACCTTGAGGTGATTCATCGTTCCTGTTCGATCAGTCACCGTCACCACGGCATCCGGCAAGCTCTTGCGAATATAGTCGGTCAATACATCTACGGTAATCACAAGCCATTACTCCATCAATATTTTCAGTACCCTAGCTGAAACTCCCCCTGAAACGCAATGCGCATTCACGATGGTGCATTTCATCAGACTGGTGGTGCATAACCACCAATCCTCGAAAGCGCTTGGCACGATCAAATCAGCAACCCTTTGAAAGTATTCATGTCATTTTTCGCCATGGCACGGCACCACCCTTGCCATTGTCTTTTTACAAACAGATAGATGGCACCCCGCATTTCACCAGGAGGGTATCATGAGCGAATTCAAATCTGGGTTTTTTGTCGGCGGCGACAGTTGCAACGGTCGGATTCTCATCGTGGACGATGAGCCCGACATCCGAAAAGTTGTCCGCATGACGCTTCAGAAAGCCGGCTATGACGTGCAGGAAGCGGAGAACGGCGAGAAAGCTATCGACGTAATCAATACCGGTGAAAACCGCCTGCTCCTTGATGTCGTCATCTGCGACATCCGCATGCCGAAAGTGAACGGCATTGAAGCCATCACCTACTTCCGCCAGAACTATCCACGAGTTCCCTTGATCGTCTTGACCGGATTCCCTGATACCGAAATGGCGACGTCGCTGCTCCGTCAGGGTGTCGTGGATTACCTCGTCAAGCCTGTGGAAGGTGAGAAGTTGAGAGCCTCCGTGGCGCGCGCCATGGAACAACGCGAATTGGCTCATCTCTGATGGATGGGACCGTCTCACAGGAGAAGGGCACAACCACCGCTTCTCCGACCGATGTGTCGCCGAAGGGTGCGTCTGAACGGCGTAGCCAGACCCGTGACCCGCTTCCGATGAAAGTCGCCATCGTCGGAGCGGGACGGGGGGGGACCGCCCTACTCGATGTGCTCCACCAAATCAGCACGATTGAGATCGTCGGCATTACGGATAGGAATCCGTCGGCGCCGGGATTGACGCGTGCGCAGGAGTTCAATGTACCGATTTATGGTCGCGTCATCGACCTGATCCAGACGGCAGGGCTCAATCTTGTCATGGATGTCACCGGTGATCCCGCCATGCAAGTCCTGCTTCAAGAACAGCTGCCGACGGAGACCGACATCATCAGCGGACAGGCATCACGCCTGCTGTGGAAACTCGTGCAGCATGAATCGCTCTTACAGGCTGAACTGCTGCATGCGGAAAAGCTGGCGGGCATCGGCTCATTTGCCGCCGGGATCGCGCACGATATGAACAACCCGCTCCAGTTGATACTCGGCTTGGCGGAAATTCTCGCGGAGGAAACGGATATGGCTGCCGTGCGCGCCCAAGCGTTGGACATCATCGACGCCGTCAAACGCACGACCGCGATCTGTCGAGATCTCACATCCTACTCTCGTCGAGCCTCACAGCAGCAAGACCACGCGATCAACATCAACGGCAAGCTGGATGAAGCGTTGAAAATCGCTCGCTATGCCGTCGCCCTTCAAGACATCGAGATTCGCAAGCGCTATCAGCCCGATGTCGTCGTAAAAGGGAACCCCGATGAATTGCTCCATGTCTTCGTCAATCTCATCACCAACGCGGTCCAAGCCATGGAGCACCACGGAATCCTGACGGTCGACACACGTACACACGACAACATCACCCAGGTTCGCGTGTCGGACACCGGTTCCGGCATTCCTGCCGACCTCTTGCAGCGGATTTTTGAACCGTTCTTCACCACCAAACCGCCCGGCAAAGGTACAGGCTTGGGCCTCTACAACATCAAGAACGTGATTCATCACATGCATGGCACCATCGACGTACAAAGCCAGCTCGGTCAAGGCTCAACCTTTACCCTGAGTTTTCCTGCTCCCGCAGATACCCGAGAAGGAGAGACTCCGTCATGACCACGATGCCGACCACATCGCCGCCCGGTACACGATGGGGGCTCAAGACCAAGATCATTCTCGCCATGCTCCTTGTGGGGGTGATCCCGCTCGTCATCGGATTGGGAATGGCATTTTGGCAAGGGTCGCAAGAGATTCGAGATGTCAGCGGCGAAAGTTTTGAAGCGCTGGCGACCGAAGCCTCGCGAAAGCTCGATCTACTTCTGGCGGAAGAAATCGCCCACACCGCGCGCATCGCCAACGACGCAACGATCATCCGCGAGCTGGAACGGCGACGCGATACTCCGCGCAAACCCAACAAAAACGTTACGGCCTCCGTCGATTTGGAACAACGCTGGACGTCGCGAGACCCGAGCGCCATCACCTCCATCATGGGGAATCCGCTCAGCGCCTTACTGCAAGAGCACTTTACCGGCCTCTACAGCGCACCAGGACAACTCCTGCCGCATGTCGTTCGCTCGTCGACGAAGATGTTGTTCGTTACCGACAGACAGGGAGCGCTCGTTGCGAGCATGACGGAACATCCGGCATTCCGCCACAGCCACAGCGGCTGGTGGAAAGGGGCGGTCAACAACGGAGCCGGGAAGCTCTTCATCGAAGATATCCGGTTCGACGACCAGGTCCAAGCTTACGTCTTTACCATCTCGCTCCCCATCATGGATAGCCTGCGATATGAAGCCGTCGGGGTCATCCATCGCGTGATCGATGCCAAAGATTTTTTTACTCCTTCAACCCATGCCATTCGATTCGGGAAAACAGGGCATGTCATGTTGATCGATTCGAAAGGCATCGTCATCAGTTGTCCGATATTGCCGACAGGCGTCCCGCTGTCCGACCCACAGCTGACTCCGCTCGTCACGCCACAACACCCCGGGTGGGTGCAGGCTGCGAGCGATGGCCACGGTGGGCAGTCGACATCGGTGATCGGCTTTGCTCCGCTTCCGGAGGCAAGTCGAGCCACCAACGGATCGATGGACAATGGGTCATGGCACACATTCGTCTGGCAATCGTCTAATGAACTCTTCGCGCCGATCCAACATCTGTTTCTCTGGGTCACAGTATTTGGTGCCGTCGCCATCGCTCTGCTGGCCTCACTGGGGTACCTCGCCGCCGGCCGGATCGTGACACCTGTCCAGAAGCTTCAACAGGCGGCCCAATTGATCGGTCGTGGCGAGCTGCGGACGCCGATTGTGATCAACACCGGTGACGAGCTGGAAGACTTGGCCCAAGAATTCAATCGAATGAATACCCAGTTAAAAGCGGCCTTTGCCGGGTTGACCGATCAGGTCAAATTAAAAACACAGGAAGTCCAGGTTCTCCAGCAATCAACCGACCAGATCTTGGATGCGGTTCCCACACCGATTCTCTTAGTCGACCCTCACGAGGTCGTACGCTATGTGAATCAGGCGGCCCGCCGAGCCTTCAAGATCAAACAATCGATGTCGGACACATCTCTGTTCACACTACTACCGCTCGACTCTGCTACACAGAAGCAGCTTCAAGCCGAGTTTCGTGCCGACGGCGAAAGACGTACCACTGTTGAGAGCGAGCATCCCCTCGTACCACGAGATCCATTAGCCCCTCCCACCGACGATGAATCAGGGCATCGTACTGAGCTGCATATCGGATCACAGATCTATCACTATCAATGGTTCCGACTCCCGGCCAAGCCTGGCGAGGAAGACCGGATCGGACTCGTGCTGCGAGACACCACGGATGAGAGTCGTCTGGAAGATCAGCTGGTCCAAGCAGAGAAATCGCGCAGCCTCGGGGTCTTGACCGCCGGCATCGGCCACGAGCTGAACAATCCGTTGTTTGGAATCATTGGGCTCGGAGAAGTGATTCAGGACGAGCAAGACTTGGAGCAGATCAAGGCTTGCGCACAAGACATTGTGGCGCACGGCCGCCGTATGGCCGCGATCATTCGAGATTTTACCGGAGTGACCAACCGCGCAACCTCCGACGAAGCACTACCGGTCCGGTTGGAGGAAGAATTAGACCATGTCCTTGCGATGGCTCAGACCACGGTGGATATGAACGCGATTGCCATCGACAAGCAGTATGTAGGCTTGACGCCTGTCGTGGTGGTTCCCGACCGATTCCGACAAGCTTTGGTCAATCTGGTCACGAATGCCGTCCAGGCGATGCGGCACACCGGCACACTCACGCTGACGACGCTCGTATCGGGTCAGACTGTGACGGCAACGATCACGGACTCCGGCCCCGGCATTCCCAAACAACACTTATCAAAAGTGTTCGATCCATTTTTTACGACGAAAGACCAGGGACAGGGGTCGGGTCTCGGCCTCACCGTCGCACGTCGCATCATCCGAAAAAGCGGAGGCGATCTACGCATTGAGAGCACCGAAGGCCAAGGCACCACCTGCATCATCACTCTCCCGATCAGTCCGTTACCGGCTCCCAAAGGAGGCACATGGGTACCGCCAGTTTCGCAGTCCGAGCCACAACCCTCACATTCCTCCTAGCAGGAATCTGTGGCGTGGCCTCACTCCCCTTCGCCAAAGAGAATCCGCCTACTGCGGGGATTGCTCCGGAAAAAGTTGCTGATTATGTCCATGCCGTTCTTGAAGCTGATCGAACAATTTACACGACACAGATCGTCGATCGCATGCAAGAAAAAGGCATCGTCGCCGCGACCGAGCACTGGGAGCAGGACAAGACGCTTCCGCTTCCGGCCCAGTTCCTTCAACATTCCGGCCGGTTGGCGGCGGAGAGTGGGCGAGGGATTCGTTATCGCCTCATCGGGTTTTCTCCGATCTATCAACGCAACGCTCCTGCGACTGAATTTGAGCGCCGTGCATTGGATACGCTCCGACGGCAATCGGATCGGCCGGTCACCGGCGTGGTTTCAAGCGGAAAAAAACAATACTTTCAAGCGATTTACCCGGACCGCGCCATCTCTTCCGCCTGTGTGACCTGTCACAACAGCCACCCGTTAAGCCCGAAGCAAGACTTCAAGTTGAATGATGTAATGGGGGGCATTGCGATCACTATCCCTTTAGAATAACGAGACTCAGGTGTTGTTGCCCGCTGATCACCACCAGGGTAACCACAGGCACAGACTCGCTCAAGGGATAGATATCTGCCAACGAATCACGAAGGCAAGGGAGGTGTGGTCGATGCAATCGCCTGCCGGAGGTGGTATTCCTCTCGATAGATCTGCACCGCAGTCATCAGCAAACTGACGAGTATCGGTCCGACGAACAGGCCGAGCAACCCATACAACGTCAAGCCTCCTAAAACGCTCAACACGAGCAGCAACACCGGAATCTGCACATCTTGACCGATCAGCCATGGCCGCAGAAACTGATCGACCATGGAAATGACGCCGATCCCCCAGGCCAACATCGCGAATGCTTTCCCGACGGAACCGATCCAGAAGAGGTAGATTGCGACAGGTCCCCATATCAACCCGGTCCCACCGAATGGAATCGGCGCAAGGATGATCGTCATCGCGGTGAGTCCGACCGGAAACGGCACACCGAGCGCAAAATAAGCCGCCCCCGCCAAGAGTCCTTGAACGATCGCCGTCACCAACATTCCTTTTACGACCGCTCGGATCGTTTGCCTCAATCGAGTCAGAATTTTCGATTTGTGCGACTCTTCCATGGGAATGAGATCGTAGAGGACAGCAACCCACTGCCTACCGTCCTTAAAGAGAAAGAACAACACCAACAGCATCATGAAGAAATTCGTCACGAGGGCAAACGCATTGGCCAGCAAGCCCCCCATTCCACCGACCAATAACTGGCCTAGTTCCTTCGCTCCACTGATCACCGACTGTTCGAGCGAAGACATCGGTCCGCCGTTACCTGACAGCGACGATTGCAACCACACGCCGACAACCGGAACCTTCGCCAATTGATCCGGTAAATGCTCGAGCCCACCGTCTGCAACCCACGATCGAATCGCCTGCTCCGCTACTCCCACCTCTCGCACCAACATCGCCCCCATCACAATCAATGGGACAATGACGATTCCCAAGACACCGACGGTCAGTAGAGCCGCAGAAAGTGTCTCATTCCCGGAAAGGAGCTTCGTGAACCGGAGATGGAGGGGAAACGCCAGCTGTGCCAACAGGCCTGCCCATAAGGCTGATAAGACAAAGGGCTTGAACATCAACCCAATTTGATAGAGCAGTACCGCCAGAAGCGCGAAGAACACGACGGAAAAGAGTTGCTGTCGAGTCATGGGAAATGCCAGACGTCCTAAAAGATCTTACTGAATACATAACAGATCTGAAAACGCCTGTCACGATGGAGAAACAGTGTTGAAGAGGATGAGGTTGTTCAGTATGGCAAGGAAACTCTGAGTGCAGGCAGCGGAAGGTGGCTAGAGATCGACTTCTCGTCCGATCAGTGCGACGGCTTTTCCACGATGTACGTTCATATCGCGAACATTACTGGGCAGTCGAGAGGATTCCTCTGGCCAGCCGGTCACACCCATATCGCTGACCCCCTGAAATTTGGCTCCCTCTTCCATCACCATCATCGGACAATGAACTTCGCCGATCAGAATGGCGGTTTTGAGCAGTTGAATCTTCCCGGTCACTGTGACCGTCGCTTTGATCCGCCCACTGCTGATGAGCGAATCCGCGTGGATGGCCCCCTTGACCACGCCATCTTCCCCGACAATCACTTCCCCCTTCGTCTGCACATCGCCTTCGAGTCGTCCATCGATCCGTACGGTCCCTTCGACCTTGATTTCACCTTTGAGTTCAACCCCCTTTGCCAACAGCGTAATATTGCCATCGTCTCCATATCCGGTTTTTTTCATGGGGGCTCCTCTGTGCAGGCTAATCTCCCCAAGGTTACCGTAGGACCGAAGATACGCCTAACAGTTTGTGGAATCCGACACCCCTGTGCGGTCTCTAACTCACTGTGGCAGGCCAAACGTTTGCTTCATCCGTTCCCAGACCCCACCTCCGTGAATCTCGCAATACACTGCTGGCTCGGTTCCGGCAATGAAGAACTCCACTCGTTTCTCCGGACATTGCGACGTCGCGAGTTGCCCGCTCTTGGGATCGATCTTCCGCTGAACAACTCCTACCGGCGCCTCAAAATCCTGGGAATCCCGTGGAATGATCCGGAGCGCCACTTCACTCCAAATGGGAAGGGCCGCTTGAGCGCCCGTCAGCTTGATCGGTCGCTCATCGTCAAATCCAACCCACACACCGATTGCAATCTCCGGCGTATAGCCGACGAACCACCCGTCTCGATACCCGTCGGCCGTTCCGGTCTTGCCCGCAACCGGCCCGTGCACTCCTAAGGCTCTCGCTTTGGCCCCTGTGCCTCGATCCATGACCCCCTTCAACAACGATGTCGTGAGAAATGCCCCTTGCGGAGTGGCGGCCTGACGTCGATCCAAGGGAGGACTCCAAATGGTTTCTTCTCCTTCCCGCACCATATTGGATAGCGAAACGGGGCGGATGACGACTCCTCCATTGGCGAGTCCGGCATAGGCCGATGTGATCTGAAGGAGTGAGACCGAAGAACTCCCCAGCGCCAAGGACAAATTGTCCGCCAACGGGGTGGTAATGCCAAACCCCTGCAGCAGATTCGTGAGCGCCGTTATGCCGGTGCGATGGGCGGTTCGAACGGCAGGAATATTCAAAGACTGCTCAATCGCCGTTCGGACCGTGACCGATCCACGATACTGTCGATCATAATTTTGAGGCGACCAGGATCCTGTGCCGGATTCCAACGTCATCGGCTCATCCGCCAGGATTGTCGCCGGAGTCAGTCCGGTGTCGCCTTGATCACGCGCCGCCTCGAATCCGGCAAGGTACACAAACGGCTTGAAGAGGGACCCCGCCGATCGATGCGCCTGCGCCGCGCGGTTGAATTGACTCAGACGATAGTCCCGCCCGCCGACCATCGCCAGCACGTGGCCGGTCTTCACCTCCAGCACCACGACAGCCCCCTGAAGCGGAGACTCCACATCAACCAACGCCGGATACCCGGTTTCGAGTTTTGCCAATCCTTCATGCAATGCCTGCGCGGTAATTCGCTGCATCCGAGGATCAAGGGTCGAATAAATTCTCGTGCCGTCCGGTATGTCCGTTCCGATCCCCTGCTCGATATCTCTGAGCAGATGGTCGACAAAGTATGGTGCATCGGTGAGGACATCTTGATTCAGCATGACCTTCACCGGTCGGTTCATGGCCTGAGCCGCCGCCTCATCCGTCAAGATCCCCTCTTCTCTCAATCGACGGAGCACCACGTTTCGACGGTTCGTCGCATACTCCATGTTTTTTACGGGAGAATAGGTATTGGGTCCCTTGATCAATCCGACGATCAGCGCGATTTCATCGATCGACAGATCGTCAAGATTCTTACTGAAGTAGCGGTGGGAGGCTTCGCCCACCCCATAGATCGAAACCGGCCCTGCCTGACCGAGATAGATCTCATTCAGGTAACTCTCCAAGATCTCTTCTTTTTGATACTTAAACTCGAGCGCCAGGGAGGCCATCGATTCGCGAAGTTTCCGTCCAATGGTCCGTTTGGGAGAATAGTAGAGATTCTTGGCCAATTGCTGCGTGAGAGTGCTGCCTCCCTGTACGACCGTGCCGCGCGTCGTATTGATCCACAGCGCGCGCCCGATCGCGATGGGATCGATCCCGAAATGCGAAAAAAATCGACGATCCTCAATGAGCAATAGTGCCTTAATCAGGGACGAAGGGACGCGTTCCAGGGGAATCCATTCTCGAACCTGCCTGGATCCTGAACGCATCCCACTGATCAAAACCGGCTCCAGAGAGACCAAAGAAAGCGGGCGCCCATCGACTACGGACAGGACTTCGGTGACAAAGCCGTTCACGAGGATCAACCGGACTGATCGCGCGGGAAGTCGGTGTTCCTCCTGCGCATGCAGGAAAACCTCAATCGAGTCCCTTGTAACGAAATACTCACCGGCGGCTCGCGGCGCCGAAGCCACCTGTTTGTACTGCAATCGTTGCAGATGGTCGAGCACTCCGGAATCGACAACATGGAGTCCGGGCGACAGAAAAAACGGCGCGCCATAGATCAACAGCGGCGGATGCTCGTCGCTTTTTGGCAGCGCCAAACTGGTCGACAGAAACGCACCGTACCCTCCCACCAGAGCGAGTGCCACTCCGACCACGATGAGAAACGGCAGGAGAAGGCGTTTCGCCAACGGAACGGCCCGTGCGGATAGAAGTAACGGTTGCTCCGACATAGTTGCAGCGTACCCTGTGTTGTTGGACAAGAAAACCGTATGACAGATTACCAAATTCTGAAGGTCGGAGAGGAGATACTTATGAGAGGTCGAAAATCACGAGCGCACGCTGAGGCAATGTGGGGGACAGATCCTACGACAGGCTCGGCGACGCCCGATCGGCAAGAGAGACTCTGGTAGACTGACGCTCAGCGCGTACTGCGCCACCAAGACTTCGACGAGACGGGTCGCTCGGGATCCAAGAGCGTTTTCAATCTACTGAATTTCGTTGTTTCTTCTTGCCCGTCGGCGTCGGCCTTTTCACGCTGTCGTTCCCGCTCGCTAGCGCGGACCTTCAAAACCGGCAGAGGATCAAAGTTCCTCCAGGCCGGCATAGTCGCCAGACAGCTCGCCAGCAGGGTGCCGCTACGAAGTGCCCATGTGATGAATCCCACCGACAAGGTCGCCCCGGTCAGCGCAGCGACCCGTGCCACGATCGCCTGTTGTTCGTGGGATATCTCCACAGCCTGCTCCAGCGAGACCTTCATTTCATCGAGTTTAGACAGCAGCAAATCACTCACCGACTGAGACGGCTCGATCAATTCAGGCTCTGGCACTGGAGCGTCTTCGAGAGGAATCTCCGCGAAGAGCAGCGTCCTGATTTCATCGTCTCCTTGCAAGCTCGACTGATCTTTAACCACATGGATCGTGTCTCTTGGTTCATCTGGCTTGATCAGAACCGGACGTTCCGTTGATGACGGTACAGCGCCTGCTGAATTCAATTCTACTGGCGCAGCAGCAAAACCTGACACCCGTGATGGAAGTGAAGGTTCATTCGTCGTTTGCGTAGGTATACTCGATGAGCTCGGCGAAATCGGTGGTGGACCAGTTGGGCCTGTTGGGGTTGAGGGCAAGAGGGATGGAGGGAGAGTCAAGGGTGGAGTCTGAGTAGAAGGAACCCCTTCTACCACATCCGTCACAGTAACTTGCAGTGTCTGTGTCGTGCTGGCGCCTTGGCTATCGATCACCTGCACTTGCACGATATAGACATGATCACCGTTTGCATCAGTTGCCGCTTCGAAATCGGATGGAACCACGAAGCTCAGCGCTCCAGTAGCGGCATTGATCACAAACAAAGCCTGATCCGTTCCACCACTGATGCTGTAACTTAGGCCTTGAGGCGGTAGATCCACATCAACGCCAGTCACGATCGTGACGGCACTCACATTCTCCGCAACCGTGACGGCGGCGGTAGCGCCCCCTCCATTACTCGTAATGGTCGGCGTGTCATTAACCGGCGTGATGGTTAAGGTCACGGTGGTCAGGCCGATCGAGCCTCCCGCTCCATCGCTCACGGTCACGGTAAAGCTGTCACTCAGAGATTCGGATCCATCGTGGATGTAGACCAGCCGATTGGCAATAATATCGGCTTGTGTAAAGGTCGTAGCCACGATGCCGGGTACGGTCGTGAGTTCTACGCGTCCATAGCCTGGCCCGGTGCCGATCGTATAGGTCAACTGCGCCGCACTATTGTCCACATCTGCTACAGCTAATTCGCCGGCAGCGATGGTATCCATCCCACCTTCGGCCGTAGTGCTGCCGGTGTTCGTGGTCAAGATAGGCGCATCATTCACATTCGCGACGGGAGCAGTTGGCCCACTAGTCACACTCTCGTTCGTACCCTGGCCATCCGTGTAGCTGACCATCACGCTGATCTGAGTTCCTACATCGGCATCGCCCAGACTATAGGTACTGCCCGTGGCTCCAGCAATCACCACGCCGTTACGCAGCCACTGATAACTGAACGTGCTTAACCCATCCGCATCGCCAATCCCACTCGTATCTGCCGTGAGAGTTTGGTCTTCCGTCACGGTTCCGGTAATCAAAGGCAAGCCGGTGGGTGCATCGTTGATCGCCGTCACATCAATGGTCAGGATATTGGGCGTGCTATTGTACGCGTTGTTACTGTCCCGCACCGAAAAAGTGATACTGGCATAGCTCGTTCCAGTGGCATCAGCGACCGGCGTGAAGACCAGACTGCCAGCCGTTATGTCACTGACGGCGATCACTTGGCCTGCTGTTACAGCCACTCCGGATAGCGTCAACGAGCCGGCCCCCGGCAGACTGTCGATCCGCACAGTACTCAGGCTGTCCCCCGCATCCACATCGCTGAAGCCGAAATTCGTGACGGTCAAAGCCTGTGCGGTATCTTCGGCCATCGTGATCACGGTATCGGCCCCGCTTGGCGCTTCATTGACGTTCGTCACCGTAATACTGAACGTCTCGTCGTACGTCAGCCCCCCGCTGTCCGTCACCCGTACCGTTACACTGTGACTGGTCGCGCTCTCATAATCCAGGAGACTCCCGTCGGCGACCGTGATCTGCCCCGTGTTGCTGTCGATCGCAAACCGCCCCCCCGCACTGTTGGTGAAGCTATAGCTCGGCGTGTCACCCGCATCTGGATCAATCCCCGTCACGGTGCCTACCACGGTTCCGTTCACCGCGTTCTCCACCACTGTATTCATCGAAAGACTCAGATCCGTCGGAGTGTCATTGACCGGCGTGACGGTAATAGACAAACTGTCTGTATCAACCACCCCCAGACTATCTGTAGACATGATCGTCAGTGAATCGAGGCCTGTGAAATTGAGATTTCCCTGATAGCTCAATGAGGCAAGCGTGGCGTTTAAGTCCGCTTGAGTCCCACTCAATGTCACACTGCCGGATCCATTGCCTCCGGCGCTGATCGTCGTGGCACCATTTAACGTAACCGAGACGGTACCGTACATTGCGGACAACTGAACACTGGTCACATTCCCATCAGTATCGATGACGGACACACCACTGATTGCGAGCATGGTATCTTCCACAACTGCCTGGGGACCAGGGAGGATGTTTGAGTGCGCACTATTCGAAACGGTAATCACCACAGCATCGATGTCGGTTGCTCCATTCCCATCAGTTGAGACAATGCTGAGCGTATCGGTTCCAGTAAATGATGCATTGCCCTGATAGCTCAACGAGCTCAGTGTCCCATTGATGTCCGCTTGTGTACCGGTGAGAGTCAGCGTTGAGGTACTGTTGGCTCCGGCGGAAATCGTCGCAGCCCCGCTCAACGCCACACGCACTGTGCCGTTCGTCACTGAAAGCTGTACGGCCGTCAAGTTGCCATCGACATCATGCACCGACAAACCCTGAATCATCAGCGGCGTATCGACGGCAACGGTTTGGGTCCCCGGAACTGTATTGATCGGCGCATCGTCGACGGGAGTGACATGAACCGTGACGGTGTTGGGGGTTGAAGCATAGGTGGTGTTGCTGTCGCGCACCGAGAAGGTGAAGCTGGCATAACTAGCCCCATTGGCATTCGCCGATGGAGTAAAGACCAGGTTTCCTGCTGTGATGTCGGCCACGGAGACGACGTGCCCCGCCATCACGGCCACCCCGGATAGCGTCAACGAGCCCGCCCCCGGCAGACTGTCGATCCGCACGGAACTCAGACTGTCCCCCGCATCCACGTCGCCGAAGCCGAAATCCATGACGGTCAAAGCCTGTGCGGTATCTTCGGCCATCGTGATCACGGTATCGGCCCCGCTTGGCGCTTCATTGACATTGGTGACGGTAATGCTAAACGTCTCGTCGTACGTCAGCCCCCCGCTGTCCGTGACCCGTACCGTCACGCTGTGACTGGCCGCACTCTCATAATCCAGGAGGCTTCCATCGGCCACCGTGATCTGCCCCGTGCTGCTGTCGATCGCAAACCGCCCTCCGGCATTGTTGGTAAAGCTATACGTCTTGCTGTCTCCGCTGTCCGGATCCGTCCCACTCACGGCCCCGATTACCGTGCCGGTGCTCGCGTTCTCCGCCACCACGTTGGCCGACAGCAGCAAATCCGTCGGCGCATCATTGACCGGCGTGACAGTGACATCGATCGTATCCGTCGCACTCGAAAACGCCGTCGCCCCTCCGTTGACGCTGGTGTTTGCCGTGCTGCCGTTGGTGCCGCTGGTTTGATCCCAGGTCCGAAACGTGATCGCGCTCGGGAGGGTCCCGTTATAATCAGCATTGGGCTGGAAATAGATCCGCGTCCCGGCATCGGCCGCCAACAGCCGTGAGGTCGTGGCCGACACGGTGCCCAAGGGCGTCCATGTCGAGCCGTTATTCGTCGAGTAGAGCCAGCTGCCGTTCGTCGTGTCAGCTGCCGTGACGGCAATCCCCAAGAGCGCGCCCGCGTCTGGATCGGTCACGTTGTCGACCTGGCCGCTGGGCGAAGCAAAATCCACGAGCGCCGAGACCAGGGTCCCGACGGCCCCGGAAGGCGCTCCGGCATCTTCACCAATAGTCACCAATACAGGGCTCTTGGTCGTATCCAATACCGGCGCGTCATTCACGGGGGTGATATCCACGTTCATCGTGGCCGCTGATCCCAATTCCGTGGATTGTCCAAAGGTGGTCAGACTCAGATTGTCGAAGTTCACCTGATTCGGCACGACCGATGTGCACAACAACCGTATCTCAAGTGATTGACCGTTTGCTGCGGTAAAGCCGGAACCGTCGATGGCAAGCGTCCCGGCGACAAACTGCCCGCGCACGGGCGTGATGATGGTCTGATCAACAAAGCCTAGCCGTGTCGCACCGGCCCACAGTTCGACACGAAAGTCTGGCGAGGTCGGAAAACCGCTGTCTGCGCGCCACCCGATCTCGAAGGACAAACTATAGTTGTTGGCAGAAGTGAATGTGCCGGCCAGCGTCTGGCGAAGAGACGTGCCATCCTCGGTGTACAACGTATTGTCGTGATCGACTGGGAACTGGCTCGCGGTAAGGTTCTGAACTCCCGCATTATTGCCGCCAGTACGAGTCCACCCGGGCGCCCCGACTTGGTAGCTACCCTCAGCCATCACGGGGTTCGCCGCATCGGCATTGGTGACCGACATGATGGTTGCTTGTACCGGTGTGAACCCGAACTGGGCATAGGTCTGCAACTGATCGCCGACACCGGGTGTCGCAAGCGCATCGTAGCCATATTCATTTGCGTCCGGCAGGAAGCGAACATACCCTGCGTCGATCGTGGATTTGGTGAGCACCTGGTTTACTGAGACCGTGAGCCACGTGCTGCCGTTGTAGTATTGCACGACACCGTCGGATGGCAGGGTTGATACCCGCACCGCGCTGTCGACCCCGATTGCCGTATCGACATCTGAAACATTAAATTCGGACCAACTGAAGACTTTGGCCGTGTCTTCACTTCCGGTGACGCTACCACCGACCGACGTGGGCGCATCGTTGACCGGTGTGACGGTGACATCGATGGTATCCGTTGCACTCGAGAACGCCGTGGTGCCGCCATTGCTCGCCGTGCTGACCTTCGTCCCCGCCGTCCCACTACTCTGATCCCACGCCCGCAGGGTCAAGGCCGCCGGGCTCGTGCCGTTGTAGTTCGTCCCCGGCGCAAAGTACAGCCGCGTGCTGGCATTGTCCGCCAGCACCAGCGCCGAGGTATTACTGACCGCCCCCACCGCCGTCCACGTCACCCCGCCGTTGGTGCTGTAGTACCACGTCCCGTTCGTCTCATTCGTCCCCGTGATCGCAATACCTTTACTGGCACCGCTGTCGACATCCGTCACCCCGCTCGTGAAGGCGCTGATGAGCGACCCCACCGTGCCCACGGGCACTCCGGCGTCTTCGGCAACCGTCACGCTCAACGCCGTATCCGCCAATACCGGCGCATCGTTGACGGCATTGACGGTAACGGCGACGCTGTCGGTATCGGTGAGACTCAGGTCTTTGGCCAACGTCGCCACCTCAGCGGCGCTCAGTACCCGGTCATAGACTCGAACATCGTCAATGGAACCACGAAAATCATAGGCTGTATTTCCACCTGCATTGGCTCCAATCACGGTATTGGAGCTGTAGGTGTAGCTAATCGAGTTATTGATCGTCGACGTCGCGACCGCAACCCCATCCAGGTACAGCGTGCCCAGGTTGCCCCCATCGCTAAACGTGAATGCGACATGACGCCAGCCCGTGCCGGCTATGGTCGTGTTGAAATTGACTGCGGCCCACGAACTTCCATTGTAGACAAACCCAGACAAACCGTAAGCAATGTCATCGGCTCGCAATACGACGTTATCACCAATCGAAATCACTCCTGCTCCAGACGCATCGCGAGCGATCAAGTTGACCCAGGCCGCCAGGGTCACCTCCGTCGGATTGCCGAAGAGCCCGGAAATTTGTACACGGTCGTCCACCCCGTCAAGACTGAGGACTTGGCCTCGAGTTCCATCGGTCACAATGGACGCGCCGTTCAGCAACGTACCGTTCTGTGCCGTGCCGGGCCCTACGTCATTGGCATTGCCTTGGAAGGTATAGCGCGCTTGGAGATTGGCATCGATATCGA
>CABVRR010000062.1:0-14939 GCA_902500705.1 uncultured Nitrospira sp.
CTTTCCTTTCTCAACATTGCGCATGGGGAGACCGGTGAGACCGGCAGATCCGATCTGCTGATAAGCAACACGACCTTCAACCTGATCCTACGCTACCCTGGAGAGACGATCCATCCATACATTGGCGTCGGAGCGGGATGGTCCACCGGCATGTTACTCAATCCGAATATTGCCGGACGTGACGACAGAGACTTTGACGCCGCATACGCCTTCGTCCATCAATTTCTCGGCGGGGCACAAGTGTTTCTTACCCCTAAGGTCTTCCTGTTCAGCGAGTATCGGTACGCTTCCTCCACCTACCACTGGGACAGGCTAGCCGTCGATTTTCGCACCCACTACGGCTTACTGGGAGCAGGGCTGCGTTTTTGATTTTGTATTCGTACAACCGCCTCAGCCTCCTACGTTGCTCACGATTGCGGAGCGACCCTGGGCAATTGATCTGAGCTGCTCTTTCGTCCACTGTTTCACTACCTGACGGTTGCCATCAAGAAGACGAACGCTCCCATCGGGCATATACTCAGCTTCTGATAGAAGACTTCCGTGTTCATCAATGAGACGATACCCATTTGCGCTAGCCACGATGACGGCACGGCGTTCGACGACACCATGACGTTCATACGTAACCGTCGCACCGTCCTCTGAGGGGGCCCACTGAATCGTGGACTCGCCCACAGTCGTTATCTTTGCACCGTCGCTGCCCATATCAGAAGCCTTGATCGGACTGTCCCCCGTCCAAAAGTGCATGGAATTAAAGATGAAGGTGTCCAACAACGCCGAGAACATATAGGCCGGGATGATCAGCATGCCGAAGAAAACAATTTCCTTCATCCATTTGTCGTTGATTTGCCCATTGCCTTTGATGTTGCTGTTCCAGTGATAGACATTCTTCGTAAGATTGAACGGGCCGTAGCAAGCGGTACTCATCGTCATAAAGGACAGCAACACCACCGCAATAATAGATCGGCGAAACATTGTGCTCATCATCTTTCCCTTTCTCAAATCGTGACAACATGACCGGACACATGCGTGTATTCTGCCTGCACCTCCATCTAGCACAATGATGAAGACCTGCTCAACCTTTGCACCATGAGGCCTTGGCGCATCACAGCTTGTGATCTTCCAGCTGAATATGCTTCACAACTAGCCGAGTCCCGATCGTGATCCTTCCCACCATTCTGGGCAAGGTGAATCGTTTGGGTCCCGCTGATCCTGGATTGAACAAAAGTGTGCCACCGAACCACTCTTTCCTTGGCTGATGCGTGTGCCCAAAGATGCAGATATCGGGGCGCGCATGTTCCAGAAAGGCTCGCCCGTCCGGAGTCAACTTTCCGCTTGCATAGAGAATATGACGGACTGCGATCCGAACCCCTGCCAACTCAATCATGATCTCAGACGGAAAACCGCTTTTATCGTACCCATCGACATTGCCGGAGACGGCGGTCACTGGAGCGATGGCTTCAAGTTGTTGAATGACAGCTCGTCCGCCGATATCACCGGCATGAATGATGTGATCCACCCCATGAAAATGACGGAGGAGAGACGGATCAAAGAGGCCATGAGTATCGGCGACGATACCGAGACGGACCGTGCGAGATCGGCTCATGGACAGGCATCCTACCGAGAGTCGACTGACGCGCGAACATGTGTCCAATCGAACGAAAACGGCTCGGCCTTGAGCGGGGGCATGGCGGCAAGTTCGGCCTGTAATCGATCGGCCCTGGCGCGACTCATCGGATGCGTGGACAGCCACTCCACACGTCCCTCATCTTTTTCCGCTAATCGTTGGAAGAAGGTCATCATGCCGGAAGGATCAATCTTGGCACGGTAGAGCAACTGAAGACCGGTCAGATCCGCCTCTGTCTCCTGCGCACGACCGAATTTCAGCGTCATCAACTCAATACCAAGTTGCTTCATCATCCCGCCCATTCCTGGTGGATTCCCCAAGGCAATCGAGATGACGGCCACAAAGCCCAGCTGCTTCACAATACGTTCAAGCCCATGTCGCTGCAGGACGTGATTCAGTTCGTGGGCTAAAACACCCGCCACTTCTTCCGGGCTTTCTGCTTTCTTCATTAATCCCGTGAAGACGACGATAAATCCCCCGGGGAGGGCAAAAGCATTCACCACCTCACTTTTGACGACGGTGACATCGAACTTATAGGGATTGTCTGGAATCTGACCGATCATGCGTTGCGTCATCTCGGTAACTGCCGTCACCGCCGGCCCTTCTTTCATGACGTCTTGATGAGCCAGAAAATCGCGATAGGCTGCCTCACCCAGCTTCTGCTCCCACTCGATCGGAATGCGATCGACGGCGAGTTCAACCAAAAGATCGCTTCCAAACCAGAGTCCCAACACCACGGCCAAGAGAGTGGCTCCGACAAGAGTCCAGACCGCCCGATGCCGTTGTCGAACCTGACGGACTTGCTCGGCGGCTCGTTCAATCGGTTGGGTCAGATGATCAGGGGCCGCATGCCGGAACGCACGAATCACCTCGGGACTTTTCAGATAGAGTGTCCGTTGTCCTGTCGGTCCCGTCCACGCGATGACGAGCTGATTATGATCCAATCCACCGGCAGAAACGGTCAGCTCCGTAAACCGCACGGACTCGGAACGATTCTCGACGCCATCCCGACCAGCGATAAACGTGATCGTGAGTTCATGCTCTTCGACATGAACCAAACAAGGGGCACCACTGGCAGCGAATTCCTCCCCGAAGCAGAGTGCGTTGGGGTGTAATTCCGTCATGATGTCGTTCTCGAGTGATTCATTGACGAAGGAATGTTCTCGGGCAGCTTCAGCATCCGTTATTCGGAAACTGGAATGAACTGTCGTACCCACGCCCCGAACCCGCCTGGATTGCGGCTCTGGATGAACACCATCCCCGGTCCACGGAATCGACAGACAAAGCCTTCGCCCGACGTGAAGCTGGCCACCCATCCAGAGGTGGCTTTTTCAATGTTGTACGTGGTCGTGGAGGACCATGCCACCAGGTGACTATTATCCACGATATATTCCTGCCCCGGTTTCAATTCGATCTTGTGAATCGCGCCGAAGCTGTTGAGGACGAGCATTCCCTTTCCGCTCATTTTAAGGATGAAGAACCCTTCTCCTCCCAACAACCCGCGGCTCATACTCTGCATTTGGCTGTCGATCGTCACGCCATCAGCGCCGGCCAAGAACCCATCCTTCTGCACCATGTACTCGTTGACTCCGTCAAGTTCAAGGATGACGATTTCCCCTGGCACGGTCGGCGCGAGCAACGCTTCACCCGCTCCTCGACTGGCACGCAGCGTCTGAAAGAAAAACTTCTCTCCCGTGAGAAACTTTCTCGACAGTGCCCCCAAAAATCCTCCCTCCATTTTACTTTCAATATCGATGGTCGGTGAGCAGGCCACCATCGCGCCGGACTCCGCCTTGATGTGTTCTCCTTCTGCCAGCTCAATCCGCACCATCGGAAACGCCCCTGGATATAAAATTTCGCTTCTCATCAAAATCTCCTCTGTTTTCTTTCCTCTTACTCACCCAGTAAGTACGGTAGATCCATATTTAGGTTGCGCGCGTGGATCAAACATCATCCATATTGCGGAATGTTCACTTGAAATTTGTGTGCGCAATCAGAAGGTATGACATCTCTCGTGCAACTCACCCCGCCACCCATCCGTACACTCTTCGGCTTGGCTCCGGTCCCTCCTCAAGGTAGCTCATTCTGAGCCGACCAAGGGCGTCATTGGGTACTTCACGCCGTTTGGCATTGGCATCAACTCCAAACACTTTAGCCGCGTTCAGTCCAAAAATCCGTTCCTTCGCCCGCCTCGTCAGAGGCTGGTACCGATGTGTTTCGATCAATGCCTCGGGAATGTGAAATCGCCGAAATGCCTCGATCTGCCATTGCGGCGTTCCATACCAAATAGAATCCGTCCCCCACAGCACATGCTCTAAACCAAACGAGCGGATAATCTGCCCCAGCACATGCGCACAAATCAACGGATGGGTCGTCACCAATTGCGCAAAGGTAGACCCCAGCTCCATATAAATGTTGGAGATACTGGGTTCCGCATCCTTCATCCGGCAGAACTCGGTGGTCCAGGGAATTTCACCAGTCTTCGCAAAGATCTGATCGATCGCCGCCACGCTGCGAAGCCCGGAGTGATACACCACAAAGTCGAGATCCGGAAAGTCCTTGGCCGCCTTGATCAGATCTCTCGGATGGTTGTAGTCCGGCACAGGGCCGAGGGGCAGTCCTTTGTGAACGCACACTCGCTTGACATTGAGTGCCCGTGCCCGCTCCAACATCGGATACGCGATACGCTCATCGTCCATGCGCCAGCCTCGGTCGAACCCCTTCGGGCAGGAACCGGTGTAACACTTCCACGCATCGACCTTGAGGGTTTCCGCCTGCATTGCCATGAATTCCAAATCAGCTGCACCCAGCTGAGGGGTCACCAGACCATGCGCCAACATCCGTTGCGAACCGGCCAATCGATTGATCTCATCGCGAATGTGAGCCATTTCTTTCGGCGGAACGACGGCTTCCTGCGGATAGGGCCCGGGCGGCGTGCTGATCAAACCGATAGTGGTCTCGCTATCGAGAAATACTTCTTTTACGAAATTCTTCCATGACAGATCATCCAGCGTGCCTCGATCACCCGCCAGTTTCGGATTGAGCCCCGATTCGCGAATGGACTTTCTCAACGACAGCAAGGCCTGCTTAGAAACGGCGCCTTTCCGACCAACTTCGGCATCGGAGGGATCGTAGTGTGAACTGACATAGTGGTTCTGCACATCAAAGATAAAATACGGATCCCCCTGCTGCTCAGCAAACGCCGCTGTCTCGAACAGCTCAATTTCCCCGACATTAAAAAAACGGCCGAATGCCTCGTTCATGGCCAGAAACGCAGCCGCCAATCCACCCGTGGTTTTCAGGAGATCCCGACGCGTGATCCCTCGGCGAACAGAGGCTCTTTCCACCAAGGCTTCCGTCACTCGTTCGACGCGAGCCTGTTCAGCCGTTTGACAGAGAGGGAGAAACTCTTCGTTGGAGACGTTTTGCGTCGGGAAAGGAGTTGGAAACGTCGTGCCCTTCTTCACGGAAAGACTGCCGACACATCCTGTTGGTGCATGGTCCATGATGACTCCTCAGCTATTCAAAATCGGTTGATTGTGTGGAATACGCCACACACTGTCAAGCACGCGGAACCACGTGAGGTCGAAAGCGTTTCAGGAATACATTTATCTGGACTTGGAGGAAGCGGTAGACGTGTGGGTAGCAGGAATCTCGACTACCACATCAAACTGAGGGTCGGCATCTTGATCTTTTCCGTCGTGCCCGACGCTGTAGAGAACACCTTTTTGCATGTTCACCAACATCGGCATGCCCGTGTACGGGTCATAGAAATCTTGTCCGGCTTTCACCATGCGCGTGACAAGATCTCCATCGGCAGACCCGCGCCTGAGCCAGGCCTGTAAACTGGCCAGCCGGAGATGAGCATCTGTATCGACCACGAGTCCATTGTGAAGATCCCATGGAGGAAGCGGTTCGAGACCGACAATGTTCTCGATCGGGTTGGTGACGTAATCCATCACGCCGGACGCAGGAAAATGAATATAGTTTTTCCACTTCGGCAAGGAGCCATACCGTCCTTCGCCTGCTGCCTTGTAGGACTCGTCGTAGTATTCCGCATAATCGTTGAGACGGCGTTGCATCGGTAAGGGAAGAGCCGCCGCCACCGCAGCGTGCAGTGGCAGTTTTTGGGCTCTCGCTGCGCTCAACTGAGCCTCATATGTCTTCAATGCTGAGACTAGTTCGCTTTGCATGGGCCAGCGCATCGAGAGCTCTCCCTGATCAAGCGGGCGAAGGAGTTTTGCGATACGCCCCAGGTATTTCCCATCGAAGTCCGAACTTGCCAGTATCCCGGACGTAACGGCAATATCGTCATTGATCGCCTGGAGCGCGAGCATTTTCACCGCCAGCGTCCTCGCCTGCCCAAGAACGATGCGCCACGCTTCCATGTCCGCCTCAAGTCGATCGATACCGAGATCAGTACCCTGCAAAAATCCATCCGCTACATGGAGCTGGTGGGCAAAGACCATGGCTGTACAGGGTAGAGCGACAGCTTGGCCGTACCCCCAATCTTCAAAGGGAAGCTTGTACCACTGGCCATAGCGATTGAGCGACGACTGATGCCCCTCACTCCATTTTGTAATGGTCTCCCGATTAGTTTTGAACTCACCGATCGGATTCGAACTACGAACCCAACCTCGCATGGCATTGGCGGATGCATTTGATCCCTGGACCGTCCTCGATTCGGAACTTCCAAAACACACTCCGGCCAAACTGCCATCGTGAGTATCAGGTTTCCGATCATATCCTGCCTGTATCGGATCCTGCCCGACCGGCGCGTCAACCCCGAGCAGGAGGAAATACCCGTTTTTCTTGAAATCCGATAGCGTACGTTGAGGAGTACTCGTAAGACTCTGAAATGCCGGAGATGGAGACTCTTCCATGATCAACCACGTCACTCCGATGGCCCCGATCCCTGACGCGATGAGGACTCCCGCGAGCACTACCAATCCGACACAGGTCACCACAAGAGCACGTGTGGTGGAAAAGCATGAGCCGATAAACTCGGCAATCGCCAGGCGGGCTCGACTCAAAACAGGGCTTGGCTTTCGGCTAGGCTTTGGCTGTGCGGCAGTTTCTCGTGTTTCAGTTGCTCTGACATTTTGAGACGACTCAAAGAGCACCTCAACGGCAGCCGCAGCCACCGACATCGATTGGCTAGTATCTCGGTGCCCTGAAGATGTCGTTGGGGACGCTTGCGCCATGGGCAGGGGAATTGCTGGAGGCTGCTCGATAAATCGAATTGATTTCTCCGCATCAACTTGTTCTTCTTGTACGGATGTCGACTCTGAAGCCGAAGTTCCTCCCCTAACCGACACTTCTTTCTGAGAGTATCGTTCATGAATCTCTTTTTCAGTCGTCTCTCGTACAGACTGAGAAGCTTCTGCTGGCTCAAGAAATGGCTCCCAGGTTTTCTGTTGTTTTGATAGCGGAGGCGGCGGTGGGATCTCGCTGTTTTTCTTGCTCAGTACCTCCAGGTGAGGCTGTGAAAGGTCAATGACTGGCTCAGGCGTAAAATCCTGTGCGCGGCTCTGATCAGCGGTGATCGCTCGATCTACTTCAATACTCCCGATAGAGTCGGTATTCTTGTGTGAAACTTCTGGTGGAGTGATCGCATTTTCAGTAATCGGTTCATTCTCAAAAGTCGACTCTGACATATCTGGCAAAGAGACTTCCGACGGTGGCGTCTCATCTCTAGGAATACTGACGATCTGAAGCGGCTGTTCAGGCTCTGCCAATGCAGAGGCTTTTTCTGTTTCAGAAGAAGCTTGTTCCTCATGTCCTGCAGAAACTTCCGGCTCGGACAAGACCGGTGTCTGTGCTGACTGTACGATCGAAAATGAATCGGTCTCTACGAAAGAACTATTCGGCGATGGAGAGGAGACCTGACTCTCACTCGCTTTTGGCGTGACGTCCGGATCAACCTGATCATGCGGTGGATCTACCGCCACCGCCATATCCTCTGTCTTCGGAGGATCTCCTTGCGCCTGAAGAATCGAAATGACCGACTCCTGAACGTGATCCCATGGTATCGGCGCGATTGAAGATCCAGAAGCCGGTTGTTCTTCAAGTGTCGGTGATTCTGCTTGCTTAGAAATTTCAACTACGTGGGTTTCTGGCACCGATTCTTGGAGCGATGCCGCTGCTAAAACGGGAGTCGGTGTTTCTTCGGCGGTGGCCTGAGCCAACTCCAATGACGGTGCAGGGGCAGAAGGGGTACTTCCGACCTTCCATGCACTGTTGAAGATGGATTCCCATGAGAACTCGGATTGCTTGCAAGGTTCCGACTTCTGATCAGCGACAACAGGCTCCGGACTTGGTGAAGCAGATACGTCCGAAGACTGCTTTGCACCCGTCTCTTGCAGATCGGTCTCGATAGGTTCTTGTAGAGAGAGTGGTCTATCTTCAACCTTCATGGGCTCAGGGATCGGCGATTCCATTTCGAAAGATGCCGGTACCGTGATCGCTTCGGCCTGAGATGAGGAGATGACATCAGCCTCTTTGATAGATGGTGCCGTACTGATGGGAAACGTTGGGACATCAGAAGGTTCTGTTGGTTCGGAAACTAATGAGGCGCCATCTCCATCATGAAGACATGCTGATTCAGCTTCCGCTAATACCCTGGCTTGTTCCTGGACGTCGGTAGGATCATCGATTGAGACAACTAGCCCCGACTCCGATGGCATCTCTGAAGGCTTGGCATCCGGCGCTGGTGAAGGAGTGAGCAAAGAGAAATCGCCAAGAACACCGTGTCCGGGTAAATCAGCTATCTGAACTTCAGAAGGAGTCTCCCCAAATTCTTGCGCGTGCGTTTCTTCCGGCGCATCACCTCGCACCTCACTCGCAATACTTGCCACCTGCTTGAGCTCTTCTATGAGTGGCTCAGAGGGCACGACCTGTTCATCAAGAGGAGGCTCTTGATGGAGTGGATGCTCCTTGATCGTCTGTGCAAGAGGGAGCCTGGAAGAATCCGGCACCTCGGCTAGGTTGAGAGAATCCGGAGTTGTTACGTGATCCTCTTGAATCTCCCATGGCATTATTCCAAGTATTGGCTCAGGACTTTCCTGAAGCCCCTGACTTCCCTCGAGTCTGTCGAGTGATGAGGCGACAGCCGACTGTTCAGGATCTTGCGGTGGGCGAGCCAGCAACTCACCGGTTTGCGTGTCAAAAGAAGACGCCAATCGAAAGGCTATTGGACTCGCAGGGGCAAGCTCCCGTATTCTTGCATAGAGCTGAGAGGCCTGGTGTGGGTTGTCGGTGTCAGGATCTTCGATCAAGATATCGATGGCCTTGCCGTACTCCACAACGGCTTCAACCGCATCACCCTTTTCTTGATAAAGCGCGCCGAGCTTCTCAAGATAGGGGACACATCGCGGACCGGCAGCCAAGTATTCGCGAAGCAAGGATTCCGCGAGCCAATAGTCTTGACGCTGAAACGCTTCACTGATGAGCGCGTCAAAGGCTTGCCTCGCTGGAATGAGGCTTCCGAGGCGAAGATGGAGAGTGGCGAATAGTCGCCGGGCTTCCATGTTCTGCGGATCGAGCGCGAGTAACTCTTTTAATGCAGTAGACGAGCGCCCATACTTCCCAGCGTTCATTTGGGTGATCGCTTCTTCAAGAAGAGCGGTCTTCTTGCTGTAGCCGACCACGCCACGCTTCTGACCACGAAGGCCCTGGGTTTTATCTGATTTTAAAGGGGATTTTTTGTTCAGACGCACGTTACAACCTTAGCAGACCTCAATAGCTGAGAAGCCTTCGCAGAAAGCCTTTTTCACCCTATCTTGCCGTTCTTCCTGATACGCATCGATCGAAAGTGAAACCGCATATAAATTGCAATCCAGATGCCTCAATTCATTAGAGACATTGCATATCAAGTCTCTGAAAATTAAGGGTTTGGCTTAAAAACATCCACGCCAGTTCTATCGTCCATCCATTTTTGAACAGACCATTCCCCTTTCCGACTTGTCACATGACGGAAGGCACAAAGCCAAATATGCGAGCGCCAGGCAGATCAGCCAATTTATGTGTGCCCATTGTGGGCGCGAAGGCTGTGCCATGATGGGTCATGCCCTTCAGCACATCACCCTACGTTTGTCTGCGAGCACAAGCGCGTCGCTACATTAGCGATAGGCTTTTCGATACAGACGCAGTAGTTGTTGCACTGTTCAAAAGTTATTCGTGCACCAATTCAAAAAATAGATCTTGCGAGAAATGATTTCTCTCATTCGGAAGACAGCCTTGCTGAAATCTTTCCACTCGCTTCATGAAATCGTGACTGAGCGAATAGGGTCACGTGTATCGGATATCGTTCATATCCATCGGATGCTTAGCTCACAGGCATGGCCTTTTTTTATCGGCTTTTTTGCGGAAGGCATTAACGATTTTCGAGAAACAGGACCGCTTCATTCGGCAAGGGGGCGAGCAGCTTTACCCATTAGGCTGCAATGGCCCTAGAGTGGGACAGAATCCCTCAATCGACAAGGGCAGAGCGGCAGTGATCATCCTCACCCACGCACAAGCGGGGTCCTATTTTGAAAAACTTCATCTTGGTTGTGTCCTTCAATGTGCCTGTGATACGGTCAGACTCTTAATATTCAGCACTAACTGACATCACGGAATGAATAGTCCATCGTGCACATCCTCTCAATAGGGTATCCTCCGTTGAAAACCATCAGGGAATTTTGGACCTGCCTGACTTTGCTCTTGCTGTTATTTTTAGCTTTCCCTCCTCCTCTATGGTCGCAAAACACAGGAAACCATCAGACGAAGGTTGCACTGGATTTTAACGAAGTCGAGATCCCCGTCTTCGCCCGTTTCATTAGTGAGCTTACCGGGAAGAACTTTGTGTTGGATGAGACCATTAAGAAACAAGGCGGGAAGATCTCCGTGTTTTCTCCGACTAAAGTCGCACCGGACCAAGCCTTCGCCATGTTCGTCGCGGCATTAGAGGCAGCCCGGTTAGCCGTGGTTCCCAAGCCAGGGAATCTCTATCAGATTGTGCCCATGGGTGACCTTCCTCCTGAACGAGGCGTGTTCGTGTATAAACTCAAGCACGCCAATGCGACGGATCTTGCTGCTGTTCTGACCAATCTGGTGGCACGCTCGCAAACCGTGGCGCAGATCACGCCCGGAACTCGACCGCCGATCAGACCGCTGACGGAATTTGAGGCTCCGGTCCAAGTGTTCGCCGATAAAGCAACGAACTCCATCGTGATCAGTTCGACCAAAGTCGCCTGGAACCACCTCCAATCAGTGATCCGAGATCTCGACATCAGGCGTAAACAGGTCTTTGTGGAGGCAGTCATTTTAGAAGTTCAGGTCGATCGCCTACGCCAAATCGGCACTGACCCAACCCAGGTTTTGGGCGCAGGGAAGTCAGGATTTGTACAAGGGATCGGCGGGTTGAATCGAGCACCGGAGGAACTCGCATCCGTGGCTCAGGCGATCAGTGGTGTTGCGGCAGGGGGAGCGACTGGTGGGGCAGTGACCGTGTTGAACACGGTCAATGTTCGGGCATTTATGAACCTTCTGATGAACCTCACGGATACGAATATCCTTTCAACACCCCAAGTGCTTGCCGCGGATAATCAAAAAGCCAAGATCGTCGTCGGTGAAAATCGTCCATTCCCAACTGGGCAGGCTCAGGGCATCACCGGCGGAACGCTCGTCACGATCGAGCGAAAAGACGTAGGCGTCACCCTGGAGTTGACGCCACAGGTGCTGGAAGACGATTTGATTCGGCTTGAAATCAAACAAGAGATTACGGCCATTGCGGAAAATGTCGCTCAAACTATCGGTTCGGGTTCGGCCAGTATCCCGGTCGGCCCCACGACGACGAAGCGATCCATGGAAACCACGACGATCGCTCAGGATAAACAGACACTCGTGGTGGGAGGATTAGTGCGCGATAATCTCACATTGAGTGAAAGAAAGGTCCCTCTATTGGGAGACATCCCATGGCTCGGATGGCTGTTTAAATCTCAGAGTCGCCAGATTGAAAAACTCAATCTGCTTGTCTTCCTTACCCCTCATTTAGTCCGAGATGACGCGGATGTCATTGAATTGAATTCGCGAAAAGCCAAGGACATCAACGTCCTGCAACGCGACAACCGCATTGAGGAACCGACTAAACTCAAGCAAGATGTGCTTGAACGACTCGAACTCCCGTCAACAGTTCCTCCTTCTCCTTTGATAGACAAACCCGGCAAACCTTAAGTCCTGTAAATTCAAGACTCATATGAGTCCCCTACTCACCGTACGAACAACAGCGCTCAATTGAGCCGTTACTGCTCAATCCATACTCGTCATTGAGCTGATGGTAGGTTAGAGGCCCCCCTCCGAGGAATAGCCCCTTGATCTCTCCCTGGATAGACTGAGGCCCATGGAGGATAGTCCTATGTCAGACCTACAGGTGAACTGGCGAATCCATCCTCGACTTCCCGTAGAATACCCTGTGATATTCGGAGGCGCCCCATTCGTGGGCGAGGGCGTGGTTTCCGACATTTCTCTTTCCGGTTGTTCCGTAACCTGTGACCGAACCGTCCTCACCGGAAGCTATGTAAAACTGAGTGTCCTCTTGCCTGATCCAACGTCTTCCTTGTTTATCGAGTTGGGGAAAATTCAGTGGGTGCGAGAACATGCCTTTGGCGTGGAATTTATTCGTGTGCCGACACACGCTCGACACCGATTGGATCGAGTCTTATCTCAGGCAGAGACTTTAGATATAAACCCTGCTCTAGCAGGCTAAGTCGTCATAGCCCCTTAAAACCTAGCCTCGGTATAGGAGTCTTTGCAGAAGGTTAAAGATGCTGCGGAGAGTTGCAGAGGCTATAGATATGCGAGGGGCCGAAGAAGAATACTCAACGTAAGGACCAAGAACACACCCCAGTTTCCTTCATGAAGCTGGGGTGTGTTCTGATTTTCTGAGCCACATCTGGCCTTACAACTGCAAACAACCTTATGGCCTTATGTCAAAGTGAATCGACAAGCCTGCATGCACAAAGATCGTTCTGATCGAGGATTCATAGAGATCCAGAGTTAGAGGGCCAGCAAAAGGTGCTGGGGAGGCTCCAAAGCGATCCGTCCCTAGCTCGTCGTGAAAGGCCTGGATATACTTTGCCTCAGCAAACGCCGCCACGTACTTGAAGAGATGGACCTTCACTCCTCCCAGTGCCTGAAACGCAGGAGCCGTATTCCGTTGGTCAGTCAGAGGGTTTGCAAACGTGGCTCCCCTAGCTCCACCTGGCCTATACGCGAGCTGGTGCGCTCCTACACCGACCCCCACGTAGGGATGCCAACGCCCGTTGGGATAGGCCTCTGAAATCGCCATCGGTCGTCGAATTAGGAAATTGGCACCGATGTAGATACCTTGGATCTCCGTCGTGGTCCCCTCAAATGATCCGTCCGCATTAAGGGTCCCATTCACTCCGTTCCGACAACAGGCGATGTCCGGATACCAAACAAAGCCGGTGATTTCAGTCCCGAGATCAAATCCCAACAACTTGTTTCTGGTTGGAAACCAAATCCCTGCGTTGCCACCGATCGACTGTTTCATCTGATAGTCGATATTTCTCTCCACATCACCGTTACGAAAGGTAGCGTCCTGACTGAACGGTATTGCCACGCCTGCCATAAAGGAAAGATAGGGTTCGATCGTCCCGGAAGACATGTTTGGGGGATCAGGTGAGAGCGCATACGGATCCGCCACCCGTTGGTTGTACGGATCTTCTGCCCGCGTGAGATCCGCATAGCTGAACACACAGAGGAGGCAAATCATCGCCGAAATTCTCGTTTTCATTCATCGCCCTCCCAAGGTAAAGAAAACATGTTCTTCGACGAATTTGGGTCGCGAAATCTGATATCCGTCAGTAGATCGTCGATGGTCAGTGAGCCCGGTACGAGACGATTGCGTCTTCGTGATCCTTGAATCGCCCCCCGATTTGGCTGTCGTGGTTATTGACATGAGCGTCCAACTATCCGCCTCCAGAGCGATCATGAGGGGATGCTCTTCTCGCATCGTAGGGGTGGACGGCGCCAACAGTAGCAACCCTGCGTTCATTTTTTAAAATAGATAAAACGGATTGGAGCTATCGGTAAATCCAATATGCCAAGGCGGCTCTCATGCAGAGAGGAATGACTGTTTTTGTCGGAATTAGGCAACAACCTGTATCGATTCATTTCCGTTATCGTTATTTTGAAGCCTAATCCAACAACTTAGCAACGCTACGAGGGGTGTTGATCATGCCACACGGCCTCGCACAGACAGCACGTCCGCATGAACAGCACTCATACAGTTTGGACAGAGGAGGATGCGAGCAGCAGGACCCGCAGTGAAAGAGACTTATCGCCCCAGCGATTTTTTCACGGCTTCACCGATCTCAGCCGGATTCTTGACCACTTTAACGCCTGCCGCTTCGAGCGCCTTCATCTTTTCAGCTGCCGTGCCCTTGCCGCCGGAGATAATTGCGCCAGCATGGCCCATACGGCGTCCTGGGGGCGCCGTGATACCTGCAATGAAGCTGATCACAGGCTTCTTCACGTTCTTCTTGATAAACTCTGCGGCTTTTTCCTCGGCGTCTCCGCCGATCTCGCCGATCATGACAATCGCCTGCGTCTCGGGATCTTTTTCAAACAGCGGCAATACATCCACAAAGCCTGTGCCGTTCACCGGATCACCACCGATTCCGACGCAGGTGGTTTCGCCCAGTCCTAACGTTGAAAGTTGGTGCACGGCTTCGTAGGTCAAGGTACCGCTTCGAGACACGACACCCACCACGCCTTTCTTATGGATAAATCCCGGCATGATACCGATTTTGGCTTCATCCACTGTGATGACACCAGGACAGTTGGGCCCGATCAAACGCACATCCCGGCCACGCAGCGCACGCTTGACCTTGACCATGTCGTTGACAGGGATCCCTTCCGTAATGCAGATCACGAGCTTGATGCCGGCATCAGCTGCTTCGAGAATCGCATCGGCGCAAAAAGGCGGTGGGACGAATATGAGTGACGTGTCCGCTTCGGTTTTCTTCACTGCATCGGCCACGGTGTTGAACACAGGGATGCCTTCGACTTCCTGCCCGGCCTTCCCCGGTGTCACCCCAGCCACGACTTTTGTCCCATAGGCCTTACACTGCGTTGCGTGGAACGACCCTTCCTTGCCGGTAATCCCCTGCACGACCACTCGCGTATGTTTATTGACGAGAATGCTCACAACGCTCTCCTTATGCGGCTTTGCCGGTCAACTTGACGATTTTCTGTGCGGCTTCCCAAAGGTCATCGGCGACATCGAGTTTTAAGCCGGACTCCGCCAACA
>CABVRR010000062.1:15039-19427 GCA_902500705.1 uncultured Nitrospira sp.
AGATCGCGCATCTTTTGCACATCTTCATGCTTGAAGAGGCCATTGTCGTCGAACGAGACCTTGCCATCCAGGGCGATCAAGCCCTTTTCCTTCGTGATGATCAGCGGGTTGATCTCTACCAACGCCGCATCCTTCTCCATGAACAACCGATAGAGATTCCCCAGCATTTTCACGAAAGGAGTGATCACCGTCGGTTCAAGCTGTTGCAGACCAAGAGCAAACGCCACATTGCGGCCGTTGTGCCCTTGGAAGCCCACTGCGGGATCAATCGCTTCCTTGATGATCTTTTCCGGTGTCTTTGCAGCGACCTCTTCGATTTCCATCCCGCCTTCGGTGCTGGCAATGAACGTCGGCCACCCGGTGTCGCGATCGACGAGAATCGATAGATACAGCTCCTTGGCGATATTGGCGCCTTCTTCCATCAACAGCCGATGGACCTGCCGCCCCTTCGGACCTGTTTGATGAGTGACCAAGGTTTTGCCGATCAACTCTTTCGCAATGCCCGCCACGGCACCCTTCTCTTTCGTGATCTTCACGCCGCCGGCCTTCCCGCGTCCACCGGCATGGATCTGGGCTTTGACGACAAATACCGGGGTATTCAGCTCATCGGCCCAGGCGGTCGCAGCGTCGGGAGAGGTGACTTCCTTCCCCCGAGGAACTGGGATGCCGAATTGCGCAAAGAGAGACTTAGCTTGAAACTCATGAACGTTCATGTCGCTCCTTCTGTGGCTCCAGAACTACGTCACGAGGACTCCGGACTGAGCTGATTTTCTACTCAGTCCTCATCGCTCAGTCTTATCCTACTTTTCTGGTGTACGCAGGCAGAATCATCGGAGAGATGACACTACCGGTGTTGCCGTGTTTCTTCGCTTCCGCGCGGAACCTCTGTACATGTTTCAATGTGAGCGCGCCGTGCTTCGTCGTGTTCGCACGGGCGGCCGCCGTCAGCCCAGACCGTTTACCGAACACCATGAGATCGAGCAGGGAATTGCCCATCAGACGGTTGCGTCCGTGCAGCCCGCCGGAGGCTTCACCCGCAACAAAGAGATTCTGCACGTTCGTTTCCGAATTCGTATCGATCTTGACCCCGCCGTTCTGATAATGCAGCGTCGGATAGATCAAGACCGGATCCTTGCTGATATCGATCCCGAACCGCTCGAACTGGAGCATCATCGCCGGAAAGTGTTTTTCCACCGTGCCTGGCCCATGCTCCGCATCCAATAACGGGGTATCCAGCCACACACCGACGCGACCGGACATGGTTCTGATACCTCGGCCCTCTTCGCACTCACGGATGATCGAGGACGACACTACGTCACGCGTGTCGAGCTCGTTTACGAAGCGATCACCTTTCGCATTCACCAAATGTCCGCCCTCGGACCGAATGCCTTCCGTCACCAACGCCCCGATCAATTGCTCGGGATAGACCGCCCCTGATGGATGATACTGAAATGTATCAATATGAGCCAACTTGGCCCCCATCCGATAGGCCAGGCAGAGTCCGTCACCGGTCGCTCCGTAGTGATTACTCGTCGGAAATCCTTGAATATGCAGCCGACCGATGCCACCGGTCGCCAGAATGACGGACTTGGCGGCCACGACCACATGGCGTTGGTTATCGAGATCTTTAAAGATAGCGCCGGTACAGTTCCCGGCCTCGTCGCTGAGCAACTCGATGGCGGCCGCGAATTCGAGTAATTGAATCTTTTGATTGATGACCTCATCCTTCAGCACGCGCATAATTTCGAGGCCGGTATAATCGGAGCAGGTCAGCAGGCGAGGTTTGGAGCTGCCGCCGCCTTTTTTGACATGAAGATTGCCGTCGGCCTGACGGTCGAACAGCACCCCTAACTCCAAGAGCCACTTGGCAATCGCCGGTCCGTCTTCGACCATGACTTTAAGCAGGGCATGGTCGTTCTGCATATGCCCGCCCTTGAGCGTATCGATGAAATGCGTCACCGGTGAATCTTCCGGCGCGACAGAAATCTGCATCCCGCCCTGCGCCATCACGCTGTTGGAATCTCCTAAGCGGAGCTTCGTCGCGAGAATCGTCTTGACCCCGGCGCCATGGGCATGCAACGCAGCGGCGCAACCGGCGCCACCGCCGCCGATGACGAGCACGTCGCAGGTGTACTGTGCCGTGAGGTCGGCGTGATCTTGAATAGAGCTGTCACCCTCAAGCAGTGTCGCCAACTCGATGACCGTCTTATCGCCCTTGTTCGGACCGAAGGTGATCGGCCGATACGCGTTGGCACGAAAGTCGGGATGATACTTATGAATCAGCTGGTCGCGGTCCGCCGGAGAGAACTTGGGAATGGTCTGCTTGCGTCGAGCGTCCCGAGTCTTGTGTACGATTTGTTGGAGAGCGTGAATATCCATCGCGGGCGCCTCAAAACGTCGTTACTTTACCGTGGCACAGTGCTCGGCTAATTCCTTGTCGTTCATCTTGAGAACTTTATTCCACTCGTCGTTGAACTGGCCGTCCTGAATCTCTTTGATGCGCACATCCAGCCCCACCGGCTTCTCCGCAAAGTGCGCACCTTGCGCGCGACTCACGTAGAGCGCCACAAGATTCGGCGCGATATCTGCGATACAGACCGGCGTGCACATCCCGCACATGACGCAGTCCATGAACATTTCGGAGACGCCCTTAAAATCGCCGAACACGGCTTTCCATACACCTTCCCGCACATCGATCTTCTGTGGGCAGGCTTCGGTGCAGGCGTTGCAGTTTCGACAGAGCGGCGCTTCCGGATACAGGTTGAATAGGTCTTGTTTGGGATCTTGGAGCGTGGGAATGTCATAGATGGCCTTACGCGCCGGGAACGGCGGCATCAGTGTGAAGGACATGCCGTCCTGCACCGCAGTCTGGCAGGCCAAGCAGGTACGGACTTTAGGATCGTCTTTCGTGCGGTAGTATGTCGCGCAGGCTCCGCAGAAGCCCCCGAGACAACCGACGCCACGGACTACGTCCTGACCGGCATACCACATGGCCTTGATGACGGTAATGCCCTCAGGCACGTCTACCTTCTTACCGGCAATCTCGATCGTTACCAGCCGAGGCTTCAACACCTCGGGTTGGTCGATCACATTTTCAGATTCAGACGATTCGTGAGCCATTAGATAACCTGGTCTGGGTGAAACGTGAGGGATAAGACCCAACTCCATCCCTCACGCCTTCTCCCTGACTCCTTCTTGTGACTTATGCGATCGCGTCGATGATCCGGTTGAGCGTTGCGCTGGGACGCATCGCCTTGAACGCTTTCGCATCATCCGGATGATAATACCCACCGACATCCTGTGGCTTTCCCTGAGCCGCCAACAGTTCTTGATCGATCGTCTTCTCGTTGTCACCCAGATCCTTTGCGATCTTGGTGAATTTTTCAGTGATTTTCTTGTCCGCCGTCTGCGCGGCAAGTGCTTGCGCCCAGTAGAGTGCCAGATAGAAGTGGCTGCCTCGGTTATCAATCTCGCCGACCTTACGCGCCGGAGACTTGTTGCTCTCCAGAAACTTCGCATTGGCCTGATCCAGCGTATCCGCCAGAATCTTTGCCACCGCATTGTTCCCTACCTTAGCCAGATGTTCCAGCGACGCGGCCAACGCCAAGAACTCACCGAGCGAATCCCACCGTAAGTAGCCTTCTTCTTGGAACTGCTGTACGTGCTTCGGTGCCGATCCTCCCGCGCCAGTCTCGAACAAACCACCGCCGTTCAGCAACGGAACGATTGAGAGCATCTTGGCACTGGTGCCGATTTCCAGAATCGGGAAAAGGTCGGTGAGATAGTCACGGAGCACGTTGCCGGTACAGGAAATCGTGTCCTTCCCTTCCTTCATCCGCTCAATCGACCAACGGCAGGCAGCCGCCGGAGCCATGATCTTGATCTCGAGGCCGGCCGTATCGTGCTTCTGCAGATAGGTGTTCACTTTTTTGATCAACTCGGCATCGTGGGCGCGAGTCTGATCCAGCCAGAATACCGCCGGAGCACCCGTTGCCCTCGCTCGACTCACAGCTAATTTCACCCAGTCCTGAATCGGGGTATCCTTCACCTGGCACGCGCGCCAGATATCGCCCTCTTCGACCTTATGTTCGAGCAACGTCTTGCCCGAGGCATCAACGATGCGGATCGTGCCGTTGCTCGGTGCTTTGAAAGTCTTGTCGTGCGAGCCGTACTCTTCCGCCGCCTGCGCCATCAACCCGACGTTTGGAATCGTTCCCATGGTGCGAGGATCAAAGGCGCCCTTCTGCTTACAAAACTCGACGACTTCGTGATAGACCGGCGCGTAGCTCGCATCGGGAATCACGCACTTCACATCCTGCAGTTGGCCTTGCGGATTCCACATCTTGCCGGAATCGCGGATCACCGGCGGCATGGAGGCATCGATGATG
>CABVRR010000063.1:0-7336 GCA_902500705.1 uncultured Nitrospira sp.
TGATTCCGCTCGCTCTGGCCATGAAAGATGGAATGGCCCAGCGTCGGCGGCTCAATACCTCGATTCGTCGCGGTATGGCTGTTCAGGAAGTAGTAGCGAAACTTCTGGCCGATCGCCCCTCCATATTCAACGGACGGATTGATCGTGTTGTTCGATCCGCCGAACATTTGCACAGACCCAAATCCAGGCCTCGTCCCACTCTTCGTCGTAATATCCAGGAGCGCAGCCGTTTTATTCCCTACATTGGCCTCCATCCCCCCCAACACAATATCGGCTCGCTCCCACGCCCGAGGTGAAATCACATCGGAAAATGTCGATGAGACTGTTTCAGGAATGGGAACACCATCGATCCGAAACTGCAGATTGGCATGGTCCTGTCGGATATGCACTTGTTTCAACGACCCATACGTGGCGCTTGGAATCGTGAGCAATAGATCTTCCAGATTGATGTTGTTCCCACGTGGAAGCACGTCGATTTCTTTCCGGCTGAGCGAATACGTTTCGCTTGACGCCTTCGTCTGGATAGGCGGGAGCGGCGACACCACCTCCAGCGCAATCTCCTTCGTCTTCGAAAGGGTGAGCACCACGGGTTTCGGCGGCTCCCCACTCAGCGTCAGCACGACATATTCGCTCCGATAGGTCTCCTGTACGGCACTGACAGAGTAGGTTCCCCCTCCTGAAACGGAAAGCTGGAAATCTCCGGCATCGTTTGAGATACCGGATGAGACGAGATCGCCATCTTGGTTCTTCACTTCAACGATCGCGTGCGACACTCGACGAAGATCCTGGTTTTGAACCACCCCTTTGATCGTTGTGATTGCACTGCGCTCTTCCGCATGAACCACCGAATACTCGTTCCATATTGCTAGAGCGAGCAACGTCAGTCCGGCGCCCAACACACACCTCACGATTGAGTGCATCATGCCCCTCTCTCTTCACAAGACGTTGACGATGAGAATGGTCAGACAAGCAAGTCGTGCCCTCTCGGCACGACAGACCACCTAACCTTGACCGTTCACGATGTCTGACTTAGAGAGAAGGAGGAGCGCGGGAAGGCCCGACAAGTAAGGGGGCAGCTGACAGCAGGATGGACTCGGATGGAAGTTCCTGCTGCCGAACTAATTCGCAGAAGGCCAGTCGTGGAGTATCACTATCGACCGAGCCAGCGGTATGATGCTGAACCCACTGGCAAATGTCGGTATCTGAATGTTCGTGACCATCCGAGTCGGCCGCGGCCAGCTCATGGTGAACATCCTGGGCTACGGCGAACGGTGCCAACCCCAGGAGGATACAGACCATCCCGACCGCCACCCCAAGACGAAGTAGCGAAGGCAGAGACCGGACTTCATTTATCAGCGACCGCATGGCCCTTAGGATAAGAAGCCGT
Organism: uncultured Nitrospira sp.; assembly: GCA_902500705.1. Classification (GTDB taxonomy): domain Bacteria; phylum Nitrospirota; class Nitrospiria; order Nitrospirales; family Nitrospiraceae; genus Nitrospira_D. The sequence continues at coordinate 1,388 of CABVRR010000063.1, forward strand.
GCTGGAAATTGCAAGAATTCCCATATTGGCTGCTCATTCTCTTTTAAAATCAGTCGCATAGTTAGGCGGTATGGACTTTTCTGCTATTATTCGTTAGATTCTTAGCCCTTTTAAGGAGCAGACCACCTAACAACTACTAACCGAACCTGGCTGTACGCGATCATGAATAGACCTATCGACAATCAACATGTTATTGAAATCAAGGCGTTGCCTTCCCCGCGCGCCATCAAAACCAAGCTGCCGATCACCGATCAGGCAGCGGCCCTCGTCGTCGAAACCAGAGAAGCGATTCGCCGTATTCTGCATGGAGAAGACCGAGACCGGCTCCTCGTCATCGTCGGCCCATGCTCCATCCATGATGCCGATGCGGCCTATGAATATGCCGTCAAGTTGAAGTCTCTCGCCGATACCTTGCGTGATCGCTTTCTCATCGTTATGCGGACCTACTTTGAAAAGCCTCGAACCACCCTTGGCTGGAAAGGGCTCATCAACGACCCGCGACTCGACGGCACCTGTGATATTGCAGCAGGGGTGGAGTTAGCCCGCGCAATCCTCCTCAGAATCAATCAATTAGGCCTTCCCTGCGGAACGGAACTACTGGATCCGATCAGTCCGCAATATGTCGCCGATCTCATCAGTTGGGCAGCCATCGGTGCCCGGACCACGGAAAGTCAAACCCATCGCGAAATGGCCAGCGGAGTATCTATGCCGGTCGGTTTTAAAAATGGAACCGAAGGCAGCCTGCAGGTCGCCGTGAATGCCATGATTTCGGCCCGTGCGCCGCACCATTTCGTCGGCATCAATGCCGACGGCCAAACCGCTATCATCAAGACCATGGGTAATCCGAACCGCCATATCGTGCTCCGCGGCGGTGGAGGAAGAACCAACTACGAAGCACACGATGTCGTTAAAGCTGAAGCGGCTGTCTCCGGAGAAGGGGTGGTCCGCCCGATCATGATCGATTGCTCCCATGACAATTCCAAGAAGGATCATACGCTCCAGGGATTCGTGGCTCGCGAAGTCCTCCAGCAGTTCAAGGAAGGCCGCCAGTCAATCATGGGCCTCATGCTCGAAAGCAACTTGAATCCCGGCAAACAAGCCTGGAAGGAAGGGGTGGCCCTGCTTCATGGCGTCTCTATTACCGATGCCTGTCTGGGCTGGAACGAGACTGAACAGTTACTGCACGAGCTGGCGGCTGCGATCACTCCTAAGCCCGTCTCCTAATTTCTACTCTTTCCCAAAATAAAACCACCAGCATAGTCTGGCCTTCTGATTTCTTGACCGTTTAACTCCAGCAGCCTTCGCAAAGCAGCATTGTTTCTCCTCTCTCGGCCCTGCTCTTGAAGTTCAGATGGAGGTAAACTGATCAGAAACCGAGCTTCGACTTTTCCGCCGATTGTACGGAGCCTCTGTCCTGCAGCTCCTCTATGAATTAAGTCCAACTAGAATTCTAGGCGCATTTTTTCTAGTAGCTACCTCGCTTTCACATGTTCTGCCGCTTATCGTGCCTCACTGTGCGAAAGAACCAGTGAGTCCTCAGCTTGGCACTCCCAAAGACTCCAGGAATAGTCCATGGAGATCACCTGATACTCAGTTCGTTTCACAAACCCCGAGTATTCATCGAGCATCAGCTCCTCCACAGGGCACGAATAGGCGATGAGCACACGACGTCCCGTGACTGCTTGGAAGCGACGCAGATTGTCGGCGACGTGCATGAAGATAGGGCCGAGGAAAGGGCGATACATATAGATCAGAAGATTCATATTCGGAAATACAAAATCCGCCGCATTGACACAACAGACTCGAACATTTCTGCTGCCGATCGGGTTCTTGATATTCGACAAGTACCGAGTGATATTGGTTTCCGCGACCTCGCAGTGTAACGGAGAGAGTTCGACTCCGATCACTTCCCTAAAGGGCTGTTGCGCGGCCACGATCAACGTACGACCTTTTCCACAGCCCAGATCTACAAACGCATAGTCATGGAGATCCAGCCCCCTCGTTGTGTTGTCCAAAATGTGTCTGATCACAACCTCTCGCGTCGGGACATAGCCCACCGCGAGACTCCTGGCCGTCTCATCGGCAATGCCCGCTTCTGAGGATTCCGTGGCACCGGACGTCATGACCCCATATTTCTTGTCGAAACCGTCGTGCGGCTTCCGACTTAAGAGATAGAGAATGATTTCCTTGAGCGTCTCCCAAAAGCCAAACACCCGATAGGTATTCATCACGATTTGAAATTTTCTGCTGGTGTCAGGGTTATACTGCATACGACTCCTTCTGCGTGTCACAGGCTCGTTGGATTGCCAGTGCGTCACTGATGCGCTGATGGATGTGGATGCTTCGCACCGCATCCGTGTGCTCACCAACAATGGTGGCAATCTCCACATTTCCTCTCGTACACAAGGCCCAATCAACCGGAGCGCTTCCGTGCTTCCGGAGAGTCGCGCTGGTCCACCAGGCATGAATTGGGGCCTGCAGAGGATCTTGAGCCGTGGTGAGCAGAACCTTGGTGGTCTCGCGGTCCAAAGCATAGGCGACCTTCAAAGAGGCCACGGAAGCCTCGGACTCTTCGCGAGATAACAGCTTGCGCTCTTGAGCCCATCGGATCGCATGTTCGACTCGATCTTCTTCGTTTAACTGCTTTAGTTCGTCTTTCAGCGCTTGCCGCTCCGTATGAGGCAAGGCCAGGAAGGCTTCTTGACGGTCTCCCTGGACATAATGGAGGAGTTCCTCCCAGGCTGAATCCGTAGATGACGAGACCGATTGAGGTTGCGTATCCAAAATCCCCAGGAAGGCGAGTGATTTCCCCTCCCTTTCAAGCAGTCTCGCCACCGCTAATGCGATACCCCCTCCGTTGGACCATCCGAGCAAGTGATATGGTCCTTCCGGCTGTCGTTCGCGGATGATGGCGGTGTAGCGCGCGGCAATCCGATCCATCGACAGAGCATCCCACGACTCTGAAAAAATCCAGCTCAATGCCAATCCGTAAACAGGGCGGTCTTCACCCAGCGCATAGGCGAGTGATTGATAGGCCGCGACATGTGTCCCGGTCGGATCAAAGCAGAAGAGCGGCGCGCCTCCGCGACCGGCTTGGAGCACGACGAGCGGAGAGGACATCATTTCGGCTTGACCAGAGATTCGTTGCGCGAAACCCTCAATCGTAGGGGCCTGGAAGAGATCAAGCAGTGTGACCGGATGCCCGATCACGCGTTGGATGCGAGACACAAGCTGTACTGCCGTCAATGAATGTCCGCCGAGATCGAAAAAGTTGTCATGCACTCCCACCTGCCGCAGGCCGAGCACTTCAGACCACTCTCGTGCAAGCGTGGCTTCCATATCTGTACGCGGCGCGACGAACGTCGGTTGCGGATCCCGCCCGGATAGGTCAGGCAATGAGCGACGATCGACCTTGCCGTTGGCGTTGCGAGGCAATGACTCCAGCACCACGATAACGGGTGGCACCATATAGTCGGGGAGACGCTCTCGGAGAAACTCGTGGAGGACATCATCTGAAACGCGTCCCACCACGTACGCGACGAGCCGCTTGTCACCCCTGATATTTTCTCTGGTGACGACGGCAGCCTCGTCCACCCCCGGATGCTGGAGAAGCTGTGACTCGATTTCTCCCAACTCGATTCTGACTCCTCGTACCTTGACCTGATGATCCATTCGCCCGAGAAACTGAATCACGCCGTTCGGCAAAAAGTGAGCCATGTCCCCGGTCCGGTACAGACGCGCGCCAGGCTCTTTCGAGTAAGGATGAGGCACAAATACTTCAGCCGTCTTGGTCGGATTAGACAAATAACCCCGTCCGACGCCGACTCCAGCTACGCACAATTCCCCCATCACTCGCACCGGGAGCGGGTTCAGAAACGACGACAGTACGTAGAGCTCAAGATTAGGCACCGGTCTGCCGATCGGTATTGAGGCGACTGTCTCATCTGGACTCCGACTGATCCGATGCAACGCCACATCGTCCGCACATTCCGCCGGACCATAGGCATTGACCAGGGGAATCGACGGATACCGGGCAAGCCAGCGTCGGCACAAGGACGCAGGTAGCGCCTCTCCGGTCGGCAGCACCATCCGTAGTCGCGCAAGTTTCGGCTCACGCGCTGCCATGTCAGCCGCCATCTCGAGCATGCTCTGCAGCATCGCCGGGACGGTCTCGAGGACCGTAACGCCCGTGGCCTCCACATGTTGCAACAGTCGGATTGGATCATGCGCGATGTCGTCAGGAACGACGCAGACTTGTCCGCCACAGAGGAGCGGAGCCAAAAACTGCCAGACAGAAATGTCGAAACACTGGGATGCGGTCTGGGCAATCACGTCGTCCGTGGTCAGCTGAAGCGTCGCTATCTTTCCCCACAGATGATTGAGCATCCCTCGATGTTCGACGATGGCGCCCTTGGGCACTCCGGTGGAGCCGGATGTGTAGATGACATAGGCGGCATTCGCTGCATGCTGAAGCGTGCAGGAATTCATATCGTGCTTCGTCGATGACTGAATCACCTCCATCGTCAACACACTTGGCCTCTCGTTCTCCGCAAATTCTTTCGTCACCGATTGCATGCGTTGTCGATACGTCTCCGTGGTCACGACCGCACACGCTCGACTTTCGCTGAGCACATGTGCCAATCGATGATTCGGATGTTTCACGTCGAGCGGCAGATAGACACCACCTGCCTTGAGAGTTCCCAGCAGCATCGCCAGAAAATCAAGGTCTCGATCTCCCAAGAGTCCCACCATCGTTTCTGACGTCACGCCCGCGAGCAGCAACGCGTGGGCAACTCGGTTAGCCCTTCGATTCAACTCGTCATACGTCACGCGCTGACCCAACCAGACGGCTGCCACGCGGTCGGGTGTCGCCGATGCCTGTGTTTCAAACAACTCAGGAAAGAACCGGTTTGGCACCTGCAGAGGGGGACCTAAGTTCCAGTCGGTCAACACACGCTGCTCTTCTTCATCGGTCAACAGCCGTACTGCTTCGATCGTCGCATCCGGTCGCGCGATCATCTCTTGAAGAATACGCTCATAGTGCCGGAGCATGTCTTCAACGCTGTCGGCGGAGAACAGATCGGTGTTGTATTCCATTGACGCCGCCAGGCCGCTCTCGGTTTCACATAGAGTCAGCGTCAGATCGAACTTGGCCGTCAACGACTCTCCATCCATGGTGGCGATCTGAAGCCCCGGCACGAGCAACTCCGAAGCCGGAGCATTTTGCAGTTCAAACATAACCTGGAAAATCGGTGAGTAACTGATGTCGCGTGCCGGCTGTAGCACCTCAACTATTTTTTCGAACGGCACATCCTGATAGGTATAGGCCCCGAGACAGACCTGCCGAACCAGCGCCAGGAGCTCGCGGACCGTTTGATGTCCAGACAGGTCGGCCCGCAACGCCAGAGTATTCACAAAGAATCCGATCAACCCTTCGATCTCGTTACGTGTACGGTTGGCGATCGGAGACCCGACGACGAGGCTCGACCGCCCGGTGTACCGGAACAGCAGCGCGTAGAATCCGGCCAGCAGCGTCATGAAGAGCGTCACGCCTTCTCGACGACTGAGTTCCATCAATGCCGAAGACAATTCACGAGACAACGAGAAGGTCAGCGACGCGCCATGCGACGTCTGAACCGGAGGACGCGGACGAGCCATCGGAAGGTTCAACGGTTCGAGCGCGCCGGATAACCGCTCCTTCCAGTAATCAAGTTGGCGATCCAATCGCGCGCCCGACAGCCATTGGCGCTGCCAGATCGAAAAATCCGCATATTGAATCGGCAGGGCGGGCAGTGACGCCGACCTGCCGTGGACCTGAGCGTCGTACAGTTCCGTCATTTCCCGAACCAAAATATGGGAGGACCAGGCATCGGATACGATGTGATGCATCGTCAACAAAAGAACGTGTTCTTCTACGTCAAGTTTGAGCAGCGTGACACGCAGCATGGG
>CABVRR010000063.1:7436-19307 GCA_902500705.1 uncultured Nitrospira sp.
GGGAGGTTATACGAAGCCCCGTCCGGTTCTAGTTGTGTCAACATCCACAAACGCTGTTGGGCAAAGGACAGCGGAACCGGTCCATCATGACCCACCCGCGAGATCGGCGGCACGTCCACGGCGCCGTCCTGTAGGCGAGCCGACTCTATGGCTTCAGCCAGTTGGGCCACCGTCGTCGCCTCAAATAACGTGCGCAGCGGCAGTTCCACACGAAAGACCGAGCGTACTCGTGCCATCACTTGTGTGGCCAGCAACGAGTGTCCGCCGAGATCAAAGAAATTGTCATGAATCCCGATGAGGTCACGCTTCAGAATGGTCGCCCAGATGCCGGCCAGCATTTCTTCCGCCGGATTGCGAGGTGCCATATACCGACGACTCGACGCCAGAAATGCCTCAGGATCCGGCAGAGTCGCGCGATCGATTTTTCCGTTCTGATTCAACGGCAGCGCCTGCAAACAGACCAGCGCGGTAGGAATCATATAGTCCGGGAGACGTTCTTTGAGAAAATCACGCCATCCCGACGGTTCTCCGTCGGAATCACGAGGCACAATGTAGGCAACCAAGTACTTCTCTCCGGCTTGATTCTCACGCGCCGTCACGACCGCTTGTTCAATCTCGGGATGTTGGGTAAGACACGCTTCGATCTCACCTAGTTCAATCCGGTACCCCCGGAGCTTGATCTGGAAATCGGTTCGCCCAAGAAACTCCACCGAGCCATCCGGTAGGGCGCGTGCCAAGTCACCGGTCTTGTAGAGACGGCTTCCCGGTTGAGACGCCAGGGGATGAGGCACGAACCGTTGCGCCGTGAGATCGGGCCGCCCCCAATACCCCTGCGCTAGTCCAGCCCCACCGAGATAGAGCTCTCCCGCCACACCGTCCGGTACCGGGTCAAGCTGCTCGTTCAGAATATAGGTCTCCGCATTGTCGATTGGTGTGCCGATCGGCACGGTTGCCGAGTGTTGTACACGTTCATGACCTGGCTCAACAGGAAAGGTCATGCAGCCGATCGTGGCCTCAGTCGGCCCATAATGGTTGAGCAATTTGCATCGACCAGCTGCCGTCACATGTTCGGCCAACGCATAGGACAAAACATCCCCGCCCGTCACGAGTCTCCGTCGAGGCATGACGTCGGTGCATTCCGATGTGGCGAGCAACGCTTGGAAATGGGCCGGGACAATCTTGAGCACGTCGATCGGGTACATGGCGCAATAATCCATGAACTTCCGTCCGTCCGTGGATGTGTCGTAGCCGATCACATGCAGGCAACCACCCGATGCCAATGATGCAAAGATCACAGTATTGCCGAGATCAGCTCCAAGGGTTGAAACGGTGGCGAAGTTCCAGCCGGGCTCCGTTGCCAACTCACGTAGGATAAAGTCCGTATAGTTGAGAACCCCAAGATGAGTAACGGCGACGCCTTTCGGTACGCCGGTTGATCCGGAGGTATACATCACATAGGCCAATTCCATCGGGTGAACGACATGATCCGGATTGCTTGACGGCTCTTCTGCGAACATCCAGTCGTGAAAATCCAGACGGCACAAGCGCATCCCAGAAACAGGCAACCGCGATACCCATTGCTCCTGTGTGAGCACGACGCCGATTCTCGCCTGTACAATCTCAAATGCCAGGCGCGCAGAAGAGTTCTCCGGATCAAGCGGCACGTAGGCAGCCCCGGCTTTCAGTACGCCTAGTAATCCCACTATCATCTCAACCGAACGCTCGACGCACAGTCCCACCAGATCGCCTTGTCCTATTTGCAGACGATTGAGCCCATGCGCGATCTGATTGGCTTTGGCATTCAATTCAGCATAGGTGAGACAACGGCCATCGCAGATGACGGCCATCGCATCAGGCCGTGCGTTGACTTGCCGTTCGAACAGGGTCACCAGCGATTGCCCAGCCGACAGCGGACAGGCGGCGCCGTGAGCGCGCTGAACGAGTCGCCCTCTCTGAGATTCGCTCAACAACGGGAGTAGCCCAACCTTGGCTTCCGGCCGGCTTACCGCACCGATGAGCAGAGCCGTGAACGTTTCTTTCAAGATTGGGAGCACGGCTGCATGAATCAGCCTCGGATCCGCATGTAGACACGCTCGAATTGAGTGGTTGTGCCTTGTACAACTCAAGGTCAGTTTGAAGGGCTCAAACCGGAAAGCCGACGGCTCAAACGAGAAGCTCACGTCAGCACCCTGCGCGAGAGGCTCCACCGTTTCGAACTCAAATCCAACCAATTCTGTCGCCGCAGGTCCGACCCCTTCGGGCATGCCGTCCCATACGAAGTACTCTTGCCACGCACGTATCTGCTGCTGGTCTGATGCGACGGCGGCCGCTAACTCCCAAAACGAGAGGTCTGGATTAATTCGGCACCGCAACGGCACCCACTTGGCAAAAAGCCCCATCCCTGACTCCAACTCATCATATGTTCTCCCATCGCTGAGCAAAGCCATCAGATACTCTTGACGTCTGCCGACCCGGCTCAACGTCACCTGCCAGGCCGCCAACATCAACGACTCAACCGGCGTCTTGTACCGATCGGCTAGCGCCAACAACGATGCAAGGACTTCTGGCCCCAGGTTCCAAGCAAGCGTCTCAGTCAGCCAGCCGGCGGTCTCTTCACCTGCATGCTCGAACGGTACGATAATCGGCTGGGAATGGGTCAGCACGTTTCTCCAAAACTGCTCCCCTTTGGCCGCGTCTTGGTCGGCGAGCAACTCGTTCTGCCATTCCGCGAACTGCGCGTACTGCACCGGTTCTTCATCACGCGTGTATTGCTCAACGGCGCTATAAGCAGTGGCAATCTCCCCGACCATATTGCGCAGCGTCCGGGCGTCGGCGCACATGACCGGCAGACTGATCAGGAGCCAATGCTCGCGATCTGATAGCCGGCACAAGGTGTATCTGACCAGCGGTCCCTGCTCCCAGTTGATCGCCTGACGGCGATGGGCCTTGAGTAGTTCGTCTCGCCGCGCGGTCGCATCCTCCGCTTGCAGCTCGACAACCATCCAGTCAGGCCGGCTTCCTTCGGCAATCACCTGCAACGGCACTTTCACGCCTGGTTCACTGCAGAACACAGTCCGAAACGATTCGTGCATGGTTACCGACGCGTCTACAGCATCTTGAAGGCGGGCGACATCCAGCACTCCCGTGATCCTCAGCACCCCCTGTGCATAAGCGGGTCCGAACTTCTGCTGAAGCGCCCACAGGCGTTTTTGTTGAGGAGAAAGCCGGAACCCTTGTACATCGATAGTCGGTTGCATGGTGCCTCTACACGTTCACCGCATGAATATCTCGTTGATTGATCATCTCCCCCATAGCCACTACGATCTTCCTCGGGCCGACGAACGGCAGACGGGCGTGAGCCACCAACATGTTGTCGAGCATGAGCAGGTCTTGGTTCTGCCAAGAAAACCGAATTGATGTCCGTTCGTACAACGCGCCGATCTCCGCCGCGCTCTCGTCCTCGATCGGAGAGCCATCACCGAAGTACACATTGCGCGGTACCCGTTCCATGCCCAACACCTCGATCAGTGAATTCCGGACCGCCGGTTCCAAGTACGAGATATGGTGCAATTGAATCTGGTTAAAAAATACCCAGTCGCCGGTTTTGGGATGCTTGATGATGGCCGGACAGACTTGCTTGGTCCGCAACCCTCCGTCGGACGTCCACTCCCATTCGACGCCATGCTGCCGGCACGTCTGTTCGACGACGGCTTTGTCCTCGGTGTGAAAGAAATCCTGCCAGCTCACGTCAAACCCCGGCGTGAAATTTCTCACGTACATCAACCCTCGCTCCTGAAATTTCTCGCGCAGCTCCGGCCGTAGCCGTTCACACATGGTCCGGCAGTCCACGATAGGCGTCTCTCCGCCCTCCTGCGCCGCCTGCACGCAGAAAAACGACTGCTTCAACGGCCAGCGGTGCAAATGCGAACTTTCATTGTGAAAGAGAATGGTCTTGTCGGACGGATACGGCGTGGATCCGTAGAGGTGACGCCCGGCTTTCTCGCGTGGCAAATCACCGTATTCACCGAACAGTGCGGGGCAGAGTGCCTGGGCAACCTGCTCGAAATCCTCGGCTCCTGTGAGTCGAAACCCCCGAAACAGGATGGCACCGTGAACAAGTAATTCCTGTTCGACCAGTGCCCGGTTGTCTTGCGACCAGGCCGCAAGATCCACATCATCAACTGCCGGTTGCAAGACCAGCGGCAGCGTCTGATCCTGCAACAAATAGTTCCGCTTGACCAGTGTGCGCTGCGCAAGTTGTACCGCCTTGGGCTTAGTGTTCTTGAACCGCTTGAACTTGCTCTCTGCTCGTTGCGTGGATTCGATCATGACGGACTCCTTTTCTATATGCGACTGGATCTCGAGCGCGGAGAGTGTGGCCTCCGGGTGGGCGACGACGTTTCCGAGCAACGTCACGAACCGGTCCGACAGGACGGCGATCGTAGAGGCATCGAAGAGATCCGCGCTGTATTTCCAGAGGCCGGTCATGCCCTCTTCCGCGTCCTCCATAAACAGTCCGAGATCAAATCGTGCTCCTTCGTTTTCGAACTCAAGAAGGCTGACTTCCAGTCCCGGTAATTCCATGGACGGCGTAGGCACGTTTTGGAGTACCAGGAGCGCTTGAACCAGCGGAGTGCCTCCCAGCTCACGTTTGAGCTTCAACGCCTCTACGATTTTTTCAAACGGCAGATCCTGATGTGCATAGGCTTCCAACGCTGTTTGCCTCACCTGAGCCAGTAACTCCAAGAATGTGGGGTTGCCGCCGAGGTCGCTACGGAGAGGAAGCAGATTGACAAAGAATCCCACCAGACTTTCAGTTTCTTGATGATTACGGTTGGCCACATCGGTCCCGATCAGGATGTCTTCTTGACCGGTCGTGCGGAACAACAGTGTGTTGAATGCGGCCAAGAGGGTCATGAACAGAGTCACGCCCTGTTCGCGGCTCAGTGCGCGCAACCGATCTGCATACCCGGCAGGAACCGTGAAGGTATGGCGGGCACTGCGGGAACTCTGCACTGTCGAACGTGGTCGGTCGATCGGCATTTTCAACACCGGCGGGTTGACGCCCAATCGTTGTTTCCAGTAGGCCAGATGTGTATCCAACACCGGTCCTTGAAGCCACTGTCGTTGCCAAGACGAAAAATCCACATACTGTATCGGCAAGGGTGGCACTGTGCCGGCAGTGGCGGGTGCATGCCCAATCCGAGCCCGATAGAAGATCGAAACCTCGTTGGCCAACAGTGTCATCGACCACGCATCGGCAGCGATGTGATGAAGTGTGACGAACAGAACATGTTCCTGTTCGGCCAAACGGAGTAACTTGATGCGAATAGGTCGATCCTGATCCAACCGGAACGGCCGTCGAACCTCCATTGAGGCGGCTTCACGTAGGGCTTCATCCCGTTGGTCATCCTGCAATCCGCTCAGGTCATCAAGCGGCAAGACAAGTTCTCTCACTGAGCCGACGGCTTGCAGCGGTTCGCCGTCGATCTCGTGGAACGTCGTCCTCAGCGTTTCATGCCTGGCAATCACCTGCGCGAAGCTATGCGATAAGGCACCCGCGTCGAGCACACCGGACAGGCGTAGCGCAAACGCGAGATTGTAGGACCAGCCCTCGGGTTCCAACTGCGTTAAGAACCACAATCGTTGCTGCGCAAACGAGGTCGGCATATATTCCGTCTTCGTCACGGGCACGAGCGGTAGAGCCGACACGCCTTCTTGTTGTGCAAGCGCACGGTCGAGGACGATCGAAAAGTCTTCCACTGTCGGACGCTCGAATAAACGACGCAACGGCAGTTCGATATGAAAGACCGTCCGCACCCGCGACATCACCTGTGTCGCCAGCAGCGAGTGTCCGCCAAGCTCGAAGAAATTGTCGTGGACGCCGACGTGCTTCAGGCTCAAGACATCGGCCCATATACCGACAAGTAGTTCCTCGGTCGGTGTCCTCAGACCTGAGGATCCATCGATCGACCGACCGTATTCCGGAGACGGAAGCGCCTTGCGGTTGACCTTTCCGTTGGGAGTCAGCGGAAACTCCTTGAGCATCACGAAGGCCGATGGGACCATATAGTCAGGAAGTTGATTGTGCAGATCTCGTTTCAGCTCTTCCGGAGAAATTGACGAACCCGTTTGCGGCACCACATAGGCGACAATTCGCTTGTCACCCTGTTCGTCACGCACGACGGCGATGCTGTGCATGATTTGTGGGTGTCGATTCAATGAGGCCTCGATCTCGCCTAATTCAATTCGATAGCCACGGACCTTGACCTGGTGGTCCACGCGCCCCAGAAACTCCAACGTCCCGTCCGTCCGGTATCGGGCTTGATCGCCGGTTCGATAGAGCCGCTGTCCCGGTGTCAGACCGAATGCATCGGGAATAAAGCGTTCTGCGGTGAGATCCGGCCGCTGCCAATAGCCTCGCGCCAAACCATCGCCGCCGATATACAGTTCGCCTGGGACTTCGATCGGAGCAAGATTGAGATCCGCATCGAGAAGGTACACGTGCGTGTTCGCGATCGGCCGCCCGATCGGTATAACGTTGTCGGCACTGGTCACCGACGTCATCGTCGACCATACGGTCGTTTCGGTTGGGCCATACAGATTGTAAGGAGACACCTGATCGGCCAGAAATTCACGAGCCAATTCTCTCGGGAACGCCTCACCCCCGCACAAGACTCGTCGCGTCGGGATGCGTGCAGCACCGAGCAACGACCGCCACCCGGAAGGAGTCGCTTGCATGACGGTTGCCCCGACCCGTTCAAGCTCCATGGCCAATCTAGGGCCGTCGACCACCACATCACGGCTGACAATCGCCGTGCTCGCTCCGATGAGCAACGGCAAGAACAATTCCAAAACAGCAATATCAAACGACACGGACGTGGTCGCCGCAATCACGTCGTCGCTGTTCGGATGCAGCGTCTCGATCATGGCCAGCAGGAAGTTCACGACACTGCGATGTCGAATCATGACTCCCTTGGGCTTGCCCGTTGATCCGGACGTGTAGATGGCATAGGCCAAATGATCGGGTGATTGGCGTGTAGGTAAATCTCCGTCTGGTTTGCCGGCCATTCGGCTCCAGTCGTCCAGATCAATCAACCGGACGCCGTCCGAATTGTCTTCATTGAGCAGCTTCTTATGCGTCAGCGCGATCGGAGCCCGTGAATCACGGAGCATATATTCGACCCGTTCTTTCGGGTATGTCGGATCCAGCGGCACATACGCACCTCCGGCCTTCAGGATTCCGAGCATCGCAACGGGCAGGTCGTGAGAACGCTCAAGGCACAGCCCTATCAACACATCCGGCCCTACGCCTTCTTCTCGTAACACCCGCGCCAACTGGTTGGCGCGGGCGTTGAGTTCACGATATGTCAACGTCATCCCCGCACATGTCACCGCAACGGCATCAGGTGTCCGTTCGACCTGATCCTCAAACAATTCATGCAGACAACGGGACGGATAGGGACGTGCGGTGGCGTTCCAATCGATCAACAATTGTCGACGGTCACCTGGCGAGAGAAGCGACAATTCAGCAAGCTTGCCTGTGGGACTTGAGACCATGTCGTCAAGCAGGTGTTCCCAGTGCATTGCCATGAGATCAACCATTTCGGTGTGTATGCGCTGCCGATCATAAGAGAAGATCAGCGATACTATGTCGTCGGGCACAACCGTGATGGTCAGCGGATAGTCGGTCCAACCTTCCTCACCCGCCAAGACATGGATACCAAGTTCCTGACGATGCGCCTCGATGGCGTCATCGATCACATAGTTTTGAAAGACGAGCACGCTGTCGAATAAAGACGTTCCACGCGGAATCCCGCTCCATCCTTGCACCTGCATCAAGGGACTATGCTCGTACCTTCGCAAATCCAGGTTGACCGTTTGAACGTCGCGCAGCCAATCCGCCAATGTAGCCTCCGGAACGACAGGCACTCGAAGAGGCAGCGTATTGATGAACAATCCAACCACGGCTTCCCCGCCAGGCAAATCGGCTGGGCGACCGGAAACCGTGACACCGAATAGGACATCCTGCTCGCCGCTGTACCGAGAGAGAAGGATCGCCCATGCGGCCTGAATTACGGTGTTCAGCGTGACGCGGAGAGATTGTGCGAAGCGATGGAGCGCAACCGTTTTCTCTCTTGAAAGCTCGATTCTCCGCTCTCCGTAAGGAGCATCAAGCGGTGGAGTTTGCTCCGTCGATTGAATCAATCTAGTCGGCGTATGGAAAGACTGCAGATAGTTCCGCCAAAAGGCTTCCGCCGCCTTCAGGTCTTGTCGCAGTATCCATTGAATATAGTTTCGGTAAGACGGCGCGGACTCCGAGACGAGCGATCTCCCTGCTCGAAGCAGGTGATAGGATGCCAAGACTTCCTGAAGCACCATGGCCTGACACCCGCCATCGAGAATCGCATGATGGAGGCTCCACACCACGCACCACGACTGTTCCGTCATGCGAATGAGGCACAACCTCATGAGCGGAGGGTGCAAGACATCAAATCCTCGCATCCGGTCTTGGTTCAAATATTCGCGCAATGCGGTCTCTCGCTCGCGCTCATCCGGCAACCCTCGCCAATCGCGCCGTTCAATCGGAACCGAGACATTGCGAACGACGATCTGTAATGGTTCAGGTGCGACATTCCACAGAAATCCTGTCCTCAGAATGGCGTGGCGATCAACCGTTCGTTGCCACGCCCTCGTGAACATGTCTGCGTCGAAACCGGCGGAAAATTCATAGGTCAACTGATTGTGATAGACACCTGGCCGATCCGCTTGCAAGGCATGAAGAAGCATGCCCTGCTGCGTCGGAGAAGTCGGATAGAGATCCTCGATTGTGTCCCCGAATTGAGCCCGCACGATGTCCAATTGGTTTTCATCGATCCCAGCAAAGGTAAACGGAACTGTCGAGACAGTAGCCGCCTGCAGAACCTGTTCGTCGGGAAGGGAGACCTGCTCACCGAGACCGGCTGTAATAGCAGCCACGGTATGGTGTTGAAACACGAGTTTTGGATTCAGCTTGAGGCCGGCGCGATGCGCCTTGGCAACGATTTGGAGACAGAGAATAGAATCTCCGCCCAGATCAAAAAAGTTGTCGTGGATACTCACGCGATCCAGATGAAGCACCTCGGCCCAGATCTGCGCAAGCGCTGTTTCGCGTTCGTTCCGAGGCGCAACATAGACGCCGCGTTGCGCCGTCTGTGCCTGGCCTTGGTCCGGAAGGGCCGGTCGGTCGATCTTGCCGTTGGCGGTCAGTGGAAGTGCGTCCAGCACCGTAACGGTTGCAGGAATCATAGACTCCGGCAAACGGACCGCCAGGCGGGATCGAACTGATTCTGGATCGAGATCAGCTGAGGCCACGACATAGGCGGCCAACTGAGTCGTGCCGTCGACAGTGGTGCGTGCGACCACGACGGCGTCTTTCAATCGCTCATCCTTCCGCAACTGTGCTTCGATTTCTCCCAACTCGATCCGGAATCCCCGTACCTTCACTTGATTGTCGGTGCGGCCATGGAATTCAACCGTGCCGTCCGGTCGATACCGTGCCCGATCGCCAGTACGGTACAGACGTCCACCGGCCAACCCATCGAAGGGATTCGGCACAAATCGCTCCGCCGTCAGATCCGGACGATCGAGGTATCCTCTTGCTAGTCCATCACCGCCGATATGCAGTTCACCGGAAACTCCCACCGGGACCGGCTGACCGTCCGGATTCAAAATGTAGACGCGGCTGTTCACCAAAGGCCGTCCGATAGGAATGGACACGTGCGGATCTCGTGCCGAGTCAATTTGATGAGTCAGCACACCGATCGTCGTTTCCGTAGGCCCATAGTGATTGATAACGTGACAGTCCGGCGCGAGCGTTCGGACCCGCTCGACAAGACTATTAGGGACGGCTTCACCACCGAGGATCAGACAACGCCTCGGAAGCACCTGCTCCGGCCGTCCGGCTTCCAGAAGGCCGGTCAGATGGCTCGGCACAATTTTCAGGACGTCGATTCGGTGGGTGGTCATGTAGTCCGCGACCGCGTCAGGATCGAAACCTCGATCGACCGACAACACGTGAAGCGTGCGACCGGAACAGAGGGCGCCGAAAATTGAGGTATTACCCAGGTCTGCTGAAACCGTTGATACAGTCGCGAAACTGGCCTTCTGGTCCAGTGAAAGTCTGTCCAGAAGCCCAGTCACGTAGTTGACGACCTGGCGATGCTCGACGGCGACGCCCTTCGGACGTCCGGTGGACCCGGACGTATAGATGACGTAAGCCAAATTCTCCGGTCGCACATCCCGTCGAAGGGGCTGATCGATTCCAGACGAAATCTGCTCCCAATCACGGTCCAAGTAGACTTGCCGTACACCCGAGTCCTGGAACAGATCGCCCGATGCGGCCTGCATGAGAACCGCACGCGCACCGCTGTCCGACAGCATGAACACCAGCCGCTCTTTCGGAAGCTTGGGGTCCAGCGCTACATAGGCACCGCCTGCTTTAAGGATCCCCAGCAATCCGACGATCAAATCAAGCGATCGTTCCACACAGAGTCCTACTCGCACGTCCGGACCGACACCGAATTTTTGCAAGTACCGCGCGAGTCGGTCGGCCCTGTCATTCAGCTCCTTATAGGTCAGAGATTGCGTCTCATAGACAACGGCCACGGTATCCGGTTGTGCATGCGCCACACGCTCGACTCGTTCGTGGATACATGCTTCATCGATGGGGATCGTGGTACGGTTCCAGTCCGTCAGAATCCGACCTCGCTCCGCATCACTCAACAGGGACAGTTTCGCCAAGTAGACTTCCGGTCGTTCCGCCATCGTCATCAACAGCGTGCGGTAGTAACCAAGAAGACGCGCGATGTCGTCATGCGCAAATCGCTCACGCCCATAGGAGAGAATCACCCGCATCTCTGCGGCCGGTTCGACCATCAACGACAAGGGATAGTTGTTGCGACCGGCTGTCAGGACATACTCGGCATTCTGCCGGTGAGGAGTCATGGGCGTGATCTTCAATCCGAGCTGATCCGTGTCGCTCTCATCTTCCGGATAGCTTTCAAAGACAACGATGCTGTCGAACAACACCCGTCCACCCGGGACATCGCTCCAACGATGAATTCGAGACAACGGGGTCCACTCGTATTGCCGCAACCGGCTGTTCTGTTCCTGAAGTGAAGTCAGCCAGTCTCCCACCATGACATCCGGAGGTATGGAGACTCGAACCGGCAGCGTATTGATGAACAACCCGACCATGACATCCGAACCGAAGAGGTCTGCCGGTCGACCCGAGACCGTTGCTCCGAACAGCACCTCGCGCTCACCTGTACACCGGTGCAATAGGATCGACCAAGCCCCTTGCGCCAGCGTGTTCACTGTGAGCCGACGGCGCTTGACGGCAGCGGTCAATGTTTCGACTTCTGCCTTCGACAGGCGCACTTCCTGCTCTCCGTACGGCAGGGATTTCAATTCCTCCGAAGTCACATGTTGTGACGACTCCAGCGGCAATGCGGTCGGCGTCGTGAACCCCGCCAGACCGGTTCTCCAGAACGTCTCGGCCTCATCCAGGTTTCGGCTTCGTAGCCACGTCAAATATTCGGCATAGGGCCTGACGGGTGGAAGCCGCGGCTGCCGCCCCTGCGCAAGCGCGTCGTAACAGGCCAGAACCTCGCGCAGCAACAGCGCCACGCTCCAACCATCCAACAAGATATGATGGTGACTGTTGATGAAATACCAGCGATGGTCCTCGATCCGGATCAGCGTGAGCCGCATCATGGGCGGTGCAAGTAGATCGAAGGGTTTCCGACGATCGTCGAGCAGGAAAACCGCAAGAGCTTCATCCCGATCACGGCGATGACGGCCTCGCCAGTCGAGGCACTGTAGTGGAAT
>CABVRR010000064.1:0-9458 GCA_902500705.1 uncultured Nitrospira sp.
TGGCCTCGGCAAAGATCATCTCGGATAAGTTCACGGGACAGTCGCGTGGATTTGGTTTCGTGGAGATGTCCTCGGATGCTGAGGCAGCAGCAGCAATCACGGCACTTCATGGCACAGAGATGGGTGGCCGGACGTTAACGGTCAATGAAGCGAAACCAATGGAGCGTTCTGGCGGCGGCGGTGGTGGATTCGGTGGCGGCGGTGGTCGTGGTGGAAAGCGCGATCGCTGGTAAGCAGCTTGCGCTGATCGAGACGCCAAAAGAATCTCCGGCCCAGACCGTTCCGAATTTGCTCTTTGATGGCATTACGCGGCGCGGGCCGGAATTTCTCCTGAAAACAGAATGATCTGATGAGCCAGCGGTGACATTACAAGGCTCACATTCCGATTGAGGAAGAAATCATTCGTCATCGTATCACTGACGGTAGCCCTTAGTTGCCCGTCCGTAGTGCCGATTAAATTCTAGCCGGCCCAAACTCACTTCACTCAGACTAAGGGAACCGTCCCTCAACAAATCCACGCGCACAAGTTGACCACTGAGGGCGAGCATTGGTTAAAGTGGTTCTGTTTGTTTGGACAGTTTTAGCCTGCTCATAAGCAGGTTCCTGTTTCTGGCTATCGATCGGGTTGCGTGACGTGCCACGCGATGACCAACGCGATCAGTAACATCAGCGAGGCCAACAGGAACGGCGCACCGGGTACCCACCATGGACTTTGTGGGCTGATGAAATAGGCAAAGATCTGGGTGAACAATATTGGTCCGATCAAGCCGGTCATGCCGTTGACACTCGCGAGCGCGCCTTGTAGTCGGCCCTGTTCCGATGCTTGCACGCGGCGGGTCATCAGCGCCTGAGCCGCCGGACCGGCCAATCCCCAGAATGCCATGATCGGAATACCCAGGCCGAACATCCATCCCTGCGGCGCGATACCGTAGATAAAAAACCCGAGCGCTCCGCATAGCGATCCCGTGAGCAACGTCATCCGTTCACCGAACCGCGCGGTGATCGGTCGGATGAGCCCTCCTTGCACAATCATCGTGGCTACGCCGACACCGGTGAGCATCAGGCCGACCGCAGCGGTACCCCACCCGTACCGGTATCCCATATAAAGGACCGCGATGTTTGGCAACACCGCGTGGGCGAGGTAGCCAAACAGGGCGACCGTCGCAAGCCCGAAGAGTTGAGGATGAGAGCGCAACAGCGCAAGCGCGCCGACCGGGTTGGCGCGCGTCCATGCAAACGCCGTTCGGTTGTCTTGTGGCAGTGATTCGGGGAGTACGAAGAACCCATAACACGCGTTCAATAAACTGAGTCCTGCTGCAGCCCAAAAGGGTACGTGGGGATCGATGGAGCCGAGCCATCCACCCACGGCCGGTCCGAGAATGAATCCCAGGCCGAACATCATTCCGATTTTCCCAAAGGCGGCAGCTCGTTGTTCCGGTGGTGTTACGTCGGTCATGTAGGCTTGCGCGGTGCTGAAACTCGACGAAGCGATTCCGGACACGACACGACCGACGAAGAGCCACCATACACTTGGTGCCAGCGCCATCACGATATAGTCCACACCCAATCCGATGTTTGAGAGCAACACAACCGGTCGCCTGCCGAAGCGATCTGACAGCGCGCCCTGGATCGGCGAACAGAGAAATTGCATCAGGGCCCAGGCCGTGCCCATGAGCCCATAGATGGATGCGGCGTGTGCGGTATCGCCTGAGAGGAAGTCTTCAACAAGTGTCGGCAGGACAGGAATGATGATGCCGAACGAAAGCATGTCCAGCATGACGGTGATGAGAATAAACAGCACCCCAGCCTGACGCCTGGTTTCTGGTATGGATGCGGCATGCATACGCACGGCATCCTAGCAGGTCATGGCGTATGGCTGTAGGGTCACGCCGATGTGGAGGTAGATGTGCGTTGACCGGAGGATATTGTGCTCAAGCTCGTTGCGGACGCCGCAATCTGTGTTGGTTGCAATCGGAGTATCGTGCCCTGTCGCGATCAGTTCCGAGTCGGCCAACCTGTGACCGCTTTGGTCGGGTTATGGCATGACCGCCAGCTTGCTGAACTCTCTACGCGCCGCAGTCACGATGGGTGCCGGCGCCTTGTCTGGGCTTCCGGCATCAAACGGAGGCTGAGGGTCGTACTCGATAAGCAGTTGGGTCAGTTGCGCCGCTTCAGGACCGAACTCCTCGGCGACGAGCGTCAAGGCCATGTCGATTCCTGACGACACCCCGGCGGCCGTGAAGATCTTGCCTTCTCGTACGACACGTTCTTTGGTTGGAATGGCACCGAATTGTTTCAAGACATCGAAGGCGAGCCAATGGGTGGTTGCCTTCAGCCCATGAAGCACCCCGGCGGCGGCCAATCCTAAGGCGCCGGTGCAGACCGATGTCGTCCACTTAGTCGTGCGGTGTACCTGTGCAATCCATTCGAGGACCAACTGATCTCCCATCACGGCTTGTGGAAAGGCCGTGCCTGGGACGACAAGGATATCAGGGCTGCTGGTTTCATCGAGCGTATAGTCTGCCGTCAGGCGAAGCCTTCCGAAGTCGGTGCGCTTCACACCCCGCTCACGCGCGACGAAGCGCACATCAGTACCGAGCGTCGGTGCCTGCAGTACTTCGTATGGACCGATCGCATCGAGCGCCGTCATGCCGTCGTACAACAGTATGGCGACTTGCAGCCTCTTCTCTGGAACCATCTCCTCCATTCACTCCTCCTCCGTTGTTGGTGTAGATCGACTGATCATATTCGTAGCCGATCAGAGCCCCAGTGTGTGGTCGATCGCATATTCTGATACGTTTCATACAAGGTCTCAAGAGCAACATGCGGCATCTTGATCAGGCGCGGATCTACAGTATAATGATCGCATGAGTTGGATCACCGCCTTTCTCATATTTATTATGGGAACTGCATGGGCGAGTTTGTCACAGGCTGCTGATGGGGAGCGTTCGTCTCAACAGCCCGCTGCAAGAGAGCGGTTGAATCAATTCCTTGATGCCGAAGGTGGCACAACTGTCCACATGGACGCACATGGAAATGTAGAAACCCTCCTGCAGCTTCCGAATGGTGAACGGCGGGTAGTCGTGCAGCCACCGCAAAGTCCAGGCATGAACGTCGGCCCTCCCCTTCAGTTGAACAATCGCACATTTCAACTCCCTCCTCCACCCCCCGCTCCTGCTCAACCGCCTGCTCCCGAATTTCCACAGAAAGCTCGATAAGAAAAAGGATACGTGTGGTCTTATCGATCGTATTCAGTTCCCAACGTATCCCGTATCGTTTCGCGGTACAGTAGAATAGTTTTTTCTCAACACAGGAGGTCACGATGTACGACATGAAGAATCTCGGCAAGTTGAAACTTCTTGAAACGCATGCGCCGGAGGCCATGAAGGCGTTTACGGCGTTTGATCAAGCGGCGTTGGCCGAGGGAGCCATCCCGAAAAAGTATAAGGAATTGATTGCACTCGGCGTTGCCTTCACGACGCAGTGCCCCTATTGCATTGAGATCCATACCAACAATGCGCGCCGCGCAGGCGCATCAGATCCGGAAATTGCTGAGACCATCCTCGTGTCTGCGGCGCTTCGGGCCGGCGGAGCGATCACGCACGGCACACATGCCATGAAGTGAGGCTGAAATACTCATGAGGATGGTGAGGTGCCGCGCCTCAAGATAACTGGAGTATCAGAACAGTCGGCTGAAGCGGATGAATGCCGATCGAGGACGAAGCCGGCATGTCCGGCTTCGTCCTCGATGGCTCAACGATGAATCGTTTTGGTTAACCTTTGATCGACAGAGCGATTGATGTCTCGCTGATCGTTCGATAGGCAATATGCAGGTTGGTAATGCCGATCTGATCACTTAGCTCATCTGATACTTGAGCTACCGACCGATCCTTTTCGGTAGTCGTAGGCTTGTTCTCGTCTCGAAACTGCTTGGCAAGATCCGCTCGCAGTTGTTCAAGAAAGTCTGGCAAGCGCGTGCGAATTTTCTCCAGTTCGACTGTGGCCTCTTTGAGAGCATCCAGAACTTGCTGAATGAGTGAAGCCAACGGAGTGTCGTTTCTCAACACATGTGACTGAGTTGCATCAGGCAAGTCAGGGGATGAGGTATCGTTGGACGACTGCGGGGTCACCGCCTCCGCCGCTGGCGCCCCACCCGATGTGAGGCCTGATGCCGCCATCACCGCAACTGATCGGACGACTTCCACGCGTAAATCAAGAGCCGAGAGTGTGCCCAATCCACTGAATCCTTTCGCAAGCGTGGCGGTATGGGCTCTGGCGGCCTCATCCTGACCGTGAAAGAATCCGCGAAAGATGTCTGAAATGTTTTGGAACAGCTTGTTCAGATCGCGCGTTTCTTCCTCGTTAAGATTGCCATCTACGGCGATACCGAAGTCGTGCTGAATACGGTATTGTGTCTGGTTCGCTTCTAGATTCTTCACTGTACGATCGGTCTCTGCGCGAGACGCATAGCTTATGGATCTGAAATCGGTTTCAAGATCTGCGGTGAGGGTAATGGTGTCTCCTTCCGCAGTCTTTACGCTGAGGCGGCCTGAGAAATCGTTGGATATCGACAGGGCGTTGACCTTGGTATCCAGTCGATAGACTTCGGCATCAGATCGCTGACGTAGATTAAAGAATTGATGTGGGTCGATGGACGTCAGCGCCTGAACCGGCATGTCATCTCCTCTGTGATGAGATCATTCGTCCGTCATTCTCCTATCGGTGTCCCATCGACCGAACTGAAGAATCTCTATGCTATAGTGAGGCGATTACATCGTTCCCATGATATGGAGGTTCATTATGCGAAGCTATGTGCAATACCTTGCAATCGTCTTTGCAAGCATGATGCTCGGAACAACCGGCTGTACGATCAGGGCCACTATTGAGCAAACCACCGATACGACGTCCAACATCACCGGAACAACGTCAGGGGCTGCGTGGTGGAGCGAAGACGGCCAGATCAAGCCGGATTTCAAAGCCACGGCGTTTGTGACGATGAACCAGGCGAACTTGAGTCAGGATCTCGCGGCTGGGAGCGGAGAGTATCTGGGATCCGTGAGTCGTCTGTTGGGCATTCCGTCGAATCATCAATCGGCATTTTTTTCCGCTGCCCAAGCGAATTATGCCCAGATGGTCGACCAAGACCCTGCAGGATTGATCACGCTCCTGCGTGAGACGTCCAAACCATTCGTGTACTGACCGGATGAACTCATAGAGGCTATCCGGCTGTTGCCGGGACGGTTGGCTCGGCAACGGACAGTGTCGTGTCGCGATGCCGGCCGAGTACAGTCCGTACGAGTACGCCGTCTCTGAGCACTAGGAAATTTGTCGGTACCGCAGGGATACGAGGACCAGGCAGAAGGATCCCGGCGAGGTTCAAAGGGTCTGCGGCAGAGAGTTTGATTTCATGCTCTGCCCCTGAGGTGCTCTTTTGTCGTATCGCTCGTAAGGCTTCCACGGCTTCCGGTAGCGCAAATTGCTCGCCGGAAAATCCCTGTACAAAACGACCGCCTCGGAGCTCCCCAGCCATCTCCATACGTCGATACTGCACGAGCAGATCTCGCCAAGACAGAGCCAACGATTCCCGTGCCAGGAGGTCTCGAAACACGACGCCATAGCGACGAAGCAGTTGGCGCGCTGTGCGCTCGCTCAGGTGGTCCGGCGATGGCTGACTGCTCCCCACGGATCGCAGCAATGACCACCGTCCGGTCGCATGTCGAGGCCGACGAGTTCGTTCTCGTCCTTCGGCTCGGCGCCGATGAGGGTCCATGAGCGCACGGAGATTATCGAATCCATCAGCCGTCACAAGACCGGCTGCCACTAGTTCCCACAGTCCGTTTTCTATCTCTGTCGGAAGATGATGGGTGATCCGTGCCAGATCGGAGAAGAAGCTGGCACCCTGTTGCTGCAATGTGTGACGCAGTTCTTGAGCAATCGCACTCAGCTGTGCAGGGGGATTTACAGGAAGCGCGGGTGCCTCATCAGAAACAGCGGCCATCAACCACGCACTGTCTTCGCGAGGGAAAAAGCTGATGGGAGCAAGGCTGGTCGGAACGATACGTCGCCGATCCGTCTCCCCTCTTTGAACCAGTCGTGGATGCGGAGAGAGGCGTCCCCAGCTGACTGCGCCGCTCAGGCAGAGACGATCCAAGAGTTCCGGTCCATACTTCGCCATACGAAGACGCAAGAGCTGTGGTTCCCACGCAGATGCCGCTGCTTCGAATCCTGAGAGTTGCCCAATTATCTGAAGAAGGCCGGTTTCTCCATGTTGCCGCGATCCGGGCAGAATGTGCTGCCATTGCAGCAAGAACCGCATGAAGTCTGCCGCGGTGACCGGTTCCACGTCTTTGCGCAACCTTCCGATCGTCAGACGATGGATCCGAGCCAGGAGGCGACGATGGCACCATTCCGTCAAGGCCGGAGCTGTTTCGCCGGAATGAAAGGCTTCAGAGGTCAGGCACGGAACGAGGCTCGGGGGACGGAATGTTCCTCGTAACAGCTGCCCGTGCATTTCGAGTCGTACCATTGAGCGGTCAATGGCATCGACGGGCAGATGCAATCGTTCGGCGAGCTCACGCGTGGTTGTCGGGCCGATGCTCTCCATCCAACCGAGTACTATGGCATCTAGGGTTGAGTCGTCACCGGTTATGAAGAATCGCTCGACTCGCTCTCGATTTTCCGTTGCCATCCATCCCGGTACGGGGTGGTGCGTGAATTGAAAGGAGTTGGGATTGTGTAATGCGGCACGACCGGACTCCAAGAGTGTGGGCAGATAGGAAGTCCATTGTGTGGCCTCAGACTCAGGGACCCAGATTAAGGTCAATAACGCATCATGTAGTTCGTCTGGATCGATCACCCTAGGCCATGATTCGCGTTGAATTTCATCTATCGCGTGAGGATCTAGTGCGCCGATTTGACCAGCCAAATCGGCGGGAAGAGTCCGGCGCATCTCCACGGCTCGCGCCCGGCGTTCTTCAAGCGGTGCGTCGTCGAGGAAGGCATAGGGGTTGGCATTCAAAATTTCATGTGAGAAGACCGATGGCGACGGCGTATCGATCGCCACACACCGAATCGCACCGGATTCGATCCGGCGCAAGATCTCCGTCAGCCCGTCCACGTCCATTGCCTCAGTCAGACAGTCGCGCATCGTTTCCTGGACGAGCGGATGGTCCGGAATCTGTCGCATGGCCCGTTCGCCGGTCATATTCTCCTGGCACGCGATGGCATCGGGAAACACCGCAGCCAGCAAATCTTCGGCCCGCATGCGCTGAATCTGCGGCGGGACTTTCTTGCCGTTCGAGAAACGAAGCAAGGCTAATGCGCGAGAGACATTCCACCGCCATCGTGTCGTGAACATCGGTGCCAGTAGGACGGCTTGGAGTAAGACCTCGCGCAGGGAATGTGAATGGAGATAGCCGAACACGGACTCCAGCGGGAAACTGTGCTTCTCGCCGAGCGAGATGACGAGTCCATTGTCCGTTGCCGCCGCCTGCAACTCGAAATCAAACGTCACGCAGAACCGTTTGCGCAGGGCCAGCCCCCAGGCTTTGTTGATCCGTCCACCGAAGGGGGCGTGGATCACCAATTGCATCCCGCCGCTTTCATCGAAAAACCGTTCAGCCACGATCGTCTCGTGCGTCGGCACGGTGCCGAGGACCGAGCGTCCGGCCAGCACATATTCGATGACCTGCTGCGCGCCACGTTGGTCGAGATCACAGTTTTGTTTCAGCCACTGAATCGTCGAGACGGCAGAGTCTGATTGCTCGACAATCGCTTGCCGTAGGGTTGCCACCTCCTCGGAGAGTTCTGTAGTGCGCGAAGGGGCCTCGCCACGCCAGAACGGAATGTTCGGCGGCGCGCCATGGGCGTCTTCCACTCGAACCTTGCCCAGCTCTACGCCTTTGATCCGCCAAGACGTGTTGCCGAGCAACATGATATCTCCGGCCAAACTTTCGACCGCAAAGTCTTCATCGACCGATCCCACGACCGTACCGTCCGGCTCAGCCACGACCGCATAGTTCGCCGTGTCTGGGATCGCTCCGCCGGAAGTGATCGCTGCGAGCCTCGCTCCTCGCCGGCCTTTCAGCCGGTGGTTGATCCGATCATGATACAGATAGGCCAGTCCCCTGCCGCGATTGGTCGCAATGCCATCTGCCAACATCCGGATGATCCGATCGAACGTGGCACGATCGAGTTCACGATAGGGGCCCGCGCGGCGGACCAACGTGAACAGTTCCTCTTCCGTCCAGGATTGCGTGGCCGCAGCCGCGACGATTTGTTGTGCCAAAATATCGAGCGGAGCCGTTGGGATCTCGATGCGATCCAACGTTCCGCTCTTGATCGCACGGACGAGCGCCGCACATTCCACAAGCTCGTCCCGCGTGGTGGCAAACAGGCATCCTTTGGGAACGGCGGTGACCCAGTGGCCTGCGCGACCGATCCGTTGCAATGTTGTCGCAATGGCACGCGGGGAACCGATCTGGCAGACAAGATCCACGGTGCCCACGTCGATGCCAAGTTCAAGCGACGCCGTCGCCACAACGACACGGGTCAGGCCGCTTTTCAACCGCTCTTCCGCTGAAAGACGAATATGCCGAGACAAACTGCCGTGATGGGCCGCCACGGCATCAGCGCCGAGATCCGAGAGTCGTTCTTCGAGAGCATGAGAAACTCGTTCGGCCAAACGACGTGTATTGACGAAGACCAGCGTCGTGCGATGTTGTCGTACCAGGTGTGCAATACGGTCATAGATATCGGCCCAGACGGCGTTCGTCGCGACGGCACTCAATTCATCCTTCGGCACCTCAACCGCAAGATCCATCTGCCGCCTGTGTCCGACGTCGATAATCGTTGGCATCGGGCGGTCACCGACCAGAAATTGCGCGACCGTTTCGATCGGTCGCTGCGTGGCGGACAGTCCGATCCGTTGCGGCTTCATCACCGTCAAGGCTTCCAGTCGCTCCAACGACAGCATGACATGGGCGCCGCGCTTATTCGGCGCCAACGCATGAATTTCATCGACGATGACCGTGCGCACCGTCTGCAAGAGTCTCCGACTTTTCTCGGCAGTGAGCAGAATAAACAGTGACTCCGGTGTGGTCACGAGAATGTGCGGCGGCCGTTTCAGCATCTGTTGTCGATCCGCCATCGGTGTATCGCCCGTTCGGACCAGAACACGCAGTTCCGGCATCAAGAGTCCGTCTTGCGACGCCAGTTGCCCGATGTCTGCAAGCGGCTGTTGGAGATTCTTCTGAATATCATTGCTCAACGCCTTAAGCGGCGAGATATAAAGAATCTGCGTGTGATCATTGAGCTCACGTGTGAGCGCCTGGTTGAACAGCTGATCGATACAGGAGAGAAAGGCTGCCAGGGTTTTCCCTGAACCGGTCGGCGCCGCGATCAACGTGTCGGATCCGGATTGAATAGCCGGCCACGCGTGCTGTTGCACGTCGGTCGGC
>CABVRR010000064.1:9558-18323 GCA_902500705.1 uncultured Nitrospira sp.
GCACGAGTCGTCTTTGAGCCGATTAATCAGATCGGTCGGGCCCGGAATACCGGCGCCGCGCACGCGACCGGAGAGTGGCTTTTGTTTTTAGATGCCGACAGCCTGCTCAGCCCCGGCTTGCTCGGCGATATTCTGCGGATGATCGAATCGAATAAGTATGTCGGGTGCGGCAGTACGTTGCGCATGGAGGGGTTGCCCTGGTGGGCCGATCTGACGCTGCGGTTCTGGACCGGCGCCTCGATCCTTTGTCGCTGGGCAGCCGGCGCATTGGTGGTCTGTCGTCGTGATGCGTTTCAAGACATCGGTGGGTTCGATCAGGATCTGTATGCATTAGACGAGATTCGGTTGAGTAAACAACTCAAACGCTGGGGACGGCAGCGCGGCCTTCAATTCACGGTTTTGACCGGACACCCGCTCGAAACCTCGTCTCGAAAAGTTTCGCTCTATTCAGGTCGAGAAATTGCGGTGCTGATCTTCCGAATTTTTATTCTTCCCAAACGCACGTTGCAGGATAA
Organism: uncultured Nitrospira sp.; assembly: GCA_902500705.1. Classification (GTDB taxonomy): domain Bacteria; phylum Nitrospirota; class Nitrospiria; order Nitrospirales; family Nitrospiraceae; genus Nitrospira_D. The sequence continues at coordinate 10,074 of CABVRR010000064.1, forward strand.
GAAGCATCTCTCTGTCTGGTATGACGGACGTCGTTGAACAATCTCTTTCATTTTCTGAAACTTTCCATGCTTGCTCGGAAGCAAGCCGTATAGGAATCGGGTTGTATTCGTTGACTGCGATCTTGAACGATCTTAGTCCAGCAGCGCGGCGAGCGCCGCATAGTTGATGGAGGGGGTGACTCGGTCAATCCACGCGCTGCGTGCCTCCTGTTCAGGGCGCTGTAGCGTCTCTTTCTCGGTCACCGGTAACACCGATACGGCAATGACCTGGATCTTTCCCGACTGATTCCGGTTCGGAAAGCTCGGATCCAGTTTATAGGCCAGCGCTTGCTCTGCCGAGCCAGGCTTGAGGTTGGTCAATTCATATGATCCCTGCAACGCTTCTCCCTCCAGCACAGCACGTTCCATATGGTCCTTGCGAATCTGATCGGCATCCTGCAGCAACTCTCTGGCCTGGGCACGCAACCGAAGCGCGGTCGCCTCATCGTCGGCCGCTGCCGCCTGTCTGTCCAACCCACGACTGTGCTCTCGTATCTCACCCACTCGCTCCTGGTCATCCACGCGTAGCTCTTGCAGCTCGTTGATCCGAGCCTCCATGGCCGCGCGGGCAGAGCCATCGGGATCAGCCCATATCGCAGGCATCGCGAGTTGCGCAGGGGTGAACGAGGCTCGATAAGTGCGGTACTCGTCGAGTAGGTTGATGAGATGCGCCACGTGTGCTGCATCCTTGCTTTCCGCCGCGTGGATGTCTGCAGTCAGTCGTTTCATGTTCTCCAGATATTGGTCTGCCCCGGCTGGATCCGTCGTTCTGAGCAATGCCGCAGTCCGATCGATCATCGCGTGATCTGGGACTTTGCGTGAAGCCTTGGCATGGCGCCAATTGGTCACAGCCTTTTCACGGGCTACGCCGATGCGATCGAGCCGATCACTGAGCGTTTGCGGAATCCATGGCAGGCGTCCATTCTTTGTGAGCACGACCCATCCGTTATATTCGGGATATCCACCTCTCGTGCCGGTCAGTTTCGGGATCTCGTCCTGCCCCATGAACATGTCCTTCGAGAGAGCGTTGAACAAGACGTTGATCTTGCCGATAGATCCGGCCATACGGTCCGCTTGTGAATTGATCTCGCAAGTGCCTCTCCAAAGGTTGATCCCTACGGTCGTCTCTTCTGGATAGGCACGCACGATTAGCTGTGAGCCGATCAGGTCATGGCGGTCAGCAACCATCGTCGTTCTCATGCGGACTGGAACCGGCGGGTTCATGAACTCCTGTGATTGTTTAATGATGACTTCAGCGGTTTTCATGGCCTTGAGTTGCCGCACCCAACGCTTATCAGTAAGAGGCCCTTCGTGTTGACTGGGTGCCCAACACCGGACCTGCGCGTAGACAATCGTCGTGGTCCCGATCGTCGCCAACAGTATGATAAGCAGAACCTGACAGACGATGAGGTGAATCCGTTGCGACCTGGGCATGAGGTCTGGATACTTCAATGAGTGTCGTAATGGCTGAATGGTGCCGATTCCCAGTCCCGAATAAGCTTGGCTACGACCGTACTGTACCGTCATAAATTTTGAACCGTTTTTTGATGGCGAGCACGACCTGTTTCGTTTCTCCTTCGTCAAGACCTGCGCCGAAGCGATAGGTTTTGGCCTCATACTCAAAAGCGATCACTCCGCCGCCGATCCCCCATAATTGGAGGCTGGATGAGAAATCAATCGGATTGAATCGAGCCGGCTCGCTGCGCAGATTCGTCATCTGCGGAAGGCGATACTGTTTATCGAACCCGAATCCACCGGTTTCGCGTCGCGTCGTGAAGGTCTGTCCATGCACAGTCACAATCTCCTTCCCGAGCACCTGCCACAGCAGGGCATAGATTGCGAACGCACCGCCGAGCGTCCACACCCCAAACCAGACAAGCATAAATAGTTCTCCATCCGGCGGGGCATCTCCACTCAGCAGTTGAGATGGAACCATGACTTCACCTACCGCCCATGCACAGATCCATAATCCCAAAAAGCAAACCACGAACCAACTACGTCTACAAGGCATGACGATGCGTAGTCCCTGTGAGGTCTCTGTGATGGTGATTCGAGAATCAGCTGGTTGTGTCTTGGCCATCGAATGCTCACCCTGAAGCGGTCGGCATTATGACATGGATGATCGATGAGTCTCATGAAATTTCGCAGATGAATCAATGAGTCTGTTTGGACGTTGAGTAGGACACTGTGAGAGTTTATGGCGCGAATTATTTATCTCTAGAATTCCGAAACGGCTAGGATCACCTCATCGGTTCAGTGCGCGGGAATGTTCGGACCTATTTTCTCCAAGATGACCTGTCTGACCTGCTTGGCGAAGCGCTTGGAAACTTCCAAGTTTTTCAAGGCATGACCTGACTCTGAGACATTGTACGTCGCCGGTGGGACTTGCGTCGTGATCGTGGCTTCAAACACGACCGCCAGCATCTTACTGGGTTTTCCTGTTTTTCGATCGACCCCATAGGCTTCTTTCAAAGAGACTTTCTGCGAGACTTCGACATGGGGACTTGCCGTCGCATGGGGCTTTAACAGGCCGGATCGATCCTGAGTCTGCTCGATCAGCTTGATGACGGGATCTGTCTCGAATTCACTTCGAATCTGTTCCGCGACCGCCCCTTTTGATCGCTCCGCCTTCTCCATTTGTGCATCCAATACCGGTGGGGCGAGACTGACATAAATAGGATCGGTCGGCTGTCGTTTGGATAATTGGCTCGACTGTGCACGTTGGTCGGCTTGCTTTGCACTGAGCTGTTCTGCGGCCTCTTGCGCGGCGGCCTGTCGCTTCGCCATCGGATCGTTTGCGTCGTGAATGGTGGTTTTGCCGGTTTGGTCGGTTTCATACACAAGTGTTTTGGCGCCCTGTTCATCGACACGATAGACTTTTTTCTCGCCGTTCACATTGGCCGTATAGTAACCGCCTGAACAGGCAACGATTGTGAGCAAGATGGTAGTGCAACAGGCAGAACCGGTGATCTGACGGACGTGACGGGCTGTGACGGCCATGAGCGGTACTCCTTTGTTCGCTCTGAGTAGAGGAGGTCAACGCATGAGGTCTTGATGCAATGAGATAAGTAAGTGTAGCAGCCTTAAGATGGTCCGCTAAGCGATTTGGAATATTGTTGCCGAAAGGCTCAAGAAACCATGAGACATGCCGATTCTTAGAGAGAGAATACTCGTGTGGGGTTTGGAGGAAGTATTTGACACGGTGATCCTCGGCACGTAGCGTGTTGAAACGTATTTATTCTTTTCGTCTTTGCTCCGGTCATGCTCTCAACAATTCTTAGGAGGTGAGACGTGGTATCTTTTTTACTAGCCGTGATCGCGCTAACTGTAGCAGGCTGTGTGACCAGTCATCGGGTACGTGTCATCCCAGCGGTGAATCCTGTCCGTCGTCGTAAGTAGTCGTGATTCCTGATTCACACACATGACTCGACACCGTGTCGTCATTCATTAAGGCGGGTTCGGAGGCCTGACGGCGGGGCGGTCCTTGCGGGATGCTGAAGTATCCTGATCGATCGCACAAACCACCATGCCTTTCAACCTCTGCTCTCCCAAATGGCGACCACTGCGTTGTCTCCCAGCGATATTGCCTAGCCTCTCCATACACTCTTTCGTGCGTAACCGAACGTGCGAGTGGTGATGGACGATGTCTTGGCGATCGACCAAACACATCGAGTCGTCCGCTTACAAGCCTTTCTGATCGGTTTAAGAAACCCTGTGAGAGTGATGTTGGAATGGATGTGGTACTACCTCACCTTTATGCCTAGGGCCAGATTGTTATTTGAGCACCCGCCAAGTGTTCACGACATCTCTCCCCAACGTCATACCCATGAGCAGGCAGTTGAAGATCGCTCAAGTACGCGATGTGCCGCGTAACGTCAGCATTCGTTCGACCATCCTACTTCTAAGCTAAGCGCGTTCCGACTATTCTTTAGAACAACTCTCCATAGCCGCCTGTACCGTCATCACCGATCCTGGCTCGACACAGCCAAGGTTGACGTGCAGGGCTTTCTTATTCGTGGACTGACACGATACAGTGCGGGACAGGAGTCGAAGAGGCGCAGCCGTTATCGGTATGAGGTCTGAGTACCGACGCTCCGATTCCCACTTGTAGACCATTCGTACGGATGGCCTATGAAATCATGGCATGAACTACATTCAAAGTCAGATATGGCGCTACGTATTCGACACGCATTAGTAATGTAGTACTTGAGGTAGCCGTGAAGATGGATCGCAAGCACGTCGTTATTATCGGTGGAGGGTTTGGAGGGTTAACGGCTGCACGCTCCCTGCACCAGGCCGATGTCACGCTCATCGACCGCACGAATCATCACGTCTTTCAACCTCTACTGTACCAAGTCGCCACTGCCGCATTGTCCCCCGGCGATATCGCATGGCCGCTACGCACGCTCTTTCGTTCACAGCGTAATGTTCGCGTCGTGATGGATGACGTTCTGTCGATTGATCGGATGGATCGAGTTGTTCGACTCCAAGCCAGCGAACCGATCGCGTTCGATTGTTTGATTGTCGCCCCAGGATCACGGCACGCCTATTTCGGACATGATGAGTGGGAATCGTCTGCTCCGGGACTCAAGACGATGACCGATGCCGTCCAGCTTCGAGAGAAGATGTTGCTCGCATTTGAAGACGCAGAACGACGGAGGGGCTTGACCGGCATCCAGAACCCATTGACGTTCGTCATCGTCGGAGGGGGACCGACCGGGGTTGAATTGGCCGGGGCATTGGCTGAACTCGGCAGAAAAGCCATGGGACCGGACTATCCCGACTTGCGACTTGAGGACCTTTCAATCGTGCTGGTGGAAGCTGGTCCGCGCCTTCTGCCGGGGTTCGATGCCGAACTTTCAGCCAAAACCGCCGCTGCGCTTACTCGCATGGGTGTGCTCATCAAACTCGGCAACCCAGTCAGCGCCGTCCATGCCGATGGTGTGAGAGTTGGGCAGGAATGGATCCCTTCTACGAACGTCATCTGGGCAGCCGGTAACCGAGCCTCTCCCCTCCTCAACACGCTCTCGGCTCCGCAAGACTCCTTTGGCCGGATCAAGATCCGAGCCGACCTGACGATTCCCAACGAACCGTGGATCTTTGCGATCGGCGATGCGGCCCATTGCTTGGGAGGCGATGGAAAGCCGTTACCGGCAATAGCGCCCGTCGCGATGCAGCAAGGACGCTATGTTGCCGATCTTATCGAACACGGTCTTTCTGAGGCGCAACGGTCTCCCTTTATCTATAAAGATAGAGGCATGCTGGCGACGATCGGTCGAGCCCAAGCCGTGGCTCAATTCGGGTCGATCCATGTTTCCGGGATCTTGGCCTGGCTGCTCTGGTGTATCGTCCATATATTCTTTTTGATCAGCTTTCGGAACCGATTCCGAGTCATGTCGGAATGGGGTTGGTACTATCTGACATTTCAGCCGGGAGCGAGGTTGATTTTTGAGCGACCTGCCCGCGCTCGTAACGTATCGTCAGCAGATTGTGCGCATGAGTGAGTCACAAAAGTCCGCGGCGTTTTCATGCGCAACTCGTTCGTGCCCGACTCCGTGAAATCATCCTTACGCCCAACAAGAAAATAAATTGATTTGATGTGGCTCTCGTTGGGCAGGCGAGATTGTTTCGAGCCTGAGGGGCTTTTACTATTTTCATAAAATATAATCTTATTATTTAAGTTTATAATACAACTCATTGTTAGTAATCGAAACATAAGCGTGGATGCTTTTAGTAGAACTAGAAATTCTAATGATGCCTCTTTAGGTAGGGTTTTCCACCTGCCAGTGTAATAGTCCTCGGGCCATTTCTGTATTACCGTCTCCTCACTGCGTAGGTCTTCCAGAACAGGAGAACATATGGCTCAAGGACTGCTATCGAAAATTGGGATCGATTGTATGCTTTCCAAAGGAAGCGATGGTCTGCAGGGCGACGGCTGTGTCTATGAACTGTCATCCGATCATCCTGCTATCGTACCTCCTGGAAAACTACGCCCTGGTGATTATGTCAAGCTCCGACTGTGGTTCCCCGATGAAAACGCCTATAGCCTCATTGAACTAGCCGAAGTTCAGTGGGTCAAGAATGAGTGGATCAAAATCGAACTTCTTCTCGTTTCACCCAAGGATCAAACAAGACTCAAGCAGTTCGTGACCTCTGAAGGGCATCATCTCCCGGCATCAGCGAAATTCGGCGAGCAAATCATGATTCGCGCATGACAGGAGCACAGGAGCGGCTCGACCAGAAACAATATTGTCTCATCCTGACCGGCGGGCTCCATGGACACCGGCTGATCTCGATATTGGGGGCGGACAATGGACAAACAACTTAACCGATTAAAGCCTATTCAAAAAAATCTTCAAGGGAGAGCCTGTCCGTTCTGTGAAGGCACGACCTATCAACTGGTCCTTCGAGCTTCCAGCTCATCTGATGCATCCAGCCTATTCGTTCGTTGTCGTCAATGTGGTCATCCGCAAAGTCTCGATGCGGACTTCAAACGCATCTTGTGGGTCTGATTCGGTTCTTTGAACGTGGATGACAAGAATGGGAGTCTCCAGCATGCCGCTTTGTCACCCGCACACGTATCCAGAAGGCACACAGCAGAAACCATCAGCTCTTCAGTTGTTGGCCCTCAGCGGTGTCATACGACCAAGTCACGTCGCGCTTCGCTATACGGTTTCACTCCCAAGTATTGAAGAGCAATCAGACGGATCCCACGGCAAGGGGCTCGCTGCAGTCCTCTCATCGCGCCTCGCAAAAAAGTTTTTTCGGTTGATCGCCTGGCCTATGAAGGTGAGCGATCACAAGGCTACTCGTGAGCATGCCTGCTTCACCGCAGAACCCATCTCAGTGTTGAGTAATGCGAAGCGAAATACGAGTAGAGGCACGTCGTGAATCTCAAACGGTCACGCAATCGAGTAGAAGCAGCTAGCTGGGTCTGACCTTCGCACGATGCGCAAGTACTTTTGTGCCCATCATGTCCGCGCCACGCTGCCTTCAACTTCAGTAAGTCTCACTGAGGTACGTCCTCAGCGATGATTCCCGCCCTAGCGCCGCGTTTCCCTGTAGATGCGGCAGGATCCTTCTTGTCGTGATGTGAGGAGATGGCCGAGTGACCGAAAGTCAATGGTTTGCTAAATCTTCCTGAGTGAAATCTCGAACCCCGCAAAAAACCTCGAAACCCATTGTCAGCACAAGTGATTCCCCTGCTTACCTAAGTGCCGTCTTCTACCGCCGTTTACCGTCAATTACCGCATTCTATTCCCCTCCGAATATTTCCTCGTCTGTTTCGGGCTTGAAGGAACAATTCGGCTCACTATCGAGCTACTTTGGGGTGAGTCGTTCGACGATCTCAGCGGTTGTTGCGACTTCACCGAGAATGCCCCCTTCTACCCCGATCATCGCCAAGGCTGCCTTGTGTAGGAACGAATCTCCAGAAGCGCAAGCATCACTGACGGTGATACATCGATATCCAAGATCAACCGCAGAACGCAACGTTGAACTGACGCACACTTCCGTAGTCACGCCCGTAATAATGAGCGTCTCAATGCCGCGCGTTATCAGCACTTGTTGCAGCGGGGTATGAGGAAACGCGCTATATCCAGGCTTATCGATTACAACTTCTCCCACCTTAGGGCGTAAGGCATCGACGAAATCGTGTCCCACTTCCCCCCGCACCAACAGACGACCGAGTGGACCCTTCGAGCCGATCTCTGCTCCAGCTTTTCGGCTGCGCTCCATTTTATAGGGTGCACAATCGGACAAGTCCGGCACATGACCCTCTCGGGTGTGAACGATGAGCAATCCGGCTGGACGTGCTACCGCGAGTACCTTTTGAATAGGCCCGATGGCTGTGACAAGCGGAGTAATGTCTAACCCGGCCTGTGCCGCGTATCCCTCCGGTGAGAGAAAATCACGCTGCATGTCGATTACTAGCAAGGCGGTACGCGCGGGGATCAAAGACATTAAGAGAGTCGGTACCGGTCGATCCGCACCCAACACTTTTCTTGGGAGCCCACCGACCAAGGCGGCAGCCGCCAGGCTCACCACGATTTTGCTCCCGCGAGTGAGGATTTCACGCCGCGCTACATTCATAACGATGCTCCTTTCGGTAGACGGGCTTACTTCTTTACTAGGACGGCGTTCAACCTACTAGAAGGTGACCCCGGTTGTCAATAGTGGACGCCATGAATGACAGCCTCACGCCGCCGGCTG
>CABVRR010000065.1:0-16456 GCA_902500705.1 uncultured Nitrospira sp.
GAACACCACCTCCACTCTATGTGGCCGGATTGCCACAGGCACAACCGACCTCAAACTGACGGAGCCACACGCGATGTCTAAGGCTCGATCACATGTGACTCGTGGGTCGACGGTCGGTAAGTCCGGTGGTCGGCCTCGCCCTCCGAGAGATCCCGAATGGGCAGAGTGGTCGGACAAGAAGCTATTGGACTTGCGATTCTGTGATCTTGCGCTCACCATTGAAGAGAGTCAGATCACGGATCAGATCGATCAGCTGTACAGCGAATTGGCCGATCGTGGGCTCCTGTTTCGCCCACATCTCTGGCTGTCCACTGAATGGTTTTCTCCGGACGGCGTCCCCGGCATCGCCGTGCCTTTTTATCTGGCCCATCCTCGGCTTGCGCAATTGGAACTGACGCAGATGCTCGAAGTGGAAGGCGGCACTCCGGATCGATGCATGCGTATCCTCCGACACGAGGCCGGCCATGCCTTGGAAAATGCGTATTGCGTGCGACGACGGCGAGATCGTCAGGTGGTATTCGGCAAATCGACCCACCCCTATCCGAAGTTTTATACGCCGAGACCCTACAGCAAGAGCTACGTACTTCATCTCGATATGTGGTATGCGCAAAGCCATCCGGACGAAGACTTCGCCGAAACATTTGCCGTGTGGCTTAACCCACAGTCTCTCTGGCAAGAGCGCTATGCAGACTGGCCGGCGCTCAAGAAATTAGACTACATGAACCGCCTCATGACAGAACTGGCTGGGGCGCGGCCGATGGTCACGACTCAACAGCGCGTTGACTCTCTGCCTCGCCTCCACAAGACATTGCGGGAGCACTATGAGTGGAAACACAAGCACTATGGGACGCCTCACCCCACATTTTACGACCGCGATCTTCGCCGGATCTTTTCAGATGCGCCGGAGTCTCCAGGGGCGACATCAGCGGTGCAATTTTTAGAACGGATCCGCCGAGACGTTCGACGGGAGGTGGCGAGTTGGACCGGTGAATATCAATACACTATCGACCGCGTTTTCGAGGACATTCTGTCGCGCTGCCGCGCGCAGAATCTTCGAGTGGTGATTCCGGAAAAGAAGGCGAAATTGGACGTCACGATTCTGCTGACGGTCCAAACGATGAACTACTTGCACAGCGGCCATCATCGGGTGGCGCTATGAAAATGCTGCGCGTGCTGGTCTTAATGCATGAAGAACTGGTCCCGCCGGAACAGACCGATGGCATTGATCTGAGCACGGTCGAATGGAGGACCGAGCACGATGTCGTTAGCACGCTCCACGAACTCGGGCATGAGGTGCGTCCTCTTGGCGTGCAGCATGAACTGGCCGTCATTCGTCAAACGGTGGATGAATGGAAGCCGCATATCGCATTTAATCTGCTCGAAGAATTCAGTGGAGTGGCCGTCTACGATCAAAACGTAGTGTCGTATCTGGAGTTGCTCAAGGTGCCGTATACGGGCTGTAACCCGCGGGGATTAATGTTGGCTCGCGACAAGGGATTAGCGAAGAAGATTCTGTACTACCATCGCATCCCTATCCCGGAGTTCATCACGGTGCCGTTGGGGCGTATCGCCAAACGTCCGAAGGATTTACTGTTCCCCTTGATCGTGAAATCCGTCTCGGAGGAAGCCTCGCTCGGCATTTCGCAAGCCTCCATTGTGGACGACGATGACCGATTGCAGGAACGAGTTCGGTTTATTCATCACAGCGTCGGCACCGGAGCACTGGTAGAACGGTACATCGAAGGACGCGAGCTCTATGTCGGCGTGATGGGAAATCAGCGACTGCAAGTCTTTCCCGTCTGGGAACTCACGATGAGCCACTTGCCGGAAGAAGTCCACAAGATCGCCACAGCGCGGGTAAAGTGGAGCCGAGCCTATCAGCAAAAGTATGGAATCAAGTCCAGCGCGGCAGGCGATCTGACGGAATCCCAGCAGCAGGAGCTGCACGCCCTTGCCAAGCGGGTCTATCGTAGCCTGGGACTCAGCGGATATGCCAGAATCGACTTCCGGTTGGATCCGGCCGGGCAGGTGTACGTGCTAGAGGCCAACCCCAACCCCCAGATCGCCAAAGCCGAAGACTTTTCAGATTCCGCCCTCGGCGCGGATCGTTCGTATTCGGCTCTTCTTCAACGTATCCTTGACCTCGGTCTGAAATGGCACCCGCATGTGACTCCTTCCGACAGAACAACTCCCGTACCGAGCCGGGTCGGCGACTAACGCCACGCCCGATCACCCCGCCTTGAAATACAGGACCGACAGCGGAGGCAGAGTCACTGCAATCGAGTGCGACAACCCATGCGAGGCGATTGATTCCGCCGTCACGCCGCCGCCGTTTCCGAGGTTGCTGCCCCCATACATCTGTGCGTCGCTGTTCAAGAGCTCGCGATACCATCCCGATGTCGGAACGCCGATTCGATAGCCGTAACGAGGGATCGGCGTGAAATTACAGACGCAAATGATCTGATTGTCCGGGTTTTTGGCTTTGCGGACGAACGAGATGACGGAATTCTCCGTATCATTGATATCGATCCATTGAAACCCCGTCCAATCGTAATCCACTTCGTACAGCGCCGGCTCGCTGCGATAGAGCCAATTGAGGTCATGCACCAATCGTTGTAGTCCCAGGTGCGATTCGTGTTGGCACAAGTCCCACTGGAGGCTGTCGTCGTGGTTCCACTCCCGCCACTGGCCGAATTCTCCTCCCATAAACAGCATGATCTTTCCTGGATGACCATACATATAGCCGTAGAGAGCACGGAGGTTCGCGAAACGCTGCCAGTTGTCTCCCGGCATTTTGTTGAGCAGGGATTTTTTCCCGTGCACGACTTCGTCATGAGACAGGACAAGGACGAAGTTCTCATGGAAGGCGTACAGTAAGCCGAACGTGATCTGATTCTGATGATGCTTTCGATGCACAGGATCTCGTTCGAAGTAATTCAGCATGTCATGCATCCACCCCATGTTCCATTTGAAGGTGAAGCCCAGCCCTCCGGTATACGTCGGCTTCGAAACCCCCGGCCAGGAAGTGGACTCTTCGGCAATGGTGATCGCGCCGGGATGTTCCTTGTGGACCAGGATATTCAATTCCTTCAGAAAGGCGACGGCTTCTAAATTTTCGTTGCCGCCGAATTGATTGGGGATCCATTCACCGGCCTTGCGGGAATAGTCCCGGTACAGCATGGAGGCGACGGCGTCGACGCGCAAACCGTCGAGATGATACTTGTCCAGCCAGAAGAGGGCGCTGTTCAAGAGGAAGTTAGTCACTTCAACCCGTCCATAGTTGAAAATTCGGCTGTTCCATTCCGGGTGATAGCCGAGGCGGGGGTCCTCGTGGTCGTATAGGTGCGTGCCGTCGAAGAGCGCAAGCCCATGTGCGTCGTCCGGAAAATGCGCCGGAGCCCAATCGATAAGGACACCGATGCCGGCACGATGGGCGGTATCAATGAACGCCATGAAGTCTTCCGGAGAGCCATAGCGGCTGGTAGCGGCAAAGTAGCCGGTCGCTTGGTAGCCCCAAGATCCATCGAAGGGATGTTCCGTGATCGGCATCAACTCGATGTGGGTGTAGCCCATATGTTTGACGTAGTGGATCAGCTTATCGGCGAGCTCTCGATACGTGAGCCACCGCCCACCTTCTTCCGGAACACGCATCCACGATCCGAGATGAACCTCATAGATCGACATGGGAGTGGTCAGCGGATCGACGTGCGCACGAGCTTCCATCCAATCTCGATCCCCCCATTGATAGGTCGACAGGTCGTGGACGACGGAGGCGGTGCTCGGCCTCAGTTCGGCGGCAAAGGCGTACGGATCGGCCTTCAGAAATGAGGTCGGCTTGTTTCGCGCGAGAAGGTCGTACTTGTAAAGCGTGCCCTGGGTAAGATCCGGAATGAAAAGCTCCCATAATCCGGTTGCTCCACGGCTATTCATCTGGTGGAGGCGACCGTCCCATTGATTGAAGCTACCGATCACGCTGGCGCGTCTGGCATTGGGAGCCCAGACGACAAAGTGAACGCCGGTAATCCCGTTCACCGTTCGGAGATGGGCTCCCAGCAGGTCATACGCTTTATATAACCTTCCTTCGGAGAAGAGATGCAAGTCGTGATCACTGATCATGGACGGAAACGCATAGGGGTCATGGCGTTCCGTAACGGTTCCTTGGGAATCGGTTGTTTGAACTCGATAGGTCACGGTTTTCATCGACTCGTGCAGAGGCGTTTCGAACAAGCCGGCTTCATGGGTACGTCTCATGGAGATCGGTTTGCTCCCCGCTGTGTCCGGGATAATCCGCACGCTGGTAGCGTCCGGTGCAAAGACGCGGATCACGAAGGCCTCCGCGTCGCTTGTCGAAGCTCGATGAGGACCGAGGAACTCGCTCGGATTCCAACTTTCGGCCTTGATGAGCCGTGCGATGTGATCGGGTGTTTCCATTCATAGTCCTCCTTGTTTCATGAACTCGCCCCTATCGTAAGCAGATGACTCGTGCTAAGGAAGGGGGGGGGTGAGAAAAAACACACCCGACAGTGCACACGAAGGGAATTCAATTGATGCAGAAACACCGCGCACAGAAAAGAGTCCTGCGGCGAGGTGCCGTGCCGGACGATCAACTCTACCAGCTCGCGACCCAGTGCGGAGCGGCAACGTCCTATGTTGATGAGGTCGGTGATCGCCGCCGAGTGAGCAATGAGAGCCTTCGCCAAGTCCTTTCGGTGATGGGAGTGGCGGCACAGGATTCCACACAGGTGACGGAGAGCATCCGGGAGATTCGGTCTGAACGATGGGCTGAGATGCTGGAACCCGTGCTGGTTGTATCGATAGGTCGCCTGCCCCGTACGTTTAGCATTCGTCTTCCAATGACCGCCGATCACGTGAAGCGGGTCTCGTTTCTGTGGAAAGTCAAGAAAGAACAAGGTGGGATCGTGGTCGGACGGAACACCGGAGCTCGCGCAACCATCATCAACACAACAAGGTTGAAAGATGGTGCATATTGCGAGATAGCGCTGCCGCTCCCTCAGGCCTTGCCGCTGGGCTACCATTCCTTGACTGTGGACGTGCGCGGACCTGGAATCAATCGACGAGCAGTGATGATCCTTGTGGTTGTTCCGGACCAGAGCTATCTCCATCCGGCAGTCAAAGGTTCCCGTCGAACGTGGGGACTGACGATCCAGCTGTACGGTCTGCGCAGCGCTAAAAATTGGGGAGTCGGGGATTTTCGAGACCTCCGGGAGATAGTCCGCTGGGTCGGACGTGAATTGGGTGCGGATCTCCTTGGCGTGAATCCGCTCCATGCGCTGCCGCCTGGAACGATCAGTCCCTATTCGCCGTCCAGCAGACTTTTTCATCATCCACTCTATCTTGACATCGAAGGGATTTCCGAGTTTCAGGAACTGGCGCCCATTCAGGCGACCGTAAAGGCATCGACCTTTCAGGCGAAACTGGCTGCGCTGCGACGGAGCCAGTTTGTGCAATACGCAACCATAGCCCGTATGAAGCAACAGATATTGGAGCGACTGTTTCTCCACTTTCAGCGGCGGCATCTTACGAAAAACACCTCCAGAGCTCGTGCCTTTCATCGATTTGTGCGCCATCAAGGTGAATCACTGCAACGGTTTGCCTTGTTCCGGGTGTTGGAAGAACAGATGCGAGGTCGTCGAACACTTTCTGAAACTGGTCCACAGGGGTGGCGCACATGGCCGACGAAATATCAGCATCCCGATTCGCCGGCCGTCACAAAAATCGCTGCACGGTATCAGAGCCGCCTGCAACTGTTTCAATATATCGAGTGGCAATGTCAGCAACAGCTGCACGCCGTGCAAGCAGCGGCCAAACGTGCAGGCATGGCGATCGGTCTCTATAAAGATATGGCGGTTGGGATCGACCCGGGTGGGGCGGATTCCTGGGCGTTTCAGGGGCAAGTGGTCGCGCAGGCATCGATCGGGACTCCACCTGAGTTGTTTTCGCCGAACGGACAACGATGGAATCTTTCTCCCTTTCACCCTCGTCAAATTAAGAACGACGGCTATCGCCCGTTTACGGATTGTTACAGAAGCATCATGCAAAACTGCGGGATCATCAGAATCGATCACGCTATGGGCCTGTTCCGTCTTTTCTGGATTCCCGAGGGGCTTGAGCCGGCCGAAGGAACGTATGTGCGATATCCGGTGGATGATCTCTTGGGAATCCTCGCGCTGGAAAGTGTTCGTCACAACGTCATGATCATCGGTGAAGATCTGGGAACAGTGACGACGGCTATACGCAATAAGTTGACGGGACGAGGCTTGCTCTCCTATCGGTTGCTGCCGTTTGAACAAACCGCGCCTGGGCGATTCGCGAGACCTTCGCAGTTCCCTCAACACGCAGCCGCCGCCGTAACAACGCACGATTTGCCGACCCTGCGAGGATTCTGGGCCGGCCGCGATATCGAGCTGAAATCTCAACTCGGCCTCTATCCCAAGACTGAATGGCGCAAGCGGGACGAAGAGACGCGCGCTCGTGATAAACAATCGCTGCTGAATGCATTGGCGAAAGAACGACTGTTGCCTCCAGGGTGCCCACGAAAGGCCACGGTCGTCCCGCAACTGACCGAGGAACTTTTTCGAGCAATCTATGCGTACGTTGCCCGCACACCGAGTCGAATTATGCTGATCTCGTTAGAAGATCTTTTGGGAGATCTTGAGACACCAAATATTCCCGGGAAGCATGCCTATCCCTCATGGCAAACCAAAGCCGGTCAGTCTGGAAGCTCGTGGGAAGACTGGAAGAGACTTAATCGGGTGCGCAAACTAGCCACGGTCATTCACTCGGAGAGGGGTCGCGATTGAGCAATCTTCTCCCTGCAGAGTCACCCCACGGCGTGAGCTGAAAGCGTCTTCTCCAACTCGGTCAAAACATACTGCCGTTCGCCTCACCAGCGCCTAATTAGGGCCTTCCGCTAGACTCCCTATCGGACCATCCTGCTCATCACCGCTTGTTCATCACCTCATAAACATGAACAGGCACGACGTGAAGAAGATCATCGTATGCGCCATATCATGAGCATAAGCAGCCTTACGTAATTTTGACATGGAAAGGGGTTGACAGCGGCTCGGGGAAACGCTATAAGTGACCATATGGTCACTTAAGACCACTAAGTCATTAGTGGTCGATGGGCCGAGAGCGTTCAAAGGCGTCGCTTATTTTGAGGAATATCAGACAAGAGAAGGGAGCCAATCATGACGAACGGGCGAGATGAAATGCTGGCAACGATGATCATATTTTTTACAGGCTGCATGATCGGTGGCATCGCGGGATTACTCTATGCGCCGCAGTCCGGAGTAAGAACGCGGCGTCAGCTGACGGATTTGGCAGAAGATGTAAAAGAGCGGGCGGAAGACTTGACGGATGATGCCTCAGTAGCCATGAAAAAGGCGATCGATCGGGGCCGACAGTTCGTCAAAGCGTGAGTACCGAGGGCCCTTATTCAAGGATGAGTCTTCACCGAGATGTGACAGAGGAGGTGAGACCATGAGTTGTGGACGTTGCGGAGGGTGCATGATGCGGGAGTCTTTTTCGGACCTCCAGGATGACACAGGGCGTGTCTGGTTCGAAGGCTGGCGCTGCATTAATTGTGGAGAGGTTGTCGATCCGGTGGTGTTGACCCACCGAGCTGACACACCGTTGGAACCCTATCGAGGCCGAACACGAGACCGGCGGATGTGGGAACGAGTCGTGCCCGGGCAATTTGAGCGGAGTGCGGCTGCATGACGCGCGGTAACGATTCCTATAAGGAGTCGGAGAGCAACAGGGCTTTTTGAGCACTCTGATCTTGGTAAATGATTCCCACAATGCTCTCTGCGCGCAGTGTGGGTGTGGGCAGCACTTCACGGCTATCCAAGGAGGGACGAATGAAAGAGCCAGGCAAACGAAAAACCTCTTTGTCACGACCGACCCGCGCGCGAAAGGCCTCGTCTAAGGAGATTGTCTGGTTCGAATATTTTGACCCCGCCGCCGAGGTCGTGGCGGTAGTGGGAGAGTTCAATCGCTGGGCGTCTACCGTCAGTCCCCTGAAACGAGACCCGGGCGGTCTTTGGAAAGTCAAAATTCGATTGGCGCCGGGTACATATCAATACAAATTCGTGGTGAACGGAGAACGCTGGGAAGAGGATCCGCTGAATCTGCAGCGAGTCGTCAACGAACACGGGACCTTCAACTCAATTCGTGAAGTCGGGAAACGTCCTGAAGACAGTTGTGCGCCCAGTTCATAGCTTCATAAAGGAGGCCTGTCACTTGCCGTGAACACCCCGGTAGAAGACGAAGCACTGCTCTCGCGAGTCGAGAGACGAAAAGCACGGACCAATAAGCGACTATTGGAAGTCGCGCGACAGCTCTTCTCACAGAAAGGTATTTATTGGGCGACGGTCGAAGACATTACGGAATTGGCCGATCAGGGGAAAGGAACGTTCTATAAATATTTTGATTCGAAAGAGGCCATCATTCGGGCCTTACTCGAAGAGGGGTTGAACACATTGTCGGTCAGCACAGAGGAGGCGGTGCGGGAGATTTCAGATCGTCATAGGATTCTCCCGGCAGTCATCGAAGCCCGTGTCGACTTCTTCCTGAACCATCCGGAATTCCTTCTGTTTTTTCACCAGGTCAGAGGGATGATGCAGCTGGACGTCGACGTCGCCAAAGAGTTGAGCGAGATCTACAATAACCACCTTTGCAAACTGGCTCACCTGGTGAAACCCGCGTTGGACGGGAGCAGTAGTAACGCGCGCGATCTGGCCACGGCGATTGCGGCGTATACATCAGGGTTGTTGACCTATCATGTGCTCTTTGAAGGAGAAGTAGGGGTCAAGCGGCGGCGTAAATATTTTCTCCTGACCCTGGAAGGAAGCCTGCAGTCGTTGCTGAACGTTGATCAGGCGGCTCCTGAGTGAGTCATACGCTCACCGGTCCGGAGCGATACGGGATGCATGTACACACATACTGGTTTATCACTGACTTGTCTCGGCGACCTGTTGTCATGCGGCGAATCGATAAAGAAGAGGTGCAATGGTGAGTGGTAGAGGCCATCGTGTCTTGGCCATGATCATGGCCGGCGGAAAAGGTGAGCGGCTTATGCCGTTGACGGAGCTGCGGAGTAAACCAGCCGTTCCGTTCGGCGGAAAGTATCGTATCGTCGATTTTGTGCTGAGCAATTTCTTGAACTCCGACATTCTGGCGACCTATGTATTGGTCCAGTATCGATCACAATCCTTAATCGAGCATTTGCGGCGGGCGTGGAGAATCGGAGGGCGAATCAAGCAACACTTCATTACGGTCGTGCCCCCGCAGATGAAGGCGGGCGGCGGCTGGTACGAAGGCACTGCCGACGCGGTGTTTCACAACCTGAACCTGATCGAAGATTTTGCACCCGACCTCGTCGCTGTATTCGGTGCCGACCACATCTACCGGATGGATATCGGACAGATGGTGCAGTTCCATCGGGAACGTCAGGCAGACGTCACGGTTGCGGCCAGACCGGTGCCGGTGCACGCCGCGCGCGGGTTCGGAATTATTGAAACCGATAGACACGATCGCATCGTGGGGTTTGAAGAAAAGCCTAAACGCCCAAAGCCGATGGTTCACGACGCCGAGTATGCTTTTTCGTCGATGGGGAATTATCTGTTCAAAACGGATGTTCTACTGAAGGTCTTGGCAGAAGACGCACGAAAAGGAGGGTCTCACGACTTTGGCCGCGACGTTATTCCTGCCATTATGAAAAAGAGCCGGGTGCTCGCGTATAACTTTATGGACAATGTGGTCCCTGGGCTCAAACCGTATGAGGAACAGGGCTATTGGCGGGATGTCGGTACGCTGGGAGCCTACTGGCAGGCTCACATGGATATTTTAGGCGAATGTCCGATCTTCGACCTGCACAATAGTGACTGGCCTATCCTGACCGACACGTTTGACGGCCCGACCGCCAGTCTGGCCAAAGCCTATGTCGAGGATTCCATGATCGGACAGGGCAGTCAGATCTTCGATGCCGACATCAGGCGATCGGTCATCGGGCGCAATGTCCGGATCGGTCCCGGCACCAAAATCCATGAGTGCATCATTTTGGACGGCTCGGTGGTCGGCGCAAAGTCACACCTGCGTCGCGTCATCGCTGATCGGTTTAATACCATCCCTTCAGGATCGGAGATCGGACTGGATTCAGCCAAGGATCGCAAACGATATCGTGTTTTGGAATCCAACCTGGTGGTGTTGCCGAGACAACTCCGTGGAATCGGCACTGATCGCCGGAAGGACCAATAAACCTAAGGAGGTAGTCCATGCGTAGCTGGAACATGACTCGTCCCGTCAAATGCATCGTGCTTATGGACTATCCTGATTCATCGTTACGCCCAGGTCTGTCGGAACTCGTTCCGTTACGGACGCGAAGTCGCCTGACTTACGAGCACATGCGTCGCCGAATGCGGGTGGCTCTTCAGCGAATGCACGAATGTGCAGGAGCGCTCTATGAACAATCGCGCGAGATCTCTCGATCGGGAATAGTTGGGTTTGGTGCGTTCAAGCGAGGAATGGCTTCCGTACTCCACTATATGCACTCAATGGTTCGAACTATCCGAGAAGGAACGGTGAGAACGATCGACACATCGTCTCGCGAAACGATGCCATCCGCCGATCAGCTAATTGCTGAGGTTCGAATACTGAGAGCCCAAGTCCGGGCACAGAGCCAAACATTGGCAGAACTAGCCTGTGTCATGTTGCAGGAACGGAAGCGCACAGACGAGACAAATCACCACCTAGAGGATTGCGACCGACGACATGAAAGCCGATTACTGCGTGTACTGCAAGCCTGCGAGATCTCTGAGGAGAACTGGAGATTTGCTGAGCCGGCAGTGCCAGCGTCGTCAGCGTCTGATCAGACTCCGCATGACTTCGCACACAAGCAAGTCGGACCGTATTGATTCACGTGCGGTAGGTTCTTTTTTTCAATAATTCTTATGATGCCGCGAATACCTATTGCCACGTATCGCTTGCAGTTTCATCGCGCCTTCACATTCCAAGACGCGGCGAGGCTGATTCCGTACTTAGACGATCTTGGAATCACCGATCTCTACAGTTCTCCCTATTTTAGGGCCGTGCCGGGCAGTTCGCATGGTTACGATGTCGTCGATCCGACATTGTTGAACCCCGAAGTCGGCAGCGAAGAAGATTATCGCGTGATGATCAACGAGTTACATCGACACAGCATGGGGCATCTCTTGGATGTCGTGCCGAATCACATGGGCATCGCACAGCAAATTAACGCATGGTGGCAGGATGTGCTCGAGAACGGACCCGTTTCCCGCTATGCGTCATTTTTCGATATCGATTGGAATCCGCTCAAGACTGAGCTGCGACATAAAGTGTTGCTGCCCATTCTTGGGGATCACTACGGCGTGGTGCTGGAAAACGGCGAACTGCAGTTGATGTACGACGCCGGGAGGTTTGTCATTCAGTATTATGGCCACCGCCTCCCGGTTGCGCCAAAACCGTCCTCCCGTATCCTGAACCATCGGGTGAACCAGCTGATCGGAGAGACCGACCCGGACAATCCGCATGTGATGGAGTTGGAAAGCATCATCACGGCGATGAGACATTTGCCGTCGCGACAGGATCACTCGCCTGCGTTGGTTGCCGAGCGCTACCGTGAAAAGGAAATCATCCGGCGTCGACTGGCCGCCCTCGTAGAACACGATGAGCAGATCAGACTGTTTCTAGAGGAGAACGTCCGATTGATCAACGGCACAAAGGGCGATCCCGCCAGCTTCGACCTTCTCCATGACATTCTCAACGATCAGGCCTACCGCCTGGCTGATTGGCATGTGGCAGCCGAGGAGATCAATTACCGGAGATTTTTCGACATCAACGAGCTGGCCGCCCTTCGCATGGAAAACCCGGAAGTGTTTGAAACAACGCACCAATTGATATTTCGACTCTTGAAAGAGGGATCGGTGACGGGGCTTCGGATCGATCATGTCGATGGACTGTATGATCCAGCCGACTACCTCCAGAAACTTCAGGGATGGGCACACAAGGAACTGCTGAATGTCGATGAGCAGGAGGCACGACCACTGTACGTGCTCGTCGAGAAAATTCTTGGCATCACTGAAAAACTCCCGGAGACCTGGCCGGTGTATGGAAGCACAGGGTACGATTTCTTGGCGCTTGTGAACGGGCTGTTCGTGAATCGAGCCAATGAGCGCCATATCGACTCGGCCTATGCCCGCTTTGTGGATAGCGAAGAGCCCTTCGAAGAGCTCGCCTACCAATGCAAACGATTGATCATGAATGTCTCGATGGCCAGCGAATTGAATGTCTTGGGCCACCAGCTCAATCGGTTATCCGAACAAGATCGACGGTCTCGAGACTATACCCTCAATATTCTGACCCACGCCATTCGAGAGATTATTGCCTGTTTCCCCGTCTACCGAACCTATATGACCGGGACGGCCGACGGCATTCTGGAGCGAGACCGCGCGTTTATTCGGCAGGCTGTGGCGAAGGCCAGGCGACGCAATCCGGCACTCAGTGGACTGGTGTTCGACTTTGTTCGCGATCTGCTCTTGCAACCGGCGGATTCAGAAAAAGCGCACGATAGCGAGCGGCTTCGCTTCGTGATGAAGTTCCAGCAAACGACGAGTCCGGTCACGGCAAAAGGCATCGAAGACACGGCGTTCTATCGATACTATCGGTTGATCTCGTTGAATGAGGTGGGTGCCGACCCACAACAGTTTGGGGTGACGCCGACCTTTGCTCATCAACAGCTGAAGACGCGACAAGGCCGATGGCCGGCCACCATGTCGGCGACCGCAACGCATGACACCAAACGTGGCGAGGATGTGCGTGCCCGAATCTCGGTGTTATCCGAAGTCCCGAAGGCGTGGAATCAGCGAGTCACGCAGTGGAGCAAGCTCAACCGAAAGTGGAAGGTGTCCGGTGAGCAAGGAGTCGTGCCGATTGCGGATGATGAGTATCTTCTGTACCAAACGTTGATCGGAACCTGGCCGTTTGAGCCGCTCGATGAGTCAGGACACAAGGAGTTTTGCACACGAATCCAGACCTACATGACGAAAGCGGCTAGAGAAGCAAAGGTCCGGACGAGCTGGGTCAATTCCGATCACGAGTATGAAGAGGCGACGAACCAGTTTGTGGCCTCGATTCTCGATCAATCGAAATCGACTGACTTCTTGAATGATTTTCTGCCGTTCCAGCAGCGCATTGCGCAGTACGGCCTGTACAATTCCCTGGCGCAACTCTTGATCAAAATCACGGCTCCCGGTGTGCCTGACTTTTATCAAGGAACGGAGTTCTGGGATCTCAATCTCGTCGACCCGGATAACCGACGTCCAGTCGATTTCCAAAAACGGCGCAGCGTTCTGGAGACTTTCCGACAGACTTCCGACTCCGCTCACAGCAGGCAGACCCTTCTGAACGATCTCTTGGCGCATCGGACCGATGGTCGAATTAAACTCTGGCTGACAACCGAGGGACTGCGATATCGCCGAGCACATGCTGAGTTATTCCAGCATGGGGAATACGTGCCACTTGAGATCTTGGGCTCTAAACGAGAACATCTCTTTGCCTTTGCCCGCATTCGTGAGGACGAGGCCGTCGTTGTGGTGGTACCTCGACTATTGACCGGTGTGGTTGAAGATCCAGTCGCATGGTCAGTCGATGGTTGGACCTGGGGTGATACGAGAGTGACCATGCCTTCCTGGAAAGAAGGATCGCCCTACAAGAATGTTTTGTCTGAACGCCAATTGACGACCGCTCCTGAGGGCACTCGACAAACTCTTGCGGCCATTGAACTCCTCAAGGAGTTTCCCGTCGCGCTCTTGGAGCGATTGATATGAATGATCCGATGATCGCATATGGCTTTTTACCTGCAAGTTGAATGGATCGACTTACAGCAGAAGGCGCGTTCGGCATGAGACGCGCGTCGTATTGATACAACGGGCTTTCTAGCCCAGGAGAGAAGTCCGGACACGATGACATGTGCAGGCAGGATTGAAGCTTGCTCGAGCGGTTATCGAAAGGGAGGTGCGGGCACATGAGTCTCTCGACAAGGTCAACGCCGGAGACGTGGTCACCGATCATGATCGAGAACGTACGGCCTGAAATCGACGGTGGACGGTATCCGATCAAGCGTGAAGTCGGGGATCGGCTTGAGGTATCCGCCGACATTTTTAAGGAAGGACACGACATCCTGTCTGCCGTGCTCCGATACCGCATGGTCCAGGAAACAACCTGGCATGAAACAGCCATGTCGCATGTCGATAACGACCGATGGGCCGGCCACTTCGATCTGCAAGAGAACACGCGCTATCTCTATACCATCGGTGCGTATGCGAACACCTTCAAATCCTGGTGCCAAGAGGTCAGCAAGAAGTCCGAGGCCGGTGAGCGGATCGCCAGTGAGCTCTTGGAAGGCCGTGCGCTGGTTGAGCGGACGGCAGCACGAGTAGCGGGGTCGGACAAGTCTCGGCTGGAGAAATACCTGAACCAGTGGCAGACGTCGGACACGCAAGAAGCCCAACTTCATGTGGCCTTCAATGAGGAGCTTGGCCGACTGGTCGAACAGTGCCAGGAGCGGACGGCGTGGACACTGTTCGATCGGGAACTTGTGGTGATCGTCGATCGTATCCGTGCCCGCTACGGAGCCTGGTATGAAATATTTCCTCGTTCTCAGGGGACGAATCCCGACCGAGGTTCGACATTGCGGGAATGTGAGCAGCGATTACCGGCAATCAAAGCGATGGGGTTTGATGTGCTGTATCTGACCCCGATCCATCCGATCGGTCGAACGAACCGCAAAGGAAAAAATAATTCCTTGACTCCGACGCCGACCGACCCCGGCAGTCCCTATGCGATTGGAAATGAACATGGTGGACACGACGCCGTGGAGCCGAGCCTCGGGACTATCGACGATTTTGATCGATTTGAAAAAGCCGTGCGCGCGCAGGGGATGGAACTGGCGATGGACTTTGCCATCAATTGCTCGCCGGACCATCCCTACGTCACACAGCATCCGGAATGGTTTGCGCATCGCCCGGACGGCACGATCAAGTACGCGGAGAATCCACCCAAGAAGTATCAGGATATCTACAATGTTGATTTTTACTGCAAGGACTGGAGCGGGCTGTGGAACGAGATGAAACGCGTGATTCTGTTTTGGGCGGGCCACGGGGTCAAAATTTTTCGTGTCGACAATCCGCATACCAAGCCCGTGCCGTTTTGGGAATGGCTCATCCGAGAAGTACAAGCTCAACACCCGGATACCGTCTTCTTGTCCGAAGCCTTCACTCGGCCGAAACAGATGAAGGTCTTGGCTAAGGCAGGATTTACCCAATCGTACACCTACTTCACATGGAGAAACTTCAAACAGGAACTCACGGACTACTTGCTTGAATTATCCCGCAGCGAGATGAAGGAATATTTCAGGCCGAACTTTTTCACGAACACGCCTGATATCTTGCCGGAAATTCTTCAGCACGGCGGCAGGCCCGCGTTTAAGTTTCGATTGGTGTTAGCGGCGACGTTGTCGCCTTCATACGGGATTTATAGTGGATACGAACTGTGTGAGAACCGGGCCTTACCGGGAAAAGAAGAATATCTCGATTCGGAAAAGTACGAGTTCAAAGTTTGGGATTGGGACCGACCTGGGAACCTCAACGAGTACGTGACGACCATCAATCGGATCCGACGAGAGAATCCTGCCTTGCATGAATTAGAGAACGTTGAATTCTATGAGTCCAACAACGAACATGTTCTCTTCTATGCGAGGCACACCGTGGATCGCCGCAACATTCTCTTGATCGCCGTCAATCTCAATCCTTTTCACACACAAGACGCGCAGCTACACATCCCGATCGAATCGTTCGGAATTAAGCCTGGCGAAGTCTACCAGATGCACAACTTACTCACGGATCAACGCGATCTGGTGATAGGGGAACAGTATCCTGTTCGGCTGGACCCGCAAGAGGAACCAGCCGCAATATACGCCCTACGGCGCTGGACCCATCGAGAACAGGATTTCGATTACTTCTTGTAACCACGAGAGCACCATGACGACAATTCCGGAACAGGGATGGATCGATCGGGTGATCGCCGCACTCAACGAAGAGGGAGGGCGTCTCCTGATCGACTTTCTCCAGCATCAACGATGGTTCGGCGGCAAGGGCAAGCCATTGGCTGCCGTCCGTCTTTCGGATGTCATCGAATTACCGACGGTCTCGACACCCTATCTGCTCGCGGTACTGCTCGTTGAATACCGAGGTGGCACCCAAGATCGGTACATGATGCCACTGACGATCAGACCGAAAGCCGGATCAGGTGATGCCGCGGCTATCGTCGAGTTGTCGGGATCGTCCGGACAACACTGGGTCTGCGATGCGACCATGGCGGATGACGTGTGGAGATCTTTGCATGATCTCGTCGCAAC
>CABVRR010000065.1:16556-18285 GCA_902500705.1 uncultured Nitrospira sp.
TTGTGGTGCTTCAGCGGTTTGTTCGGAATAGAGGGGATGGGTGGAGCTATGCACTGTCTTCTCTCGGGGAACTGCTGAAGAAGTCGAGGCATCCCGCACAGGCCCATACCCGTCAGCAGTCGCCCTCATGGGAGAATGTGGCCGACGCCTTCCTTGAAGAGATTCGTCAACTCGGAGAGATTACCGGCAATCTCCATCTTGCCTTGGCATCGGAGAAAGAGTCAGAAGCATTTTGCCCTGAACCTCTTACGATGAACGATGTCACACGATGGCAAGGTAGGATGCAGCAATTCCTGACTGAGGTCTGCCGCGATCTTCGAAGCATGTCGTCCGAACAACAGGCGACGATCGGATTCTTGACTGATGAAGCCACGACTCTGGAATCGGCCTGTCGAGATCGCTTCAACGATCTTGCGCGTTTGGTAACGAGAAAGACAGTTAAAATCCGCCATCATGGTGATTACCACCTCGGCCAGGTCCTCAAGACGGAGGACGGATTTGCGGTGATTGATTTTGAGGGAGAACCGGCAAGATCGCTTGAAGAACGTCGGGCCAAAGTGTGTCCGCTGAAGGATGTGGCGGGGATGTTGCGTTCGTTTAGCTATGCCGCGCAGGCTGTGTTACAACAGCATCGGCCGACCTCCACCGAGGATGGTGCGGTCATGACAGAATGGGAAGCTGCGGCACGGCAAAGGTTTCTTGATGGATATCGATCCGTTGTTCAACCTGGAAAGGCTCCATTCGTACCGGGCACATGGGACGATACCCTGCGGGTTCTTCACGTGTATGAATTGGATAAAGCGCTCTATGAATTGCGGTACGAGTTGCGCAATAGGCCTGAGTGGCTGACGATTCCGCTTCAAGGCATCCGACGCCTCACACACAAGGGCTCTGAGTGATGAATCATGCTACGGCAGATGACCGAACATCCTGTTGTTGGTGTAGTTGGGGTGCGTGAGTCTTTGCAAGCGATGACTAATCATTGTGCTCACTAGAGTAAACGAAGAGGCCTCATCGACCATGGAACCAGGAAATCGTGACGACGTCTTTCGATTCATTGGCTGCAGCGAAATTCAAGAGATTCTCGGGAAGCAGGCTGACGATGAACGAGCGCTGGCGGAGCTGCTTGAGGACGTTCCTCTCGATTCGGTCTACTTTCATACGCACAGTTATTTTCTTCGACAGCGTTTCATTGAACAGACGTACCCCAATGATTTTGCCGAATGGGTCGGAATGCAAGTGCGGGATCATGTGCTGGCCGAACGGTTATCCGTCGTGGATCCGTTCAGTTTTTCAAGCCTGGACTTTTTGCGAGAAGAGATCATTTCGATTATTGACGATCATTTGTCCGGTATGGCGTCGGTTCCACGAGTCGGATTCGGGACGCCGTTTTCCTTCAACCGGTCCCGCATTCTTGAAGTGCCGACCGGGCTGGAGGTCCGCACGCTCCGGGAGTTTCGAGATGCGATCTCCTCGGTCGATGCCAGCGCCATCTATCTGCATGTCTTCGAGTCCCACCTACGATTGCAACGCAAGGAGAACGACTTTTCCACGTGGATTCGAGGAACGCTCAAGCTGCCGGAACTGGCCGACCAAATTCGTGCCTTGAACCCCTATCTGGGCAGCCTGGAACGGTTGCGGTCCAGCTTGTTGACCATGTGTGATGCGTACCTCGCGAAATCAGGGCAAAGAGGCTAAAGACTGACATGTTGAGCACGGATCCGCTTTG
>CABVRR010000066.1 GCA_902500705.1 uncultured Nitrospira sp.
CGACGGGCGAGATACTCGTCTTCCAACTGGAAGAACTGCTTGATCAGCGCGTCTCGCACAGTGATGTCCGAGGTGACCAGTAAGCGAAGCGGAATGAAGTATGATTCAAGCAGGTACGCAGGAGGTGGAAATACGTCAGCTCTCAGGTCTTTCCCCTGAATGATTTTCTGGTAGAGTGGCCCATGGATCTGAATCGTGTCGATCGTGTCGGTGCTCACGTACGCGAACAGTGCGATTGCAAAGAGGGTGGTGATGACCAAGCCTCCTACGAGAATGCGGGAGAGTTGTTGTGACCACTTTGTCATGATCCGAACGCAGGATTCTGTGGAGTGTGAGGACACGGTATGAACAGCTCGATCGTTTGCAGGAGATGTTTCTGTGAAAAGGGTTTCTTCAGATATTCTGTGGCTCCCAAGTTTGTGGCCTCGGTCATTGTTTCGATGCGCGTATCAGCCGTGAGCACAATCACTGGAATCCACTGCCATTCCGGTGTCGTTCGAATGGCGCGCAGGACCTCCAATCCTGAGACAGTAGGCAGAGAAATGTCGAGCAACACCAAATCCGGCGGCAACGTCGTTTCCGTCAAGCGTTTGGCGTTCCAGCCATCAGGGGCATGCTTGACCATGTAGCCCTGGCGTTCCAAAATGAACCGGACTAAGCAGGCCGTGTCGTCATGATCCTCGATCATCAACACAGTGGGGACGGACGAACGTTCGATCTTTTCCATAAAGAACCTCCTGGAGCAACCTCAGTCACTGGTGAGTACTGTTGGCCTGCGACGAGCTCAGGGATCATGCGGCTCGGTTCTTTCTTCGACCACTGCGAGTGTGTGGGCGTGCCGATGCCCGTCTTTTTCGTGGAACGTCGGCTGAGGGTTTGGCAACAGGTCTAGCCGGCGTAGACGCGGCAGCCTCAGCCGGAGGTAAGATTCGCTTCATGGCCCGCAGCAAATCGGAAAATCCTGAGCTCTTGACGACATACGCCGCCGCGCCTCCCTTCAGCGCCCGTTGAATATCCGGCTCATAGTAATCGGCGCTGACTACGAGAATGGGAGCCTGTTGCCAGTTGGGATGTTGACGGATGATTCCCAGCAACTCGAAGCCATTCACATATGGGATCACCATGTCCAACAACACAAGCGACGGAGGGGCGATGGTGTCGATCAGGGTCGTGGCCTGACGTCCATCTTTTGCATGAATGACTGAGAAGCCTTCTCGCTCCAACTTGCGTATCAACAGGTCCGCGGTATCCGGCTCATCTTCCACGATGACGACGGTCTGTTTCATGGCCTCTCCTTCTTTTCTCGATCCTTACTCATAGATCACTCTGATCCGGTCCAAATACGAGCCCAACGTGGGGAGATGATGTTCGATCGTCCCTGCATCTGCCGCCTTCGCCGCTTGCTCGATGACGGCGGCCAGCTCGGTAATCCGGTTGAACCCGTAGCTTCCGCCGGCGCCTTTCATCCCATGGGAGAGGGTTCGCACTGTCTCGAAGTCCTGGGCGGTCAGGGCATTTTGTATCGCGGTCACTTCCTTCTTTCGATTGGCGAGGAATTTCGGAATGAGCGGCTCGAACGACGCGTCAATGGACACCGTTTCCACGTCTTGGGTCGTCGCAGCTTGTTGTGACCGAGTGTCTTCCATATAGGCACCTCCTCCGAGGCGGTTAAGTCAGGGGAGTTCATGGCGCAGCACGAGATTGTCGCCGCTATGTCGGTAGCGGACAATGTCGCTCAACGTATCGGATCAAGGTTGCTCGCTGAAACGGCTTCAGCACATAATCCTGCACCTGGAGGGAAAATACTTCCTGGATCCGTTGCGCATCGGATACGGCGGTCAACATGATCACAGGAACGTCGCTCCACTCCAGGGTGGCCCGGATCGTTCTGAGCACCGTCACGCCGTCCACATGGGGCAATTGAATATCCAACAGGATCAGCGAGGGCGGAGGCATCAACACGATCAGATCTTGTGCTGCTTGGCCGTCAGCGGCGTGCACGACCTGGTATCCTTTTTCTTCCATGATCAATTTGACGAGGTTTGCCGTATCATATTCGTCCTCAATGAGCACCAGAAGAGGTTTGTTCTTGTTCTGAGATGTGCTTTTTGGGGCGTGATCGCTCATGGACGTATTTCCGGTCTCAGGCCGCTTGCTCCGTCGGTGCGTTTGTATACCGCGCGATTGTAGCGAGGAGAGTTTTCTTCTTGATCGGTTTTGTCACGTGCGCCGTACAGCCTGCGGCGAGGCTTTTATCCGCTTCTTCTTGAAAAGCATTGGCCGTCAGGGCAACGATCGGCGTGGAGACGCGTTGGTGCTCGTGCTCCCATCGGCGAATCGCAACAGTGGCCTGAAGGCCGTCCATCACCGGCATTTGCATGTCCATGAAGACCAAGTCATAGGCTCCGGTTTTAAATTTCTGTAACGCCACGGCTCCGTTTTCCGCCATATCCAGCCGATAGGGGGTCCCTCTCAGGAAGAGGGAGACCACATCGCGGTTGTCTTCCAAATCTTCCGCCAACAGAATGCGGCAAGGTCTCATGGGGGAGGGCTCAGTCAATGGTGTGTCAGTATGAGCATTTGATACGATCGGCAGCAGCTTCATCGCGGTAGCCAGCGCTTCCAGTAATCGTTTGCGGCTGATGGGTTTGTAGGTGTAACTGGTGATGCCCAGTTCACGTGCGCGCTGTGACGCGCGCTCTCGTAAGTCCGAGGCGTTCATGATCAGGGGCAATGAGCCGCAGTCGGTCCGCTGACGAATCGCCTGCGCGAGGTCCAGGCCGTCCATGTTCGGCATGTGATAATCCAGGATCGCCAGATCGAACGGAGTGCCTCGTCGGTGAGCTTCGTCCAAGGCCTCAATGGCGGCGAGCCCGTCGGAGACTTCGACGAGCTCCGGTCCGAACGGCCTGAGGTACTCCCGGACGATCATCCGATTGGTTTCGGTATCGTCGACGAGGAGGAAACGGCTGTTGTGAAGTGAGAGCGTGGGCAGCGGCGTCGCGGTTGCCGGAGTCACGGTTTCCGGAAGATGGATGACGAAGGAAAAGGTACTGCCGTGACCTTCGGAGCTATCGACGGTGATCCGGCTTCCCATGAGCCCCACCAAACGCTTGGAGATGCTCAGGCCTAGACCGGAGCCGCCGTATTTCCGCGTGGTCGATGAATCGACCTGCGTGAAGCTCTCAAAAATCGAATCGTGTTTATGAGCCGGAATGCCGATGCCGGTGTCGACGACTGAGCAGCGGAACGACCCGGGAACGTGTGGGTCCGGCTCAACGCGGATGACCACTTCGCCCTGATCTGTAAATTTGATGGCGTTGCCGAGGAGGTTCACAAATACTTGTCGCAGTCGGGTGGGATCGCCTAGCACCCAGGTCGGGGTGTTCGGATGGACAAAGGCGACGAGCTCCAGCTGCTTGGCGTGAGCGCGGACAGCCATCAGTTCTGCGGTTTTATCGACGAGGTCGTAGATATCGAACGCGATTGATTCGAGCTCTACATGGCCGGCTTCAATTTTCGAGATATCCAAAATATCGTTGATCAGATCGAGGAGGTTGGTCGCGGCGCGGCTGAATCGGTTGACGTACTCCTGCTGTTCCGTCGAGAGCGGCGTTTCCTGCAGCAAGTCGGACATGGCGATGATTGCGTTCATGGGGGTTCGAATCTCATGACTCATGGACGTCAGAAATTCGCTTTTGGCCTTCGTCGCTGAGAGAGCTTGTTCGTTCGCATCGGCGAGTTCACGGCTGCGGCGCGCCATCGCCAACGCAGCTTGCTCCAATCGCTGCTCAGTCAGCTTGCGTTCGGTGATGTCGCGCGTGATGCCGGTGAACAAGCGGCGATCGCCCAGGCGCGTTTCGCTGAGGGTGAGATCGAGTGGAAAGGTCGAGCCGTTCTTCCGACGGCCCACGACTTCGCTCCCGCTGCCGATGACTCTGGCTTGCCCGGTTTGACGGTATCGAGTCAGATAGTCGTCGTGCTCGCTGTGATGGGGATCCGGCATCAAAAGCTTGACGTTCTGGCCGAGTATCTCGGCGACCGAGTAGCCGAAGAGCTGTTCGGCGGCCGGGTTGAAGGACTCGATGATGCCGCGCTCGTCGATCGTGATGATGCCGTCGACCGCATAGTTCACGATGGCGTGCAGTCGGGCTTCCTGTTCTTCTCGCTTTCGTTCGGCCAGTTTGCGGTCGGTTCGATCGCGGGTGGAGATGGTGAAACCTTGTAGTCGTCCCTCTTGGTCAAACAGGCTGGTGATGACGACATTTGCCCAAAACCGCGAACCGTCTTTTCGCACGCGCCAGCCTTCGTCTTCCGCGTGGTGGTGGCGTGTGGCCTGTTCCAGCACCGCCAGTGGTTTGCCGACTGCGCAGTCCTCTTCCGTGTAGAAGCAGGCGCAGTGCTGACCTAGAATCTCTTGATCGGCGTATCCTTTCAGCCGCTGTGCGCCCTGGTTCCAAGATGCGATATTCCCGGCGGAGTCGAGCCGAAACATGGCAAAATCCAAGACGCTCTCGATCATCACGCGGTTGAGCTCTTCGCTTTCGCGCAATGTCGCTTCTGCCGCGAGTCTGGCTGTCTCCGCCTCTTTTCGTTCAGTAATGTCGATGATCGTCGCCATCATGCTGAGACCGAGGGCTGTCTTGAAGGGGTTTAAACCCAACTCGATTGGGAATTCGGTGCCGTCTTTCCGGCGCGCGAAGAGCTCACGGCTTGTGCCCATCGCGCGCTTGTCCGGCTGGGTATAAAACGCCTGGCGGAGCAGCGGGTGATCCTCTGTGAAGCGATCGGGAATAAGCCGTTCCACCGGTTGTCCCAGGAGTTCCTCTTGGGTATACCCGAATTGACGAAGGAGCTCCTCGTTCACCAGGGTGATCACGCCGGCTTGATCGACCATGAGCAATCCGTTCGGCGCGGCGCTCACGGCGAGGCGAAACTGCTCTTCCGCCGTCAGTCTTGCTGCTTCGGCCTCCTTCTGCGCGGTCATGTCGATCGCCACTCCGATAAATCCTGTGATCGCCTCGGTGTGATCGCGGATCGCCGTGACGGACAGTAGCGCGGACAAACGTGTGCCGTCTTTTCGGATATAGGTCCACTCGTGTTGATTGGGCACATTCAAGCGGGCCTTGGCTACGAAGACCTCGAAACCCGGTTCCAAGTCGATTCCCAGCTCGGCACTAAAGATCGGTGCACGCGCAGTGACTTCTTGAGGATCATGAAAGGCTTCCGGCGTTGCTATTCCGACCATTTCGTCCGAACGGTATCCGAGGAGTCGTTCGGCTGCGGGATTGAAATGCTGGATGACGCCCGTGGTCGTCGTTGCGATCATGGCATGGGGAGCATTCAGGAGAATGGCTTCTTGGAAACTGTGGAGCTGGCGCAGCGCCCGTTCTGATTCTTTGCGGTCGGTGATGTCGTAATTGATCCCGATCATCCGAACCGTTCGGTCGTGCTCGTCCGTCAGCGCAAGTGCAGAGGTCTTGATGTGGCGGAGGCCCTTGCCCGGAAGGATGACGCGATACTCCATGTCGAACCGACCTCGTTCCTCGGTGGCGGCGTTGAGCGCGGCCATGACATGCGGTCGGTCTTCTTGGTGGATCCGGCTGGTCCAGGCTTTAAAGGGAACAGGAACGTTCTCGGATGTGTACTCCGTGTATCCATACAACTCATACATCTGGGCGTCCCAGATCAGTTTCTTTTGAAGATTGTAATATTCCCAGACACCGATGCCGCCGGATTTGGTTGCCAGATCTAGTCGATGGAGGGTATCGCTCATGATCTCCTCCATTGCCTGTTTATCGGTAATGTCTTGAACGGTCCCTGCTATCTGTAGCGGACGACCGTCTGCTTCGCGCGTCACGGTCCCGTGACAGAGAATATGACGAAGCTCCCCGTTCGGCCGAACAATTCGGCAGGTCACCTCATAGGGGCGGTTCTGGTGAAGCGCATGCTCGACAGCCTGGAATACGTTGACACGATCGTCGGGATGAATCGCCTGGCGAAACGTCTCGCCGGTGGGCATCAACGAGCGCGGCTCATACCCGAAGATCCGAAATTGCTCGTCCGACCAGCTCTGTGTTCCTGCCACAAGGTCCCATTCCCAGCTGCCCAAATGCGCAAGCGCCTGAGCCTGGGCCAGGCTGTTTTGATTGGCTTCAAGCTGACGCTGTTGAACGACACGCCAGGTCACATCATGACAGGTGCACATGAGCCAGCGGTTGGGATCGAGCTCCTGCTGGGAAAGGACAAACGAAAGGTCGACATAAATCTCTTGGCCGGACTTTGTGAGACCTTGGACCTCGCCGGTCCATCGTCCGGTATCTAGTATCGTTGGGAATTGCTGCTGTTCGATCGTGGCGATCCACTCAGGCGCATACAAGGTTTTCCATGAGCGCCCAATCAACTCCTCCGGCTTGTACCCATAGATCTCGGCATGTGCCGGATTCATGTAGGTAAAGCAGCCGTGCTTGTCCAAGAATGCCAGGCCCGCTAATCCATGATGATCGATCGCCCGAATGATCTCGGCCTTTTCCTGTTCGCGCTCTCTGTGCAAGGCAAGGCCCTGTTCGAGCTCATACTGCCGCCGGCGCAGCTCCAGTCGGCTGAGGACTTGCCTGCCTAACATGCGGAGCGCCTGCAGTTGCCTAATCTCCAGCTGTTTGGGCGTCTGATCCATCACGCAGAGCGTACCCACCGCGTGACCTGTCGGAGTGAGGAGCGGTATTCCGGCATAAAATCGAATGCCTGAATCAACGGCGGTGACGTGAGGCATATCGACAAATCGTCCGTCCTGAGTGGCATCCGGCACGATGAATGGCTCGTTGCCGAGAATCGTATGGGCGCAGAAGGCGATGTCACGCGGGATTTCTTGCCCATCGAAGCCCACATTCGCTTTGATCCATTGGCGATTCGTATCGACAAAGCTGATGAGGGCAATCGATGTTTTACAGATCTGAACGGCGAGCCTGGCTAGATTGTCGTAAGCTTCTTCCGGCGGGGTATCCAGAATTCGGTAGCGTTCTAATTCAGCAAGACGGGTTGTTTCACTTCTCGGTATGGATGCTCGGGGCATGCTGTCGTCTTCTCCGCTGCCAAGGATTAGAAACTCATGGCTGTTAGTCGCCTGGCTTACAAAGGGCCAGGAGCATCGAGTGTGAGCCAGCAGGACTGGTCCTAATGCCGTCTCATATAGTCGGTGTGTGGGCAAGAAACTTTAGACAATCCGGTCGAGTCCGTCTTTCTCCGTCCGAAGGGATCTATCAGTGGCTAATCAGCGACACTGGTAACGCGTGCGTGCCACACGTAGTGGCGTCGTGCTGCACGAATTTAAACTTTACCAGTACCCAATCGGCATCCCGCTTGAGTTTTCAGCCGACGCATTGTAAGGTTTTGCGGGCTGCACACGATCAACTCGAGGTCTTTTTTTCGATGCCGCAAGACGGGCGATTTATCGAGAGACATCAGGAACGGACAGGTCGACGCTTACGCCGGTGGCATGTCGTCGTGATCGGTCTCGTGGCCGCGACCATTGTGGGAGCCACGACAGTCGCGGGAATCATCTGGTACGTTTCTCAAGATCTTCCGTCGCTGGACCTGCTCCAGAACTACCAGCCGAGTTTGGTCACCACCGTCTATTCGGATGATCGCCAACCCATCGGCCAGTTCTATATCGAGCGGCGCATTCTGACTCCGCTTCCTGAGATTCCCAAGGCGTTGACACAAGCGGTGATCGCGACGGAGGATGCCCGCTTTTTCGAACACCCGGGGTTAGACGTCATCGGGATGCTGCGGGCGGCCTGGACGAACATTCAGCATGGTGGGAGAAAAGTCGAGGGCGCCAGCACGATCACGCAACAATTGGCCCGTTCGCTTTTTCTTTCGTCCGAACGGTCTTATGAGCGGAAGATTCGCGAGCTGATCTTGGCCTACAAGATGGAAGTGGTATCGGGCAAAGAACGGATTCTCGAAACGTATTTGAATCAAATTTACTTCGGGCAAGGTGCCTACGGCGTCGGCTCGGCGGCGAACTCCTATTTTGGGAAAGACATCAGAGCCTTGAGCCTAGCCGAGTCCGCGTTTTTAGCCGGCCTCCCGAAGTCGCCCAGCCGATTTTCCCCTTTCAGCGCCTATGAATCGGCGAAGAAGCGCCAGGAGCATGTGTTGAGTCGCATGGAAGAGGTCGGGTTTATCACGGCAGCCGAACGCGAGGCCGCTGCCCATGAGAACCTGAGTTTCCATCGACCTGGGAGCGAGCATCTTGCGCCGTATTTCGTCGAATATATTCGTCAATTGCTTGTGGCGAAGTACGGGGAGTCGATGGTGTACAAGGGCGGTCTCCAAATCTATACGACCTTGAATATCGAGATGCAGAAAGCCGCTGAGGCCGCGTTCTTGAACGGAGTGCGCGAGCTCGACAAGCGAGAAGGGTGGCGAGGGCCTCGACGAACCGTGGATCCGGCGACCTTCCAGCCTTCCAGCTCAGCCCAAGGGGATCAACTGCTTAAACCGGGGTATCTGGGCGAAGGGGTCGTGTTAAAGGTGGCGAAAGATCACTATCTCGTTCAAGTCGGCGCGTTTACCGCGAAACTGGCGTTTGACGACATGGCCTGGGCCAAGCGAATGCTCAAGGGGCCGGATCCCACAGTGGATTTCACGGTGAATCCGAATCTTAAGGCACTTCTCAAACCGGGAGATGTCATCGAAATCGGCGTGAAGAAACTCACAAAAGATGGAGTGCAACTCACGCTGGAGCAGACGCCGATCGTCGAGGGAGGCCTGATTGCGATCGATCCCAAGGGTGGCGCGATTCGTGCGATGGTGGGCGGATATGATTTCACCCGCAGTGAATACAACCGTGCAGTGCAAGCCCACCGGCAACCAGGGTCTGCGTTCAAACCCCTCATTTATGCGACCGCGATGAGTCAAGGATTGAGTCCTGCCACGCAGATCCTTGATGCTCCGGTCGTTTATGAGCAGGAAGAGGACGACAAAACGTGGAAGCCGGAGAACTATGGGCGGAAGTTTCACGGCATGGTGAGTCTTCGGGATGCGTTGGCTCAGTCGCATAATCTTGCGACGGTCCGGTTGCTGGACAAGGTTGGCGTGAAAAACGTGATCGAGTTTTCGCGCACCGTGGGCGTCACGAGTTCGCTTCCGGCCGATCTCTCCCTGGGGCTGGGATCGTCGTCCATCGGCTTGATGGAGTTGACCTCGGTGTACGGCGTATTTTTGAACCAAGGGAGTCGTGTGGAGCCGTTTGCCGTCAAATCGGTAAAAGATAACATGGGGAAGGCGCTGGAAGTGACCGAACCTGCTCCTCGTGATGTCATCTCCAAGGAAACCGCCTATTTGATTACCAACATGATGGAAGATGTCGTGCAGCGAGGAACCGGACAGGCGGCTAAGACGCTGGGGCGTCCGATCGCCGGGAAAACAGGTACGACGAACGACTACATCAATGCCTGGTTTATCGGCGGCACGCCGAACCTGGTCACCGGTGTCTACGTCGGCTTTGACGACCGTCGCTCGCTCGGAGAGAGTGAAACAGGAGCTCGCTCGGCCTTGCCCATCTGGATCGCGTTCATGAAAGAAGCATTGAAGCAGCTTCCTGTCGCGCCGTTCGAAATCCCTGACGGGGTGACATTCGTAAAAGTCGATGCAGCGACCGGACTCTTGGAATCGGAACAAGAGGGAGAGGCACAGAAGGGAACGGTCGAGTTGTTTTCAAAAGGGAGCGAGCCGACTCAGGCAGTGCAGCGTCGACTCGACCCAACGGATTTCTACAAGCTGGACCAGATTCCCGAGGGACAGCCGAGCGGAGACGGGAATTTGTAGCAGGCTCGCCTTAGGACTGTGAATCCTGATACTCCTCATGCCAGGCCATTTGGATCGTTTCCAAGATCTTCTCGTTTGACTTCTTCGGATCATCCTTGAAGTCGGGCAGCGCAACGATCCAGGCATGCATGTCGGTAAAGCGTACGGTGAGCGGATCCGTCTCGGGGTGTTCTTCCACCAGCCGTATGGCGATATCCTCCGTATGTTGCCACTTCAGGTCCATCGGTATCTCTCCATAATCACGACATGTCCGACACTTTTTTCCCGTGCAGACTTTTCTTCAGAGACTCGTCCAGCATCATGACGTTCAGCTGCTTCGCAGCCTGTTCGAGTTCCGCCATTCGTGCGCGGAGCACCCGAGGATCCGTACCGTTCTTTGCGGTGGCGAGGTGCGTCACCGCGGTGCGAATATCGTCGGCTTCCTGAGGCGTCACGAGATGTCCTGCTTCCGCAAGCGATTTCTCCGTCGTTTTCATGAGGGCATCGGCGTCCAGACGAGCCTCGATCAGTTTCCTGGCATTGATATCCTCAGCCGCAAACTTGAATGAGTCCTCGATCATCCGCTCCACTTCCGTGTCCGATAGCCCGTACGACGGCTTGACCTCGATCGATTGGCTTTGGTCCGTTCGCATGTCTTTCGCCGTCACGTTCAAGATGCCATTGGCGTCGATCAAAAAGGTGACTTCGATACGAGGTACGCCAGCCGGGAGGGGAGGCACTTTGAGGCGAAACCGCGCCAAGCTCCGGTTATCTTTGACCAGCTCGCGCTCGCCTTGCAGAATGTGGATGTCGACGCCGGTTTGCCCGTCGACATAAGTCGTGAACAGCTCCTTGGCGCTCGCCGGAATGGTCGTATTGCGTCGAATCAGGCTGCTCATGACGCCGCCCATTGTTTCGATGCCGAGCGACAGAGGCGTCACATCCAACAGCAACATATCGGTTGTTCCACCGCTCAAGATATCAGCTTGCACGGCGGCGCCAAGCGCGACGACTTCATCCGGATTCAAGTGGCAATGCGGTGCCTTCCCGAACAGTGCTTCCACCCGCTGCCGAACCAACGGCATGCGAGTAGAACCGCCCACCAAGACTACTTCATCAATATCTTTTGGAGTGAGCCCGGCGTCTTTTAACGCCATGCGGCAGGGAGCCAATGTGCGTTCGATGACATGCTTTGTCAGGGATTCCAGCTGATCACGGGTGAATGTTCTGGTGAATCGTCCACGATCATCCGGCAACTCGATTGCGATGTCGGTTGTCAGGTCGTCAGAAAGCCGAATTTTGGCCCGCTCGGCTTCCAGTCGAACCGCTTGTACATGATCGGGATGGTCGCTGATGCTGATGCCATGCCGGTCTTGAATGTCTTTGGCGAGACTCTCGAGGAGCGTGCGGTCCAGATCGTCTCCCCCTAGATGCGTATCCCCGTTGGTCGCCAGCACTTCAAATACGCCATCCTTGAGCTTCAAGATCGAAATATCAAATGTTCCGCCGCCGAAGTCATAAACTGCGATCGTGCCTTGCGTGCGTTTTTGAAGCCCATAGGCCAGCGATGCGGCAGTCGGCTCATTGATGATCCGTAAGACTTCCAGCCCGGCAATGAGCCCGGCATCTTTGGTGGCCTGTCGTTGGCTATCGTTGAAATAGGCCGGCACGGTAATGACGGCTTTTGTGATGTTTTCGCCGAGGTAGTCCTCCGCACGCCGCTTCAATTCTTTAAGAATCATGGCGGAGATCTGAGGCGGCGAGTAACTTTTCTGGCCTAACTGGATTCGGATGACACCGCCGGTTTCCGTCAGCTGGTAGGGAAGATAGGCCAGTTCGTCCTGGACATCCGCTAGGCCTTTGCCCATGAATCGTTTCACGGAGTAGACCGTGCGGGCCGCGCTGCGAGTCAAATGTTCTTTCGCGGGATCGCCGACGATCAATCCATTGTCTGTTAACGCGACGACCGAAGGCACCATGGCACGACCGTGACGATCAGGAAGGACATGAGGCTGGCCATCCTTCATGTAGGCGATCAGTGAATTCGTAGTGCCGAGGTCGATACCGACTATGCGTGCCATAGTGAAGCTACCGATGACCAATCTTTTTATGCGATCGTTGCAGTCAGATCGTTGACGATATTATTGACGTATGTGCGATTGGAGAGGAGATTCCGCATCTGTTTGAGGAGCTGATCTCGTTTTACACGAGCGTCGGCGGTCGCTTCCCCGGCGTCTTGCAATGCGTCCCAATCGGAAAACAACCGATGAAGCTGAGTTTCCATCTCCTGTTTGTGCTGCTCCAAGCGCTCTTGTTCAGTCTGCAGCGTTGTGTGGAGTCGACGACTCTCGTCCGACTCACGGTCCGATGCTCGATATTCATCGAGCGTGTCCTGTAACTCCAAAATTTCTTCGAAGAGATCGGCAGGCGGAGAGGTCCTAATGTCCTTGACCGAACCGGCTTCGAGCCCGAGGAGATACTCCGCCCGCTGGATTGGGTCGCGCAGAGTACGGTAAGCGGTGTTGAGCACCGCAGCATTCCCAAGACTGATGGATTGCTCCGCCGTACTTTTCGTCTGATAAAAGTCGGGGTGGAACGTCCGGCTCAGCTCATAGAATTTGGCCTCCAGTTGCTGAGGGTCGAGCATGAGGCGTCGTGGAACTCCAAGGCATGTGAAGTGATCGGTGTCCTTTGAAACCGGTTGGACTTTCACACAGCGGTCACAGAAATATTCCCCCGACATTTCCGATTGGCAATGCCAGCACATGCTCCGAGCCATTTGGAGCTGGCGACGGGCATTAGGAGGAGTGGATGATCGATCGTGATCCATGAGCAAACCGAGCAGGGCATACTCACACCAGGCTCAGCCATATTCTCCTATCCGGTTCGAATCAAGCCGAGAAGGACTCTCCGCAGCCGCAGGTCTTATTGGCGTTCGGGTTGAGGAACTTGAAGTTCCCGCCCATGAGGTCCTTTTGATAGTCCAGTTGAGTGCCCTGGAGATAAATGGCACTTTTGGCGTCGACCAGTACTTTTACGCCGTCGAACTCGTAGACCTGGTCGTGCTGCCCGATCTTTTCGTCGAAATTGATCGTGTAGCTCAACCCTGAACAGCCACCACCTTTGACCCCCAGGCGAAGTCCACCCTCCTCGATGCCCTGCACGTTGATCAGGCGTTTAATTTCCTTCAAGGCGGCGTCAGTCAGCGAGATGATCGGAGTTTCTACATTTGTTGAGTCCATGTGGCGCTCCTTTCGTAATCGTTACTTGCCGTCGGCTTGCGGCGAGTCCGTCTTCTTTTGGTAGTCGCTCAATGCCGCTTTAATGGCATCTTCAGCGAGGACCGAGCAG
Source organism: uncultured Nitrospira sp. (assembly GCA_902500705.1). GTDB lineage: Bacteria > Nitrospirota > Nitrospiria > Nitrospirales > Nitrospiraceae > Nitrospira_D. Next base: position 13,165 of record CABVRR010000066.1, read on the forward strand.
TGAATCTTGACCGGTGGAAGATTCAGTTCCTGGACGATATCTGTATTCTTGATCTTTTGAGCTTCCTCGATCGTCTTTCCTTTGAGCCATTCGGTGGCGAGACTAGAGCTGGCGATCGCTGACCCGCAGCCGAATGTCTTGAATTTGGCGTCCACGATCGTGTCGTTTTGTACTTTGATCTGCAGCTTCATCACGTCGCCGCACTCAGGGGCGCCCACCATGCCGGTGCCCACGCCTTCTTCGTCTTTTTTGAAGCTTCCCATATTGCGGGGGTTGTTGAAATGATCGACGACTTTATCGCTGTATGCCATGGTGTCCTCCTTAGTATCTCGTCGTTCGTGACGCGTCGTTCGTTGTTTGCGCGATACGCATCACGTCGTGAATCTCAGTGTGCCGCCCATTGAACGGATTTCAGGTCCACGCCCTCTTTCGCCATTTCATAGAGCGGAGACATTTCCCGCAACTTGGTGACGATCTCGATAACCTTCTTAATCGTGTAGTCAATCTCATCATCGCTGTTGAACCGACCCAGGCCGAAACGGATCGAAGAATGAGCAAGTTCCGTCCCGACACCGAGTGCACGCAACACATAGGAAGGTTCCAGCGTTGCCGACGTGCAGGCCGAGCCGGATGACAGCGCGATGTCCTTCATGCCCATGAGCAGCGATTCCCCTTCGACATAGGCGAAGGAAATGTTGAGATTGCCCGGAAGGCGGTTTGTCGGATGACCATTGAGATAGCTTTCTTCAAGCGCCGCCATGATCTCGGTTTGGAGACGGTCGCGCATCTTGGTCAGTCGCGCTGTTTCGGCGGACATTTCTTGCTCACAGAGCTCACAGGCTTTCCCGAATCCGACGATGAGCGGAACCGGTAAGGTCCCGGACCGCATCCCGCGCTCATGCCCTCCTCCGTCCATCTGCGCGGCGATCCGCACGCGCGGGTTTCTCTTCCTGACATAGAGCGCGCCGATTCCCTTTGGACCGTACATCTTATGGGCTGAGAACGACATGAGATCGATGCCCATGGCCTGGACATCGACGGGAATTTTCCCGACGCCTTGCGTGGCATCGCAATGAAAGAGCACGCCTTTTGCTTTGGCGATCTTGCCGATTTCCTGGACGGGATTGATCGTGCCGATCTCGTTGTTGGCCAGCATGATTGAGATCAGGATCGTCTTGTCGGTGATGGCGTTCTGCACGTCCTGAGGATTCACCATGCCGTCTTTATCGACCGGCAGATAGGTCACGGTCGCCAGCCCTTTGGCCTCGAGGGACTTGGCGGTATCGAGCACGGCCCGATGTTCCGTGGTCGAGGTGATGATGTGGGTACCTTTTTCTTTGTACATCTCCAGGACGCCCTTGAGCGCAAGATTGTCCGATTCAGTGGCTCCGCTGGTGAACACGATTTCTTTTGAGTCGGCCTTGATGAGTTTGGCAATCTGCTTGCGGGCTTGGTCAACCGCTTCTTCCGCAGCCCATCCGAAGGCATGGTTACGGCTGGCGGCATTGCCGAATTTTTCGATGAAATACGGCAACATCGCCTCCAGAACTCGCGGGTCCATGGGGGTCGTGGAATGATTATCAAGAAAGATAGGAAGTTTCATTGTTCGACTCCTTGTGCCGAGGGAGACTGAATCGTAATCAGGGGCGTGCCGCCCATCATGTCTCCCAATGTCATATTGTTCAGCAACTGATAGATGCTGTCTTGGATTTTCAGCAGCGGCGTGCGGATGTTGCAGTGTTCCCGCTGCATGCAGAACTCGCCCTCTTTTTCATGGGAGCAGTCGGTGATGGCGAGTGGGCCTTCGATGCTTTCGATGATTTGTGCGATCGTAATCTGTCTTGCGCTTCGTGCCAGCAGATACCCTCCTTTGGGACCGTTATGACTCTCGATGAGGCCGTTTTTCGAGAGCACCTGAAGAACCTTCGCCAGTAGTTCCAGGGGGATGTTGTACTCCTCAGCGATTTCTTTGGTATTCACCACGCGGCCAGGAGTTACATCACCGAACTGGACTGAAGCAATGTGCTGCAGCGCCATGAGCGCGTAGTCAGCTTTTTTTGAGATCTTTAACATTGCTATTGCCGATCTTCACGATCGGAGACTATAATGATCTCCGATCAATTTGGTCGGACTAAGAATAGCACGCGAATTTCAATAGTGTCAATATGCAGCGCATCCGCGTGACCATACAGATATAAGAAAGGAAACAGGTACATGGGCGGGACAAACCCATACATTGAAAAGGCCGAGTATGACCTTCCCCAAGGTTCCTATACCATCACCTTTATCCGACCCGATGGACAATCAACCACGGTAGTGGTCGACCCGGAAAAGATTCCCTATGGAGTCACCGGGCTTCCGGGGAGCGTGCTGGATATTGCGATGAGTCATGGAGTGGATTTAGAGCACGTATGTGGAGGGGTGTGCGCTTGTTCGACTTGTCATGTCATCGTCAAGCAGGGATTGGACACCTGCAATGAGGGCACAGATGATGAGTATGATCAGTTGGATGAAGCTCCGATGACCACACTACAGTCTCGTCTAGGCTGTCAATGTGTACCGAATGGAACCAAGGATATCGTCGTCGAAATCCCGGCTGTTAATAAAAATCTGGTGCGGGAGGGGCACTGATTCAGCGCCATGCTTCACGCGCGAGTCGCCGATTGATGGGGTTCAGTTCGAACGAACACCACAGGCTGATCTAATCGTACGTCTCTATCTTCACTTCTTTTCGATCGTACCCGCCGTCCATAAAGTATGCACGCAGGGGACGGACGAATGCTTTGGTTCCGCAAATCATGGGAAGCACTTTGGGCTGTCCCATGACCAGCGGCGCGAGCATGGATATGGTTTGTTCCACGGCGTCCGATTCCCCGTTCTGAGCGACCAGCGGAAGGTAGCGGAAAGAAGAATGTTGCATGGCCATGGTGAGCCATTCCTGATGGAACAAGAACTCGTCTTCATGAGGTGCCACGGCAATCAACAAGACGGGAGTATGGATTTTCGAAAAAAACATCTGCTTGAGCAGGCAGCGTATCGGAACAAGGCCCGTGTAGCGGGCGATCAACAGGAGTTCTCGATCGAGCGGTTGTTGAGGCAGAACGAAATGTCCATAGGGGCCCGACAAGGACACCTCATCTCCGGACCTCAGCGCATAGAGATAGGTGGAGCCCAGTCCGTCCGGGACACGATCAAACACCAGCGTTAATTCCCCATACGGCGATGAAGGGTCGGCCATCGAGTAGGCACGGGTGAGCGGCGGTTTGGGTCCTACCGGCAGCTTGAGGGAGACCCACTGTCCTGGTTGAAAGACGATCTTGCTCGCCTTGGGCTTAATCACCAGTTGACGGACGTGGGGTGTGAGATCGGTGACCGCCAGTACTGTAGCCGGTTGTGTGGGTTCCGCCATGATCGATTCGCGGCACCGTCTTAGCAGAAGCCGTCAGGAGATGGAAGTAGTTAAGATGATGTACAAGGATTTTCACAGCATGATATAGATGTCCGGGCTGTTCGGTTTGAGGAAGGAACGGTACTGTCATGAGTCAGGTTCGTGTCCGATTTGCTCCCAGTCCGACGGGGTTTCTCCACATCGGCGGCGTGCGGACGGCGCTGTTTAATTGGCTCTTTGCTCGCCAGCAGCAAGGGACGTTTATTCTTCGCATCGAGGACACGGATCAGAGTCGCTCGACGGATGCCTCGATTCAGGCCATCATTGAAGGCATGGCGTGGGTCGGGCTTGATTGGGATGAAGGGCCATTCAGACAAACGGAGCGGATGGATCTGTATCGCAGCCATGCGATGCAATTGTTTGAGGCCGGGCATGCCTATTGGTGCGTGTGTAAAGCTGAAGAGTTGGAGGCTCGGCGAAAAGCCGCGGAAGCCAAGGGACTCTCCCCTCGCTACGACGGCCGCTGCCGCAATTTGCAGATCACCAATCCGTCTGAAGATGCCGCACTGAGATTCAAGGCTCCGCAAGAGGGGCAGACGGTAATCGACGACCTCATCAAAGGACGAGTCGTCTTCGAGAACACCATCGTGGACGATGTGATCATTCTCAGGTCCAACGGTTATCCAACCTACAACTTTTCGGTCGTGGTCGATGATGCATTGATGGGCATCACGCACGTCGTGCGAGGGGACGACCATCTGACCAACACACCGCGGCAGGTTCCGATTTTCAAAGCGCTGGGGTTTACCGTGCCACGCTTTGGGCATCTGCCCATGATTTTAGGGGCGGATAAAACCCGGCTTTCCAAACGTCACGGGGCTACCTCGATCATGGCGTATAAGGACATGGGGTATCTGCCGGAGGCCATGGTCAATTATCTGGTCCGACTTGGTTGGTCACACGGGGATCAAGAACTCTTCACCAGACAGGAACTGATCGATAAGTTTTCCTGGGATCACGTGCAAAAGTCGGCAGCCGTGTTTAATCCCGATAAGTTGCTCTGGATGAATGCCGAATATATCAAGACCAGTCCCCCATCCCATGTGGTCCGTGCGCTCGTGCCGATGTTGGAACAAGCGGGCCTCGGGAAGGACGTCGAGACCGTGTCGGGCGAATGGCTCGCGCAGCTGGTGGTCTTGGTGAAAGAGCGTGCCAAGACGTTGGTGGATATGGTGGAGTGGGTCAAGCCCTATTTCGGGCAAACCGTGACATTCGATGAGGAAGCGGCAAAGAAGTTTCTCACACCCGCCGTCGGGCCGGCCTTCAGCAAGCTCATTACACGGTTTGAAGTCTTCCCCTCGTTCTCAAAGGTGGAATGGGAGAACAGCTTTAAACAGGTGGTTGAGGAAGAGGGGATGAAGATGGGCCAACTCGCGCAGCCGGTTCGCGTGGCGTTGACCGGGCGAACGGCAAGTCCGGGACTGTTTGAGGTGATGGACGTGTTGGGCCGTGACCGAAGCTTGTTTCGTCTCAGAAAAGGGCTCGAGCGTGCCTCCATGGGATGAAGGGTCTTCCTATCAAACCCGTGTCGATCTTGACGGAATTACGAGTGATATATTACTGTGAACCTCGGTTGGGGGATCGTCTAGCGGTAGGACGTCAGTCTCTGGATCTGACTACCTAG
>CABVRR010000067.1:0-1679 GCA_902500705.1 uncultured Nitrospira sp.
ATCCGGTGATCGGATCCTGGGTGGTCGGGGACGAGCCGGCAGGGATGGGGATTCGGGAGGATCGCGGTCTGATCCATGGAAATCACAGCCGCTTCGTGCCGCATTTCATTGTGAAAGCCGTTCCCGATGTACAGCTCAGGGTCAGATCTTGAATCGCGCAGTTCTTTATGATCTGTGAGCCAGGTGGGATCGTTGGACCTCGATACCGCGACGCGAGCTGAGCTAAACACGAAATTCCCTGTTACGATGATACCCCTTCACCCACACTGTAGCCAAGGAACCGTACACGATGACGACTCCCTCACAATCTCGTGCTGTGCTGGTGGCGATTCAGACCCCCCGTGTGACTGTCGAGGAGCTGGACAGTTCACTGCACGAGCTCACACGATTGGTCAAAACCCTCGGGTACCAGGTCGTGGGCCACGTCAGCCAAAAACGGAGTTCCGATAAATTTGCGACAGTCCTCGGGCAGGGAAAACTCACCGAATTGGCACGGTGGACCGGTGGGCCGGGAACCATCGCGGCGTCATTTGAAAAACCGATGCACAAAGCGGCCTCAAAACGCGAGACGGCTGAATTAGACGAAGCAGGAGAGTCAGAAGAAAGCGAATCGGATGAACCGAACGAGACCTTACTCAGCCCACACGAGCAGGCGCAGATTGTCATTGTGGACTGTGATCTGTCGCCGTCACAATTGAAGAACCTTGAACGTGCCGCCGGAGTGCCGGTGCTCGATCGCACCGGGGTCATCATTGAGATTTTCAGTCGACATGCTCGGACCCGAGCGGCTCGACTCCAGGTGGAAATCGCGAGGCTCAATTATCTGGCACCACGGGTGCGCGAAACCGGTGGTGGGAGCGAGCGGCAAGGTGGGGGGGTCGGCGGCAAAGGGGCGGGAGAGACGAGTCTTGAGCTCGATAAACGTAGAATTCGCGATCGCCTGAAGGAGCTCAGAACCGAATTGGCGGCCATCGGGGACGAGCATCTTACGCGTCGCGCGAGACGGGAAAATGAATTAACCGTCGCGCTGGTCGGATACACCAATGCCGGCAAATCTTCGCTGATGCGAGCGATGACGGGCAGCGATGTGCTAGTGGCCGACAAGTTGTTCGCCACTCTCGATACCACGATCCGTCCACTCTATCCCGAAACGCGTCCGAAAGTGCTCATGAGCGATACCGTGGGATTCATCAAGAAACTCCCGCATGACCTGGTGGCATCGTTCAAGTCGACGCTGGATGAAGCGGCCTGCGCCTCATTGGTGCTGTTTGTCGTCGATGCCTCAGATCCGTCTTTTCGGTCTCAACTCGAGGTTACGCAGAAGGTGTTGGTTGAAGTGGGCGCCACGGAGAGTCCCAGTCTCTTGGTGCTCAATAAACGAGATCGGCTCGGACCAGACGAGATTGCCTCGCTGAAGTCTGAATATCCCGACGCCGTGTTTCTGTCCACGAGAAGCCAAGACGATCTGAACATGTTACGTGAGCGCATCATGCGGTACTTTGAGAGCGAGATGATCGACGAGGAATTACATCTTCCGTTTACAGCTCAGAAGATCCTGGCAGAGATCCGCACTCGGATGCGGATCTTGTCCGAACACTATGATGCCGAGGGACTGACAATACGGGTGCGGTCGACCCCTGAGAACCTGACGATGATCAAAAAGAAGCTCACATGATACG
>CABVRR010000067.1:1779-17933 GCA_902500705.1 uncultured Nitrospira sp.
GCTTGTCGGACATTCTCCAGCGTAAACCGGTAGGGACGGTCTTGCGAGAGATGACGGGGAACTATGATATGGAGCCGCCCGATGTAGCGGACGGCTCCTGGTTCCACCGTGAACACAGCTCTGATGTCGCCGCTGAGACCCATGAAGCCCGACGCTTGGAACGAGCGAATGAGATAGCGGCCGGGACGCAACCGCGAGACGAACAGCTTGCCTTCACCGGCCTTGGTCGTCAGTTCATACGCGTCGGCATAGGGCCTGGTGCCTTCGGGATCGCCGGGCTGAATCTGGACGACATTGAGGATGAATGTCTCGTGGGCGAGAGGCTGGATGTTCGACGGCCTCTCTGACTGTTCCGATTCGATCTCCACTGATCCAACGACCACGCCCCATTCGATGCCTGGTAGGGCGATGTGGTCGTCTGACATATCAAGAGACTTCGCACAGGAGGTCAAGACCAGCAGGCAGGCGACCAACAAGAACCTACTATACCGCAAGGCCATGCACCCAATTGTCAGAGATGACGGGAAGTAGTCGGGTCTCATGTCGGTTGTATTGTCTCTCCGTTGTTTGGCGATTTTGCAGAAGCCCGCTTGGTTGATAGAAGAGGGTTTCCGGATTTAGAAGCCTGTAGATTGTCCAAAGTCAGAAACACTTTTCTGACAGAGTCGTCGCTCTGGACGTTAGGCGGCGGATTGTTTGGTCACATCCCAGCCAGGAAACACCAGGACAGCGGGGTGGCAACGCAGGACGTGCGCCAGAATTTTGGCCCGTTCGACTCCCAGATTGATGCTATCGTTTTCGATGGCTGAAATGGTGGACTGGGGAATCTTGGTCCTTCGCGCCAGCTCGCTCTGAGTGAGCCCCTGAAGTTCACGAACAATCCGAACAGATTCTCCCACTGATACAGTCACACGCGCTTTTGCCGGACGGATGTCCTTGTGTTTCATGATGGCCTCCGATAATCGTGCGCGGTCACATCCATGACAATAACCTGAATGAGAGGTTCCTCAACCCTATAGATCACGCGATAGTGCGCATTCAACCGTGACGAGCGATGGCCTTCCCATTCTCCTTGAAGGCGTTCATCATGGAAGCCCTTGATCAAGCGCAGTCCTTCCGGACCAGAGATTCTCATGATGTCCTTCCACTTCTCATACCGTTTCAATAGTTCGATGGGGAGGCGATCGAGGCTCTTTTCGGCTCGGCGATGCTCGGATATCCCCCACATGCGTGGTAGCACTATACCATATTCAGTATAGATAGATTCAGGGCGTGAAAAAGCGTAGCGGCGGGATGATCTGACCTGGGTTTGGATAGATATAGCTATCAGCGAGTGGGTCCTGGGGAAGTTCTAAGAGCACATGGTACAATCACTTCACTCAAAGACGAAAGATGCCGTTTATTTTCCCCTCACGCTGGAGGGGTTTTCACGGATACAGGGTCACTTCTTTTTAAGAAGGGAGAACATATCAATGACGCAATATTCCAAGCCACGAACCACCGCATTCGCCGCACTGTTCCTCCTCGCCATCGCCACAGCGTTGCCGTCGCAACCGGTCTTCGGTGAGGGTGGGGCCAGGCGTGATGTCATGCGTTCCGAGGGACAGAGTCGTCAAGAGGCTCTCAAGCTTGCAAGGGAAGCAGTGAATCACGGCAAACAGGGACATGCTGATGCACTCGTGACCAGTGCGGAAGCTGCGCTCCAGTCTGCGATGAAGGCAAGCAAGAGTCCGCATATGGACCAAGGGATCGGGGAACTGAAACAGGCAATCGAGCATGGGAAAGCGGGTCATGCTGACGTGGCCACCGCACATGCCGAACAAGCGGTCACACACCTTTCGGCGATGTAGTACGAGCGTCGAGGGAAGACGCGCAGGGCCACGTGATTTGAGAGGCCGGCCTAACGCCGAAGGAAGGCGAGCCAGCGCCATAGATTCAACAGACTGGCGAGGGAGGCGGCTACATAGGTCAGGGCTGCGGCGGTGAGGATGCTACGAGCCCCTCGTTCATCGTCGGGCGTCAGATACTGGCCCTGTCGGAGGACGGGGAGGGCACGCCGGAAGCTGGCATCCCACTCGACTGGTAGCGTGATGAGATGCACCAGCGTAGAGATTCCCATCGTCGCCATGCCGGCCATCATAACGACGACACTCGCAACCGGCGTTCGGGCCACAGCCGCCGCGATCGGAATCCCCATCATGAGGATCGCACCGACCTTCTCCGCCCCCTGCGCGACCCGCACGAGCTTGGTACGCTCCGCCAGCGGCTGATATCCCAGATGGTCTTGAATGGCGTGCCCGACCTCGTGCGCGGCGATGGTAATGGCCGTCAGTGATTTTCCATCGAAGATGGCGGGTGTCAGGCGTACAGATTTGGCGATAGGATCATAGTGATCACCCACCTTGGTCGGTTCGACCGTGATATGTTGCAGGTCGAATCGATTGAGCAGGTGCCGAGCCAATTCTCCTCCGGTTCCCGGGTAGTCGGCACGAGGCTCGCTGTGCTTGGCGAATACCCGCCTAGTCCAAAGTTGCGGCCCGACTAGGACGAGGGCAATCACCACCACAAGTAGAATCAGACGCACCATATAACCGGTTCTCTCTATCTTGCGTATCGGACGAAACGCCCTTATGCAAGGTTATGTGCACGCCATTGGAAGATGACGTGTTCTCACACAGGCTAACACAAGTGAAGACAAGAACTGAAAACTTGGCTACAATTTCTCCGACATCAAGAGAGACCCTAGCTCCTTCTTAACTCCGGAGACCCACATGACGATTATTGACAGTGAATCGGTTGATCTCACGACTCCGACGGGATTAATGCGGACCTCCCTCGTTCGTCCGGCGGCGGGGGGACGCTATCCTGGACTCGTTCTGTACTCGGAGATTTTTCAGATCACGGCGCCCATCCGGCGCATCGCGGCGATGCTGGCGAGCCATGGTTTCGTGGTGGCGGTGCCGGAGATTTTCCACGAACTGGAACCGGCCGGTACCGTGCTCAACTACGACGAGGCCGGCGCGGCACGCGGCAATCAGCACAAGATCACCAAGACCTTGTCGAGCTACGACGGCGATGCCCGTGCAGCACTGGATTATCTTGCGTCGTCGCCGCACTGCACGGGCAAGCTCGGCGCAGTGGGGGTGTGCATCGGAGGACATTTGGCATTTCGCGCGGCCATGCAACCCGATGTACTGGCCGCCGCCTGTTTCTACGCAACCGACATCCATAAGCGCAGCCTGGGACAGGGCATGCATGACGACAGCCTAGATCGAATCGGTGAGATCACGGGCGAGTTATTGATGATCTGGGGCCGACAGGATCCGCACATTCCTCGTGAAGGACGGGCGCTCATCTACCATGCGCTGAGCGAGGCCGGGGTCCAGTTCCAGTGGCATGAGTTCAATGCCGCGCACGCGTTCATGCGTGACGAAGGTCCGCGCTACGATCCGGCTGTGGCTCGGATATGCTATGACATGACGTTGGAATTATTTCACCGCCGGTTAGGCGAAGACCGTACGTAACCGGAACAGGGGGGAGAGTCCGCTTCTCTTGTCCATACACTCACTATTGACATAGTCTTGGTATTCCTCCATGCCTCATCAACCCGACTTCAGTTTTTTTGAATCGCTCACCGGCGACCACCGTCGACGGTTCTACGAACACCATCGGAGGCTCGCACTGCTCATGATTCTCATCTTGTTGCTGGCTCCGTTTGCCGGGCTCTATGTGACAGGCCTGCTGGGATCAGTGATCGGCGTGCTTCTGTCTGTCGCGGCCTATTATCTGACGCCTCCTCTCTGGATCATGCTCGATCTCCAATAACCACATGACACCAGAGCAGTACCGGTCGTCGAGGAGGCATGGAGACATTCAGCAAACTGGTTACTTCGTAACACATGAATCCCACCGATGATGTGACTGTCGATAGTTCCTCAAAATAATATCGTACGTGTCTGGGTGGATAGGGGTATGCCATTTCAGTGAAATGGCATACTATCCTTGAAGACCTGCTCCATACCGGAAACCCAAAAGTTTGGGGCATGGCCATCACCGTTATTGACTGGAATCCGGCTTGGGGTATTTGGGTACGTGTCACGTGTGTGACCCACTGACACAGGACGTTACGGCGGTTGAGCCGTGTGGTTCCATAGAAAGGAGATCACGATGCCGAATCATTTCGTGATGTTTTGGAATCTGGAGAATCTCTTTGCGCCGGAAGGGTTTCCTGGACGAGAGCCATGGATCACGAACGCGGTCGGCGCAGATTTGAACGGGTGGACGCAGGCACTCTTCGACGCAAAGATCGCGCAACTGGCGTCAATTATTCGCCAAATCAACGGTGGACAGGGGCCTGATCTCCTCGGTGTCTGCGAGGTTGAGAATGCCTTTGTGCTGCAACAATTGACGGGGAAGTTGAATGCTTTGTTGCCGACACGTCAGTACCAGGTCGCTCACGCCGACTCGACGAAAGATCGCCGAGGAATCGACACGGCATTCGTCTATGACGCTGTGAGGTACACAGTGGATCCCAATGCCATTTTTTCGCACTTCGTCATGCGACGCACAGGCACACGCGACATTACGCAGGTGACGTTTACGACACAAGCCGGTCGCGAATTGGTCGCGTTCTGCAACCACTGGCCGTCACGATCAGGCGGTGCCTACGAGAGCCGTGGATATCGGATGACGGCCGGCGAGACGCTCTCCTACTGGCACCAACGAATTTGGGAAGTCAAACAAAGCCCCCTGGTGCCGATCATCGCCATGGGTGACTTCAATGACGACCCGTTCGACGAATCACTCATGACCCATGCTGGTGCAACCCGGGAACGAGGTGATGTCGAACGCGCCGCCACCGCAGCAACATTTTACAATCTAGCCTGGCGCTATCTCAGTCAGCCTGGACACGATCACCATGGGAAATCAAAGCTAGTTGAAGGAACCCTCTATTTTTCAGGGAACGGGAACGTCTTCGATCAACTACTCGTCTCCAAGGGACTTCTCCTACCGGCGAGTCCTATAACGGTGAACGAGGCATCCGCCAGGATTGAGCTGTTTCCTGAAATGGTTGATCACAGGGTTGGAAACGGGCCGATCCGATTCGGGTTGCCCAAGGGTGATGCCGCAAGGAACGTGAACCTCATGGGTTTTAGCGATCACTTTCCTGTCTCGGTCGTATTGAATGAGCAGTGAGAAAGAAATTGTTACAACGACGTCAAGAACACTCCATGTATGAGCCATGAATCTCACCTATGACGTGATTGTCGTCGGCAGTGGGCCGGCTGGTTCAACCGCAGCATGGCGTCTGGCAAAGGCGGGAGTTGCAGTCGCCGTCATTGAGAAGGCGGTGCTGCCGAGATACAAAACCTGTGGGGGAGGGATTGTCGGGCGCACCATACGGGCGTTGCCCATCGATCTGCGCCACGTGATCGAACAGGAATGCCGGACGGCGCAGATGAACCTGCTCCCGGAAGGACATTCTTTTACGACTCATCGCCGGACTCCCATCGTCTCGATGACGATGCGAGATCAGTTTGATTTTACCCTTCTGTCTGCCGCGCAAGAAGCCGGGGCCGTGGTTCATCAACGGTGCGCTCTTGAAGGCATCTCGTCCCATGACGACGGTGTTGAGGTCGCCACCACCTCAAGTTCGATGAAAGCCCGGTTCGTCATCGCGGCCGACGGAGCGCTCAGCACTGTTGCGCGAAAAATAGGGACGGCAGATGGACGCATCCTCATTCCGGCGCTCGAGTGCGAAGTGACGGCTCCTCAGGACTTGCTGGACACGTTTCACGGTGTCTCACGATTTGATTTTGGATGGCTCTCCGATGGCTATGCCTGGGTCTTTCCGAAACGCCGACATCTGTCGATCGGAGTTCTGTCGATGACGCGGGGAAAGGACCTCAAGTCCTCGATGACACGCTACCTCGATCGGCTTGGTTGTGGTTCCGTTTCACGGATCGAACAACATGGCTTTGTCATTCCTGTCAGACCGCGCAGAGGGCCGTTCATCGACAAACGGATTCTGTTGGTCGGCGATGCAGCCGGCTTTGCAGATCCCGTCACCGGAGAGGGCATTTCTTTTGCCATTCAAAGCGGATTGATGGCGGCACAAGCATTGATCGACGGGCAACTGACCGAGAAGTCCGTACGACAAGCCTATGCTCGCACATTAGCTGAGACGATTCTTCCTGAACTGCGAATCGGACGATGGCTGGCTCGGCTGCTGTACCACGCTCCTCGCATCAGATCATGGGCGTTTGCACGGCACGGGCAACGCCTCTGTGAGGCGGTCACGGACGTGATGTCAGGCACGCGAACCTATCGAGAGCTTGTATTCCGCCCCCAATCCCTACTCCGACTATTGACACCGCACGGTGACACGAAATCGGGGTACCAGCCTGCTCCGCCCCACGATGGGTAACCATGAGAAAGGGCGTTCAGCCTGATCGCTTCAGATGGTCTTTTCTATTCAGTCAGAGTGCTGTATCCTCCCACGACTTACGAACAAGAGGGGTGCCGACTGAACCCGACGATTCTTCCACGCATGATCCACATCCTCGGGAGATCTTCGAATCGGGTTGCCCTCTGCCTGCTCATGACCTGTCACGGGCTCTGGACCGGTTGCGCAACCACCCCTGTCACTCACTCTGATCACGACGACCACGCACAAGTTGCCTTTGATCGGCTGGCCCACCTAGAAGTAGAGTCGGATCGCCTCTACCAATCGATCGCGAATCAAGCCGATGTTACTGGGTTCAGCCACCACTTGGAAGCCGAGTCCGATCTCGCCAATTCGTTCACTCCGCCTGAGATGGAACGCATCGCGCACTCGTTTGTGCGTTCACTTAAAGTCATGTTGTTCGATCTGGCTCCGGAACATTTCTGGGAACAGCATCTGGCCCAGTACTATGCGACAACGGTATCGTCCGAAGAAGCCAGGCAGTTGGTCGAGGCGTATGACCGGGAAGTCCTCATCCCAACGTCCAGAGTGCAGGAACTTCGCTGGAATTTTGTGGCAGACCGCCTGCCGGAGCTGTTACCGGTCGTGCAAGCACGATCGCTTCGATTTCACATCACGAATGAGGCGATGGTCCCATCGCTCTTACCCGGAGACCATGTGATTGCGCACCGAGCCGCGTATCACACAGCCGAACCGCAGCGCGGCGATCTCATTATCTATCGCTATCCGGATGAGAACGGGAAGCTCTTTCTCCACCGCGTGATCGGGCTTCCTGACGATCGGATTGAAATTCGAAATCAGATCGTGTCCGTGAACGAAGAGCCCTTGACGGAGTATCCAGCGCAACATACGGACACTTCCAGCATGGCCGGGAACGTACGCGATCACCTCGGGCCCGTGACCGTGCCGCCCGACACCTATTTCGTCTTGGGTGACAATCGGGAGGAAAGCCTGGATAGCCGTTTCTTGGGAACGGTCGGCAGAGAACTGCTGCTCGGGAAGGCGGTCTTGATCTATTGGTCGGTCGATCCTGAGGCACGGACCCCGCGCTGGGAGCGCCTGAATCAACCGCTCAGTACCGGCAGTCGGGAAACGCTCGCGCCATGAGATTTCCGACACCTCTTGCACTCACCTAAACGGAGTATCGCCGTGCTCGGAATGTGCGATCCCTTACTCGCTGTGTCTTCGCTGATGTTGGGTGGCGCGGCCGCCTACGTCATCCTCAGTATCGCCGAACGCATGCGCGCGCCCGATCAAGGTCCCGTCAAGCTACGATGGCTGACGATCGGCGCCGTCGCGGCGGGACTTGAAATATGGGCCATCCACTATATCGGCAATCTGGCGTTCTGCCCGCCGATTTCAGCCGCTCAGGACTCAGGGCTTGCCGTTCTTTCCCTTCTGTCCGCCGGAACGACGGGAGCCGTGGCCGTGTACTTGATCAGCAGCCATACCGGCAGTCGCATGCGACTCGTCTCCGGGGGTATGTTGATGGGCGGCTGCATGAGCCTGACTCATTTTTCCAGCATGATGGCGGTCAACCAACCGATCGACCTCCAGCGAGACCTGCTCCTCTTTGTCCTGTCGGTCATCGGGATCGTGGGACTGAGCATCATCGTCATCGTGCTCGGATCATGGAATATCGCATACGGAAATTGGCGGGTGACGGAAAAAGCAAGTGCCATGGGGCTTGCGCTGTCCGGGTCACACCTCATCGGGATGCTTCCGGCATACAGTACATCCGTTCTCACGGCCGGTGCTCCGCCGCCCGGGATCGAGATCGATCTCCTCGCGGTCGTCGCCGTGTCGCTCTCGACGCTCCTCGCCATCATTGATCGGCAGGTGACGGCGGCATCCACCCTGGCACGTGCCAGTCACGCCCGGATGATCGAGGCCATCGAGAGTGTTCCCCAGTGGTTTGCGCTGTTTGACGTGAACGATCGTCTGGTCGTCTGTAACCGCAAATACCGCAATGTGGTATCCGGAACCGGCGCCGAAGTCCAACTCGGCGACTCCTTCGAATCGATTATCCGTCGTATTGCCGAACGGGGCGATGTCCCCGCCGCGATCGGGAATGTCGAATCCTGGGTCAAAACGCGTCTCGAGATGCACCACAATCCTCAGGCACCCTACATTCAATATCGTTCCAGCGGCGAGTGGCTCCAGATCAGCGAGCGGAGAACACACGACGGCGGCATTGTGGCCATTGCCACCGATATTACAGCTTTAAAACATGCAGAACAGGCAGCCGAGGACGCCAAGACGCGATTGGCGGATTCGCTGGCCTTGGTGGAGGCCGCAAAGGCCCGCATGCAAGAAGAACTGAATGTCGGCCGGGACATTCAGCTGAGCATGCTCCCGCGGATATTTCCGGCATTTCCGGACCGGAAGGAGCTGGAGCTGTACGCGGTCCTCGAACCGGCCCTAGAGATTGGTGGAGATCTCTATGATTTCTTCCTGGTCGATGAACATCGACTCTGTTTCGTGGTCGGGGATGTTTCGGGCAACGGAGTGCCGGCCGCGTTGTTCATGGCCATGACCAAGATCACGGTGAAAACCAGGGCGGCAGCGGATCCCTCACCGGCCAGCATCGTCACACATCTGAACGATGCGCTCAGCGCGGAGAACGATTCCTGTATGTTCGTGACGCTGTATCTGGGCATCTTGAATCTTCGCGACGGCACCCTGCTGACCACGAACGCAGGCCATAACCCTCCTCTCTTGAAGCGTCGGGATGGATCATTCGAGTGGTTGACGTCTCAGGATGGGCCTCTGGTCGGTCCCATGCCCGGGATTGCCTTCAAAGAGAGCCTGCTTCAATTGGAGCCTGGTGATGAGCTCTTCCTCTACACCGACGGAGTCACTGAAGCTGACAATAAGCGGCGCGAACTGTTCGGCAAAGACCGGTTGAGAGAGGTCTTGACCAAATCTCTGGCGGTCTCAGTGGTCGACCGCCTCCATGACGTCATGAATGCGGTGAGGACCTTCGCCGGCGATGCCCCGCAAGCAGACGATATCACCATGTTAGGACTGCGGTATCACGGAGTCTCTCCGTCAAAGGTGGAAGCCCGAGTCTTCCACCAAACAATGCCCAATCAATTAATGGCCATTCCCACGCTACAAACGGCGTTCGAGGAGTACGTCATGCAGTGGGAAGGAGCCACGCCGTTGATTCCCGTCCTCAACATGGCGCTGGATGACCTGCTCAACAATGTGGTCCAATACGCTTTCCCCAACGACCCAACGGAGCATTCCATTGAGGTGGACGGTGAAGTACGCGACGAATGGGTGACCCTCACCATTACAGACGACGGCATGCCCTTCAATCCCTTGACGGTGGCCCCTCCGGACCTCTCGCTGCTGCTGCATGAGCGGGAGATCGGTGGCTTGGGGATTCATCTGGTACGGTCCATGTTCGACGAGGTCTCGTACCATCGCAATGTGGGACGCAACGTGTTGACGGTCAAAAAGCGGCTGGTCTCACAAGCCTCTCCACCCATGACGCGTCCTGACAAGACGGAGATCGACGCGCTCACCATCGAAGAGCTTCCGCAATCCTCGCGCCAAGACCTCAAAGATCTCGCGAAGAACATCGAATTGCATCGAAGCGGCACCGTGCTGATCGTCACCCCGCAGGCCCGCTTCGACACAAACAGCGCGCCGGAGGTTGAGCACCTTCTGATATACGCGATCGAGCATGGGGAGCGGCAGATTGTGTTGGATCTTTCCCGCATCTCCTATATTTCCTCGATCGGACTGCGGGTGATTCTCAAAGCCGTGACAACGATGACTCGAGCAGAGGGGAGGGTGGTCCTCTGCGGAGGGAACGATCACGTCCGTGCAGTACTTCACTTGAGCGGAGTGCTGATGATGAGCCTCCATGCGGCTACGCTAGAAGAGGCCCTCTCAAAGGTCCAAGAGGTACGCTAGCGGCAGGCTTTCACTCGACCAGGCGGTGTTCTCCTCCCAAACACCAGCTGATTACGCCTTAATGTGGTCATAGCAATAGAAGTGGAAACCGGTCGTTGCTATTAGGAGACAAGCTATGGCATAAGCGAGTTGAGCAGCAGGGGATCAACCGCTTCGGACAACGGTGAGAGCAGAGGTTTCACAGCTTCTGGCAGGTCAAGAGGCTCTGCAGGGACAGAGAGGCCATTTTCCAATAGGAAGGAGCAGATCCATGGACCAAGGGACCAGACACACATTGACGGTGACCTCTCGCGAACAGGCCGGAATCACCTTCGTCAAGATGCGGGGTAGCCTCTCTGCCACCACGGCCGAACAGGGAAACCAGGACATGCAAAAGATTGTCGAGGCGGGCGCGAAAAAGGTCGTCATCAACCTGGCGGATGTGGACTATATCAGCAGCGGTGGCATCCGAACGCTTATTTTGGCATGCAAGCAGCTCAACAACGTTCGCGGTGAGATGAAGATTGCCGCTGCGAAGGGGATGGTCAAAGAAGCCCTTGAAGCAAGCGGCTTTCATCTGCTGAACCGTGTGTATGGGGAAAAGATTCAATTATGTGCCACTGAAGAAGAGGCGGCCGCCGCGTTTACCGCCTAGGCGGGGATGTCCGAAGAATTCTCCGGCGTCGTTCCCACGCCGGTCAGTGGTTCAACCTCATTTAGTATGCTTGCCGCTTCGTTCGCTGCTGCCTGCAACGCCCAACTTTTGAACACCCTCTGGTGCGGCTGTACATCAACGGATCACCTGATCCGCATCTCTCACAAGTAGTCGGGCTTGACCTACATTTGGTTTGGGTCTGAAGATCGAGAGGAACAACCGCTTTATTTCAGTCTGCTCCATCAGACGCCATGCCTCGCAACGACTCTGACAAACGCAAATCGTCCCGTGCCGTCGCTCAACGACTCATCGAGCAGACCCCGAAAGCCTTAGCCGGATTGGCCGCCATGAGCGGGGTGGCGTATCTTGCCGGATCAGTGTACACGAAAGCCTATTTCTCGGAATTGGGCGCCTTATGGGTCTTGGAAGAGGTTCCGACAGCGACCTATTTCAGTCAAAGTTGGGTGCCGTTGGTACTCATGCTCTATTTCGGATATTTAGTAACGACCAACCTTGCGGTGACGGGAAACCAAGACGAGAGGACTGTGGGTTTGGGGTTCACGTTCTCCATGGCCATGGTTCGGTACGGATCATGGTTCTTGCTCGTGCTCTTCGTGACAATCCCGCTCTTAAGCACATTCGACGCTGTCGTATCGGCGATCGTGCTGTCGATTGCCGGAATCGCCGCGATCCTCCTCCTGTTCAGCTCGGCACTTGAAGTGGTCATAGCGCGTTCCAAGGCAACAGGGCGGCTTGGTGATCCATTGATGGCGTATATCGCCTTTGCCGTGATTGCTGCAGGTCTCTATGTGGTCCCTTCCCAACTGGGCCTGAATTGGGCACGGGTCGATACACAACCGACTTCCTCGTTGCTTACGGTCTATCTGCACAGCGACGTGGGACATGAGTATCGGCTGTTGCTCTCGGCCGGCGAGCGTTTGTACGTATTCCCCACAAGATTCAAGGGAACCCATCCTCCGGTGCAAGCCACGTCCGTCGCCAACATCGGTTTCGTACCCCCTGATCAAAAAGACTGACGGGTTGTGCAATCGGAGTAGGTGGAGGCTACACTCCTCCGCTCCATGGCCGACCTCTTTCGCCGCACACAACCAACCTGCTCCGCCTATTGGTCCTGGGCGCTCTACCTTTCGACCAAGTCCCTCCCTCATTGCACCTGCACCGAATAGCGGTTCCTTCGCCGACGCACACACGTCCCTTGCCTGCCGTACAACATTGACATGTGAGTGCGTCACTTTCCTGCATTTTATGAAGAGGTTTTCATCTTCTTCTAATGATCTTTTCATCTTTCGAGATTATAAGGAAATCATCAGAGTACAGCAGAGACCGTGTACGTACAAAAATCAATGACGTGAGGAAGATCGAGCCACGGGTCAGGCACAGAGCACAAGGAGGGCATGCTATGAAGGACTTGTCAAAAGGATTGAGCCTATCCACATCTGTTCTCGCCGCTCCGGTGAGACGGGGATCCAAGCGTTTGTCACCGAACCATCTCGTAGAATTGATTACCCGGTTGTGCATCTTCAAGGCAGAACGGTGGGGACGCCGGGCACTTTTTTATGAGCGGCACCGAGACTACTTTCCTCGGATATCCGCCGGCCGATTCGTCGATCGCTGTCGTGAATTGGAAGCGAAGTATCGTGCGCTTGCACAGATCATGTTCCTCATCCCGACGGAGGATCGGTTGGTTCCTGTGCGCGCATTGGCCTTGCCGAAACAGTAGGAGCCTGTACACTCGCCGTCCAGACTGGCGCTGCCGCGCAGGAGGAAACCTCCCTGAGGTCTTGCCTCTGTCTGGACGGACTGAGGCCTTGCGTACTGTCCGCACGGGCGGTGGAATCATCTCACAAGCAGATTAATCGGCATTCACCCGACTGAACATCCATCCGATCCTCTCCTAAGCACATCATTCACACAATTAGTATTCAAAACCATCTCAGGACGAAGCCAGCGACTAGGCTCGTGACTGACCTTGCGCTCTCAGCTTCATTCAACGTAACATCACGACCGCTGTGAACCATCGTTTCGTAGTTTCCATGACTTTGCAACCGTCAAGAAGAGAAAGGCCACGACTTCCGTGACAAAACAGAGTTCCCCATCGGTATCCATAATTCCCGCCGCGACCGGATTTTCGCCAGGATTTGTCTCCTTAGGACTGGAAGCGCCGCTTCTTGCGACGCTGGAAACATTAGGATATGAGGAGCCGACGCCGATCCAACGCGAGGCGATTCCCTCACTCTTAGCAGGACGAGATCTGCTGGGGCAGGCAGCAACCGGTACGGGCAAGACGGCGGCGTTTGCCTTGCCGATCTTGCAGCGTATCAGGCATGAGGAGAAAGCACGCCCATCAGCGCTGGTCCTTGTCCCCACTCGAGAATTGGCCATCCAGGTCGGCGAAGCCATGCAACGGTACGGGAAAGAGCTGAGAATCAGTGTGGCCACGATCTACGGCGGGCAAGCCATCGGCCCTCAGCTGTACGCACTGAAACGGGGCGTCAGCGTCGTCGTTGCGACACCGGGGCGGGCACTGGATCATATTCGCCGGGGAACGTTGAAACTCCAGGACGTGAAAGTCGTCGTGCTGGACGAAGCGGATGAAATGCTCGACATGGGGTTTGCCGACGATCTGGATGCGATCTTGGAACAGACACCCAAGACCAAACAAACCGCCTTATTCTCAGCAACGATGCCTGCCCGAATTCGTTCGATCGCCCACCGGCATCTCCATAATCCGATCGAGATTACGATCGCGAAAGAACCGGTCAAAGCCGGCACGGCTCCGCGGGTCCAACAGACCGCCTATGTGGTCACGAGGCCACACCGAGCCGCGACACTGGCTCGTCTCATCGACATGGCCGGCCCAAAGTCAGCACTGGTGTTTTGTCGAACCAGGATCGAGGTCGACGAGGTCACGTCGATGCTGACCGGGAGAGGGCATCGGGCAGAGGCCATCCACGGCGGGATGAGTCAGAGCCAGCGAGACCGCGTGATGCAAGCTTTCAAGTCGGGACAAACGGAGTTGCTCGTCGCGACCGATGTGGCCGCGCGTGGATTGGATATCCCTCACGTGTCACACGTGATCAATTACGAGCTTCCGTCCTCCGCCGAAGTCTACGTGCATCGGATCGGCCGAACCGGTCGAGCCGGTCGAGAAGGCGCAGCCATCACCATTCTCGACCCTCGTGAGCAGCGCCTTCTGCGAAGTATCGAGCAACACACAAAGGCGCGGGTCGCGGTCCTGACGATTCCCACACTGGCCGACCTCCGAGCCAAGCGGTTGAGTCGTGTCCAATCCGACGTAGAAGAGATGCTGCAAGAGGGATCACTGGATTCCTTCATCGCCTTGGTAGAAGGCCTGTCCGCCTCACATCCTCCGACCGAAGTCGCGGCCGCTGCGCTTAAACTTGTATTTCGTCGGCAAGGCGGTGAGCGCCCTGAGCAAGAAATTCCTATCCTCCCCGTCAAGCAACCTGAATTCGGCAGGCCGGCTCACTTTGCCGGTCGCGCCGGTCTCTCCTCTCGCGGTGGATCCGCCGGAGTCCCGCGTCAGCCTGACGGGCGAGCGAGACGAGGCGGGCAGAAAACAGGTATGGCACGGGTCTATGTTGGGGCGGGACGCGACTCGGGTATCAGACCCGGCGATTTGGTAGGAGCAATTGCGAATGAGGCGAAAGTTTCCTCCAGCGTGATCGGTTCCATTGAGATCGAAGAACGATTTTCCATCGTCGATATTCCGGAAGCGCTCGCCGCCCGTGTCATCGAACTTCTCGGTCGTTCTCGGATCAAAGGGCGCAAAGTGCCTGTACGACTATTTCGCGAGTAACCTCGCATCCATTGCCGATCTCAAATCACTCGTCCATGTTTGGGATCTTCATCGATCAGGGTAGGGGGGAGTTTGCCTCGTGTGGTCGGATCAGACCTCAATATCAACCCGACATTCGATTTCAGCCAGGATGAATCGCTTAACGGCTGTGACGAGCCTCCGCTTTTCAATATCCGATGCGTTTGATATCCTAAACTACCGATCCTTGTGATGCGGTTGCGAATCACGCGAGCGGACCAACTATTCTGGAGGTCACCATGAACATGTCTATGAGATTTCTTGAGATGCTCCGCATGATCGGCCGTCTGTGGTCCGATCTTCCTCTGTTGGTCCGACTACTCAAGGCCTGGAAGAATGGCAGATACCGTGGCCTCTCGGTACGGACGCTCGCATCGCTGGCTGCGGCCCTGCTCTATGTGTTGAGTCCCGTAGATCTGATACCGGATTTTCTTCCTGGAATCGGCTTGATCGACGATGCAGCGGTTCTCATGTTGCTACTCCATAGCATGGCACAGGATCTCGCCGCATTTCGGCTATGGGAACAGGATCGCTCCGGTCAGAATATTCAATCCTGATTGAAGCCGTCAGGAGCGTTCGCCTGGGATGGTTGAGCGGCAACCTGCTTTCTCATTGCTTTCATCGACAGCCCTTTCGCAGAATAAACTAAGGGGGAGGGGTCGTCCCGTTCAGTCTACTCTGCCTGACGGGGTGGTGAGTCTAGGTTTGTAACGCGTAGCATGTCATGGCCCCCTCTCTGCAACTCGTAGCTGACTCGTTCTACTCCTGCATGAAATCCGTGAGACTTCAGCTCCTCGGTCAGCGGTACCACATACGGTGACGGCTTTCCCAACAGTGTCAGCAGAGGGAAAATGCGGACCTCAGAGGCCACCCGCAGCATGTCCAGCACCGCGTCCCGATGAAATGCATATGAATAGTGGTCTGAGTATAGAAACAAGAAATGCGAACACAACGCCAGCTCAAATTGCCCGTCTCCGATAGCAAGGCACGGCAATTCTCCCACACGATACCGCCCTTGCACTGTTCCCGCATCATAGTCTGCGAGAAAATGACGCAACGCCGTCATGCGATTCTCCTTCAAGTGTTCCGGCGACCGATGATAGGACCACACCCAATCGTCCGGAGTGGCCTTCACTTGATCGATGACGCCGTCGACCACTGCATAAAATTGCCGTTCGATCTCATTACTCGACAAGACATAGAGCGGATCAACCGACACCACTGATTTGCCTAACATACACATCTCAGCATTGAAGCTGGCCGGACCG
>CABVRR010000068.1 GCA_902500705.1 uncultured Nitrospira sp.
AGCCCAACCGCCTCAATCAACTCCTTGCGGAGCAAACCCATGGCATCGGCATCCAGGAGCAACATGCGCCGGCGCTCAAACTCGATGGTGCCCGTGTCATCATTGGTTTTGAGGAGATCGAGTAAATTAAGTTTTTCGGAGTTCATTTTTCTTCGTCCGCAATGATCATTCACCATGCCTGAAAAGTATATCGCGATGCAAATAGCCGTTGAGCACGTGATTCCGCCACAGATTTCCCGCCCTTCGTTTTCATAAAAATAGTCTGTGATAATTCCTTTGGCTACGCAGTCAACAAATAGTTCTGTCCCTGGTTGCCGCAATGCTATACTCCGTCGCATGCAACCTGTGACTCCGGACACCGAGATCGTGTTGTCATATGAACATCAACGAGCCGTGGTGTCCCCATGGGGAGCCGCGTTGCGGCGATACTTTTTCCTCAACGCGCAGGGGCAAGAAACCGAGATCGCGTGGGGCTACTCGGGCGGCAACGAAAAACGCGGTGGGCAGGGTGACGTCCTCATTCCGTTTCCCGGGCGCATCGAGAATGGACGCTATTCGTTCAATGGCCGAACCTTTCAACTGGAGCGTAACGACAAGGAAGGGCCGAATGCCATTCACGGATTTGTTCGCACCCTCCCGTGGCACGTACGAGACACTCACGCCACCAGCGTCACGCTTGAATGTCACCTCGATGCCGATACCTACGCCGGACGAGGCTATCCTTTTTCGCTTGCCGTCCGGGTGACGTATGATCTCAGTGCCTCCGGACTGAGCTGCACGTTCACCGTGAAGAACACCGGACAACAGGCCGCGCCGGTGGGAGTCGGATTTCACCCCTACTTCACCGTTGGAACCTCACTGATCGATGAGGCAGAAGTGCAGATCCCGGGAACCGGCTATTTGGAATTCAATGAGCGACTCGTTCCGACAGGGGTGGTTCTGGACGTGGCCGGCACGCCGTGGGACTACCGACAATCTCGTGAGATCGGTCGTCAACGCTTCAATCATTGCTATGTACGGCTCAATCGCGACGCGCAGGGAATGGCTACGACATCCCTACGGCATCCCACGCAGGGGCGCACGATCGATATTACGATGGATCAGGCATTTTCCGCGGTCGTCGTGTACACCGGAGATGCCATTGCCGACGCCCCGCGAGCTGCACTTGCCATCGAGCCGATGACCTGTGCCAGCGATGCTTTCAACCATCCCGAATGGGGACTGAAGCAGTTGATTCCCGGTGAAGTATTCTCCGGGCGTTACCAGATACAACATCGACTGATGCACTGAACTCTGATTCAGAATGACGCCTCGTCTTCTCTCTTGAGTCTTACTTCCATTCGCGTTACCCTCTCCCGGCAATTTCTAAGAAGACTCCATCTTGAGCGTCTTCATGCATTGGTCCCTCACGCGAGGAGGTTCCCTTGAGAACACTTCACATATTAAAAAGTACGATCTTGAGATCTCTCGTGGTTGTGCTTCTTCTACCCCCTGGGATCACGGCTGCCGAGGAATACGAAGTCTGGTTGAGCGATCAAGCCAACAGTCAAGGGATCACGACTGCGGCACCAACCGGCACACATGGCGGGAAAATTCGCATCTACGATGGGATTGATTTGGATCAGAACCCGCCGATCAACAATCCGACTGTTCTTGATGTGACCACCGATTTGTTTCCCGGTGCCGATACGACCACGGGGGCGCATGTGAGTCGAATTCACGGAGTGCTACCGAGTCCGAATCACCAGCATATGGCGCTGAACTTTGTTGCCAGCGGGCACTTGGGAATCGTGGATGGGCAGACGAGAAAACCGGTGTGCCTCTTCCGCACTACCGGCACAACGACCGGGCGTCAGAACCATATGAGTTTTTGGACACCAGACGGCTTGCATATTATCGTGGCCAATCAGGCCGGACGTATCTTGGAACGCGTTGATGTCACCCGTAACTCCGAAGGGTCGCTTGAAGGATTCACGTTTAATGGAGCAGCTAGTTTGGATCTTGTCGGTGGGGCCGGAAGGATTACCGTGCAGCCGATCGGCGTGGATATGGATCCAGCCGACGGTATTGCCTGCACAGTGTCCGGCATCGTGCCTGATCATCAACCTCTCACGACTCCCTCAGGGGCGTCCAAACAGGCAGCCGGTGTTCGACCGCTCAACGCACCCATTTGTCCTATTCCCGCCAGCAACAACCGACATGTCTTTGCCACGCTGGGCGGCGGAGGAATGTTTGTGGTTGATATGACCGCAACTCCCATGGCCATCGTCGCGGAATACGACCTCTCGGTCGTTCGGGCTGCCGGCTGTGGCGGCGCGGAAGCAGACGGATTCATGCACTTAAACACCGGGACATCAGGCCCCCATATCTCTGAGTTTTCCATCTACCGCTTTGCCTTAGACTATCCGGCCGCCCCGGCCTTTAGTGCGCCGAACTCTCCGCTACCTCTGGCCGTATGGCAAGATCAAGACAATGGCAAGGTGGCAGGAGTCGACCTGCCGGTCGGCAACAATCGCGACGCCCATGGGATCGTGATTGCCCGAAACAGCGAGTCTGGCGCGACAAGCTATCTCCATCAACTGGATCGCATCAGGAACAACGTTGAAGTGTTCAAGCTCTCTCCGCCGTGGGACGACCTGAGCAAACGCCATGAGGGCACTTATAATCTGACCACCGGCGGGGCCTGCGGAGGAACTATCGGCACGGCTCGGACGAACGACCCAACCCCGGATCTCGGTGATCTCACGCTCGGCGGTGTTCCGACTGGAAACCGCATCTATGTGGCGCTACGAGGCCCGTTTCCTCTCACAATCAGCCATGCGGCAGACGGAAGTTGCCCGGGGTTGGGAATCATTGATTTGTCACCGAATCGACGTTCAGGAAATCTGACTGCCGTGATGAACACCACGGTGTTGAATGCCGATGGTTCGCGAAACTTGAGCGATCCACATGCCGCGATCGTGCGGAAGAAAACCCCGTAATCCGTGTACGCTCGGTACGGTGAGCCATAGTTTATATGATCGGATTCGTTCGGACATACCCTGCGATCAGGATACACAGGCTGTACGATTAGAGGCTGTTTCGCGTGTGAATGGACGAAGAGGTCGGCGGCTCATCGCCGTCGACCTCTTCGTGGTGGCCCGACAAACGATCGCTCAGGCAATCTTCCGGATATTGGAGGGTTTGCCCATGGCAAGATCGCGGTGAAGTTGGCGAAGTTTGAACTCCAGCTCCTCGAATGACTCCCCCTGTGCCGAGTAATCGGGATAGCCCTGCAGATGACCGCGCCATTTGCCCTGATCCTGCGAGACAACAAACTTAGGTGTATCCATGTCGGGAATCATAGCCAGACATTGCAGATCTGGACAGCAATTTCTGAGTTTTAACCGAACGGCCCCTGCCTGGCACGGCAACCAGCTGCCCAGCCGTTTTCGCTCATGAACGACACCACACTCACCTCTCCTCTGGTATCGGACATGTCGTTTCAACAGGTGACCGCCAATGGTTTGTCCTTTCGCATAGGGCTTGCCGGGTCCGGCAAACGACTAGTCCTGTGTTTACACGGATTTCCGGAATCAGCCGTATCGTGGCGATACCAAATAGGACCGCTTGCAGAAGCGGGATACCGAGTGTGGGCTCCTGATCTCCGCGGCTATGGAGGGACGACGCGACCGACCGGCATTGGCGCCTACTGTCTCGAATCCTTGCTGGACGATATCACTGGGCTCCTCGATGCCGCTCACGTCCGACAGGCCATCCTGGTCGGGCATGATTGGGGAGGCATCATCGCCTGGTACTATGCGATGCGGCACGCCGATCGTGTCGATGCGTTGATGATCGTGAACGCGCCTCACCCGGCCTGCTTTGAGCGGGAAGTGCGGCACTGGCGGCAATTGCACCGCTCCTGGTACATGGGCGTCTTCCAAATTCCATGGCTCCCTGAAATGGCATTGTCATTCGGTCACGGCTATGTGGTCGGTCAAATCTTTGAGCATATGGCCATTCATCGCCATCTGATGCCTGAGGAGCTGGTTCAGTTGTATCGACGGCAAGCTTGCGAACCTGGGGCGCTCACCGCCATGGTGAATTACTATCGAGCCGCTGTTCGAGGCGGCGGGGCGATGCGCCAGCGAAGATTAGGCTATCCTTCCATTTCCGTCCCTACATTAGTGATCTGGGGGTTACAAGACCATGCACTCGTCAACCAGAACCTAGATGGGCTGCATGATTTCGTCGATGATCTGACGGTGCTGAAAATCGCCGACGCCGGACACTTCGCGCATGCCGACCAGCCGGAACAAGTAACGCGCGAAATGCTGATGTGGTTGCAGCATCGCGTACGCGCCTGATTCATCGATCGTCTCGCTTTTCCTCTTGCTCGATTCTTTGACCACTCTCTGCTATGCCGCAACGCTGAGGTTCTCATGCCGCTGCATATCTGCTCGTCATCCTCCACTCGTGACATCACCAACTCTCGAGATAGGTGATTACGTGTTTTCTCCACATCTCGTCGGAAGCACTCAAGTTGTTGACCCATCGCACAAACGAGATAGGATGCACTGAGGACCCTTTACCGAGATCGCACTCTTACCGATAAGGATATTGATGGAGCAGCAAACAGCGGACGTTGCTCCGCCCGACAAAGAACAACCACATCGACGAACCATGACGTTCCTTGCAGTCGCGGGCATGGTGTTGGTTGGCCTGATCTATGCTGTGACGGTATGGGACCAAGCTGTCTCCTGTCCGAATGAGTTGATCGGTGCATGGGAAACATCAGTCAACGGATACGAGGACGGCCTGTTGGTGTTTACCAAAACCGGCGTGACCTTCAGCACGGGGACTGAGCATATGGACGCACAGGCCATCCGCCGCATCGAGGCAATACCTGAAGGCCCCCGCACGCTGTACACCGTGACCTACGGTGATTCACAACGCGACGAGCAAACCTTGTCTTTTTACTACCATGCGAGCGAGCGGACCATCACCTTCAAGAATCAGTCGCACCTGGTCTGGACCAGAAAGTCCGTGGAATCATGATCCCTCCCTTTCAGCGCAGACAGCTGTTTGTACATCCGGTTCAATATTGGTTCGTGGCCACCACTCTCCTCTATTTCGCCTGCCTCCTCATTACGCTCTATGCTGTGGTGTTCCTCCCGATGGCGTTGCCGCTCTATGATTCATCGGTATCTTGGGAGCAACATGCACACATCGCGACGCAGTTACTCGATCTCAATGGACGAATCTGGCCTTGGTTGATCATCACCTTCCTCCTCGTCCTTCTTCACTCCCTGTACTTCATGCATCGCATTGCCGGCCCGCTCTATCGATTGACGACGCTTTTTCAGTCGATCGGTGCCGGTCAACTCCATCAGCGCGCCCGTTTACGGAAGCACGACTATCTGCATCGAGAGGCACAGGCGTTCAACAGCATGCTGGAAAATCTCGAACACAGGATCCAGACCATCAACCTGCATTCCGCACTTGTGACACAGGCATACGAAGCGGTCGCGCGACACGTTCACGAACAGGCGCCGAGCCGAATCACCGCCGACCTTCAGACGCTCGAGGAAGAGATTCGCCGATTCAAAACGTGCCTGGCTGAGTTTCAACCGCCACTTGACCGCCCACGGTTCGAATCCACTGAATCGAGCGGCTCGAAATCGCCGGCCGCCGGTAAGGCGGCATAGTCATGGGACAACCTCTTCGTTCGATACGATCGCATGAGCAATCTCCCGACGCTCCTACGACCATCGATCCCTCCGAGAACGATGCTCCCCTTCCATGTCCGGAGTCGATGTCGTTACCGTCGCAGACCGTACGAGCGGAGACAGGCACGACTCGCCCGCACACACGTCGATTGATCGCCATCGTGCACCCGCTCCAAACCCGTGTGCTGAGCCACGTCATCGTCTATTCACTGATCGTGTTCCTGCTGTTGGCCGTTCCGGTCTTCAAGCCGCTGCTGCAGTCACTCGACAACCCGGTCCTCTCCTGGCAGGAGCGCGCCGCCGTCGCCAACGATTTGCTCAGCCTGCATGCACGATTCTGGCCCTGGGCGCTCGGCGCATGTGTTGTGGTCTTGATCCATTGCGTGCATTCCCTGCTGCTCATGCAACGAGTCGCCGGCCCGCTGTATCGCCTCAAGCGGGTGTTCCCGCAAATCGGCGACGGCAACTTGTGCATCCGGGCGACACTTCGAGACGGAGACCATCTCGCTCCGGAAGCCGATCTTGTGAATCAAATGACCGCTCAGCTGCAAACAAAGATCAATATGCTGAAACATGCGCAGATCATGCTGGCACTCGACGCCACGCGGTTCAAAGAATTGGCCGTCAT
Source organism: uncultured Nitrospira sp. (assembly GCA_902500705.1). GTDB lineage: Bacteria > Nitrospirota > Nitrospiria > Nitrospirales > Nitrospiraceae > Nitrospira_D. Next base: position 6,340 of record CABVRR010000068.1, read on the forward strand.
GAAGAACGACCCGGCATTGACATCCCTGGCAAAGCAAATGGAACGGAACCTGGCGGTGCTGAAAACCTCTCTCGATGCCTTTAAGACTCATAGCGGATAGCTGCACACAATGAGAACTGGAACCATGCACGTGATACGAAAGAGTCCGCCACGCGAGACATCGGCGTCGCAGTCCGTTCTTACGCATGCTGGGGGCTTTACCCTGATCGAACTGATGCTCGCCGTCACGATCATCGGAGTGCTGGCCTCCCTGGCCGTCCCCAATTACATAGACTTTCTAGAAAAAGCCCGCGTAGCGAAAACTGTTTCGGAACTTCACGCTCTCACGAAAGAGATCAAAGGGTTTGCACTCGGCGCCGAACAATATCCGGACACCCTGGCGCAAATAGGACGCGACACCCTACGCGATCCCTGGGGGAGTCCCTACCAGTATTATCGAATCAACTGCGGATCGGTCACTGATCTCGGGAGTCTTGCCAAGCTGAAGCTGCGGAAGAAGGATATCCCTCGGGTCATTCCTGCCACCGACTTGTTTTCGACTCAGTCTGAATCACACGTCTCTTTCGCCATGGATTATAGAACACACAGCATCTGGATCTATCCTGTCGCCGGGAATGGAAACGGAGGTGGAGGTGGGAATAGCGGTGGAAGTGGAACCAACAGTGTCGGTAGCGCAAACGGGGGCGGCACTGGCGGTGGAGGCGGGCCACCCTGCTGAGGCGTCGGAGGCGCACGAAAAGATCGATTCCTCGTCCCGATCAATTCAGACTTCGATATCTATAGTATGGGACAAGACAAAGACACCGTGGCCCCGCTGAATCCCCCCAAAAGCCGTGATGATATCATTCGCGCCAGCGACGGCGGATTCTACGGCTTGGCGAAAAACTTCTAGTGTACGGAGTCCATGCAGACGACGTTTTCACACTCCCCCTTCCACAGCCGTATCGCGCGTCGGATTCTCGGTCTGTTCGTGCTCTGCGCGGTCGTGCCGACCTCCATTCTCGGCTGGGTGTCCTACCAACAAGTCACGGAACAACTGATCCTTCACACGTCGGCCAGACTCAAACAGGAGAGCAAATCCCAAGGGATGGTGCTGTACAACCATCTTTTGACCTTGACGTCTGAATTGGATCGGATCGCCTCTGAATTGCCACAAGATCGAACAGTACTCGAAGACGCTACAATCACAAATTCGGTGCATAAGTCGAGACAGCGCTTTCAAGACATTCGCCTCCTAGCGGTGTCCGGCCCCAACCGTCGCCGTCTCACGCAGGCCCAGATCACGCATCTTCAAGAAGGGAAATCATTGCTGGAGATTCAGCCTGCTCCCGGTCGTTTTCCTCACCTCACCCTCACTCGTATCGTCAACCCGGCGAGGTGGGAAGCGGGACTGCTGTCCGGCCACATCAATGAGACCTCGCTGTGGAGCACACAGGTGAAAGACACCTTGCCGGGGGATGCAGACCTGATCGTTGAAGAAGGTCAGCGACGCACGCTCTACTCGACTTTTCTTCACGAGGTGACGCTTCCGGACCTGCACCGACAGGACGCGTCGGCGCCGATGGGAGACGGAGTCTTCTGGCGGTTCGGACAGCAGGAGTACATCGCAGGAGCCTGGTCTATGCCGCTGCGGCACACCTTTCTGATCGACCCATGGGTCATTGTCCTCAATCAAACCCGAGAATCGGCGCTGGCTCCCGTCGAGCAGTTTCGCCATACGTTCATCCTCGTCATCGCGTCCGCGTTGAGTGTGGTCGTCCTGCTCAGCCTATCGCAGATCCGTCGTAGTCTCCGCCCTGTTGCGCTCTTGCGGGAAGGCACGGCGCGCCTCGCCGGCGGTGACTTTTCCACGCACGTTACGGTCACCAGTCAGGACGAGTTTCAGGATCTGGCCGGTTCGTTCAACGGCATGACCGACAAACTTCGCCAACAGTTTCATATCTTGGAAACGATCTCGGCAATCAGCCAAGCGATTCTTTCAAGCCATGAACCGGCAGCCATGGTCAAGATCGTGCAGTCCCGCATTACCGAAACGATCGCCTGCGATGCGGTGGGCATGCTGGTCCTAGATCTCGAGCATCCCGATCCCGCCGTGATGGAGGTGCGTTTCATCGACGGGAAATCAGCGCATACGGAGCCTGAGTCGAAGGCTCATCATTGTCAGCTTTCAGACGACCATCTCGTGGATTTGAAAGCCCACCCCGATCACCTGATCACCACATCTTCTACACTCCCCTCGTACCTCACAGCGATGCGAAGACCTGACCTGTCTCTCTTCGCCACATTCCCGATCATCGTCAATGAGCTCATACAGGGTCTCTTGGTACTGGCGTATCGTCAGAGGCACAAGCCGCCGGCCGACGATCTAGCCCATGCTCGCCGTCTGGCCGACCAGGTGGCCGTGGCCTTGGCGAAGAACCGCGCCATCAAGGCACAGATGCAGGCGCAGATCGAATTGGTCGGAGCCGTCGACGCCAAACAAGAAGCGGAGGAACGCGCGACGAAACTCCGCGCCACAAATCAATCCTTGCGGACAAAAGAAGAGCGGCTTCGCCAGCAACAGAGCGCAACCTTGACTCTGGTTCAAGATCGAACGGTCTTTGAGGGTTCCCTTCCGAGCATCACGAAGCAGGTCACCCCCATCGCCGCCCATGCGCTCACCGTCGACCACGTCAGTGTGTGGATTTTTGAGGAGCAGACACAATCGCTGTATTGTCTCGACGGTTATGACCGAGCGGCGGATCGCCATACCTTCGGCAGAAAGCTGGCCCGTGCGCAGTATCCCGGGTATTTTGACGCGCTGCACCGTGGACACCTCATCGCTGTGGAGCAGATGCAACAGGACTCGCCTTTCAGCGAGCTGGTCGCAGAGACTCTCGCGCCTCAACAGATCGGCGCACGAATCGACGTGCCCTTTCAGACTCAAGGCAAATTGGCCGGCATCATCTCGATCGAGCATGTCGGTCCTTCACGAGATTGGGCGCCGGATGAACAACAGTTTGCTCACGCCTTGGCGAACTTCATGACGCTCGTGCTGGAAGCGGCGCGGCGGCGAGAATCCGAGGAAGAATTGGCCCTCGCCAAGCTCGCCGCAGAGGATGCAACGAAGGCGAAAGCGAATTTCCTGGCCAACATGAGCCATGAGATCAGAACACCGATGAACGGTGTCATCGGCATGACCGATATCCTCGCTCGTACGCCCTTATCGGAATCGCAGCGACACTATATCGAGACCATCCACGACTCCGGAGAAGCCTTGCTGCTGCTGATCAACGACATCCTGGATTTCTCAAAGATCGAAGCCGGCAAACTAGAGCTCCAGTCGGAGCCGATCAATCTCAGAGATCTCGTCGAGCAAAGCGTCGAACAATTGGCTGAGCGTGCGCAACAGAAAGGCTTGTGCCTATCCGTAGAATATGAACCGTCCCTACCGACCGCCGCTCTAGGCGATCCTCTTCGCATCCGCCAAATCCTCACGAACCTGCTCGGCAACGCCATTAAATTCACTCACGTCGGTGATGTCGGCATACAGGTCACGAGGGAATCCCCTGCTTCTCCGGGAAACAACCTCGTAATGATCCGGTTCGCCGTCACGGATACGGGCCCAGGGATTAGCCTTGATGGGCAAGCGAAACTCTTTCAATCATTTTCTCAAGTAGATGGATCCTCCACCCGAATCCATGGAGGAACGGGTCTTGGGTTGAGCATCTGCAAACAACTCTGCGAGTTGATGGGAGGAACGATCGGACTCGAGAGTGCGGCGGAGCAAGGCAGCACGTTCCGGGTCGTGCTTCCCCTTCGGTTACAGTCCGACACACCGACTGATACCTCATCCCAGCCTTCTCTTGCCGACCTTCGGGTCTGTGCCGCAATCAGCCACCCGCCCACTCGTCGGCTGCTGGCTCATTACCTCTCGCATTGGGGAATCACTCCTCGCATGGCCGAGACAGAAGCGGAGTTCCTCGAACACGTCATGACGGAGCTCGCGACCGACGAGCATCGCGTGATCGCGGTGATCGATGAAACGTTTGCCGACACGACGGATAGGCAACTCCTAGATGCACTGGCCTCCGACTCCGCTTTCCACGCGGTGACCATCGTGCAGTTGGTCTCATTCATTCGTCGGGCGACTGTGGAACAAGATCCATCTCGTGGTCATGTACGGATTGTAACCAAGCCGCTGCGGTACGACGCGCTTCGCGAGGCACTCACCCACAGGTTCGATACCGCGACGGTGGCGCCTCCACCTAGATCTCTGGTCACCACGGCACCGCCTCTGTCCGGTCATGTCCTGCTCGGCGAAGATAATCTCGTCAACCAAGAGATCGCGCTGTTGATGCTGCAGGACATGGGCTGCTCCGTCACCGTCGCTCAGAACGGTCGGGAGGTGGTCGATCTTGCGCAGACGACCTCCTACGACCTCATCCTGATGGATTGTCAGATGCCGGAGATGGACGGCTTTGAAGCCACACGCACGATACGAGCATGGGAAGCAAGCTGCTTGCGGGCCGCCGTTCCGATCATCGCGCTGACGGCTCACGCCACCACCGGCAGTCAAGAGCAATGTCTGGCAGCAGGCATGAACGATTATCTCTCAAAGCCGTTTTCCATGGAGCGCCTGCGAGTCATGCTCCGCACGTGGTTGTCTCCGCAAGCAGAGGTCTCGAGCCATGAGCGTTCTGCGTCCAATCTGGACTCAGCCACGATCTCCGTACCGATTGCCCCAGCGCCGGAATCGAAACAGCTCGCATCCTTGATCGTCGATCAGACCGCATGGACGTCGATCGCGAGCCTTCAACGGCCAGGCAAAGGGGATCCGCTGGCAAAAGTATTGTCGCTGTATTTGGCGGATTCCCATGAGTTGGTCGCCCAGGTTCATCACGGAATGACTACCGGCAAAGCAGACGCCGTCAATCACGCCGCCCATAGCCTGAAATCACGAAGCTCTGTGCTGGGCGCCGTCTCGCTTGCCGAACTATGTCGACAATTTGAGGAACTGAGTCGCCACGGGCGACTGGAAGAGGCCGAGCCGTTACTGCCTCAATTGGACAAGGCATTCGACCACGCACACGAGGTGTTTCACGCTGAACTTCAGAGGAGAGCGGCATGACCTCCGTAGCCCACCCGCCGCGTTCACTCGCGTTGATCGTCGATGATGATCCGACGTTCCGTATGTTGGCGCGGATGAGCCTGGAGCAAGAAGATCTCCGTGTCGAGGAAGCCTCATCGGGGCAAACCGCCATCGACCTCGCCAGCGCCGCGATGCCTGACATCATCATTCTTGACCTGCAAATGCCGGTCATGGATGGATTCGCCGTCTGTCGGCAGCTCCGGCGATTGCCGCGCGGCGAATTCGTCCCGATTCTCATCATGACGGGTCTGGACGATGTCGACTCAATTTCGCAGGCCTTCAACGTCGGGGCAACCGACTTTATCGTAAAGCCCTGTCATGGACTTCTACTCAGTCAGCGTGTGCGGTACATGCTTCGGGCAAGCGAAATCCTCAGCGCGCTTCGCAACAGTGAATCCCGACTTGCGCAGGCTCAACGCCTCGCCCAATTGGGTGGATGGGAATGGGATCTCGTTCAAAATCGCATGCACGTCTCGGACGCGGCATGCCGAATTCTCGGACTGTCGCCGATTGCGTTTGATTACTCTCAGGCCGCGTATCTCGCGCATGTGCACGAGGCGGATCGTGCGTCGGTCAGCAATGCCATGCGGCAAGCCATTGCGGACGGAACGGGGTTCGACCTGGACTATCGTCTCGTGGAGACCGATGGGACCGAACGTATCGTCCACGCCCTTGGCGAACTCATCTTGGACGATTCCGGCCAGGCGCACTGTATGGTGGGAACGGTTCAGGATGCGACCGAGATGCGGGCGAAAGAGGCAAAAATTTACTTCCTCGCCAACTATGACAGCGTGACGCATCTCCCCAATCGAAGCCTCTTCCTCCACCGTGTGGCGCAGGCGATACCCCCCGGGGGAGACGACCCTATCATCAGCGCGCTCGTCGTGGTCGGCCTCGATCGGTATCATCGCATCAGTGACATGTACGGCTCGCAGCAGGGAGATCGCATCATCAAGGACGTGGTGAAACGTCTTCAACATGCGCTCGCAATCGATGGTGTCGGCACACAGCTTCCTCACACCGATACGCCGGCTTTCCTGGCCCGTCTGAGCGACGATCAATTCGCCATTCTGTTGACCCACCTCTCAGCACCCGAGGACTCCGCCAAAGTCGCTCACGCGGTCATGACCGCTCTGAGCACTCCCTTCCAGATCGACAGCGCAAGCGTGACATTCTCGGCCCATATCGGCATTGCCGTACCAGGAGTCGACGGTACGGATGTCGATGTACTCCTGCGCAATGCCTTGACGGCGCTGCAAACCGCCAAATCCACGGGCCACAAAAGCTGTCAGTATTATTCCACGTCGATGAACGCCTCGCTTGCCGTGCGAATCAGCCTGGAGCAAGACTTGCGCGCCGCCATTGCCCGTAATCAATTCGTTCTCCACTATCAGCCACAAGTCGATATCCTGTCGGAGAACATCCTCGGCTTTGAAGCGCTAATCCGGTGGCGACACCCCGTTCGTGGGCTGATCGCTCCCTCTGAATTCATTCCGATCGCGGAAGAAGAAGATCTGATCATCCAAATGAGCGAATGGGTGATCATCCACGTAGCCCAGCAGCAGCGGGTGTGGCACAAAAACGGACTGGCTCCATCGGCCGTCTCAATCAATCTGTCGGGGCTGCATTTTCGTCAGCGTCATCTCGCCGGCCGTATCAAATCGCTGGTCTACGAACATGGCGGCGACCCTCAGAACCTTGAGCTGGAACTCACGGAAAGCGTGTTGATGACCGATGCATCGAACACGATCGGCACACTTAGGGAGCTGAAGGATTGCGGATTCCGTTTGGCCATCGATGATTTCGGCACGGGCTATTCCTCGCTCGCCTACCTTCATCGATTCCCCCTCGACACGCTCAAGATCGATCAAGCGTTCGTCAAAGATCTGAAACTGGGGACAGGCGACTCCCCCATCATGCGGGCGATCATTGGGATGGGTCGCGCGCTCAAGCTGCACATTGTGGCGGAAGGAGTAGAGACTCAAGACCAGCTGGCATTTCTTCGAATGCAAGGGTGCACCGCCTATCAAGGGTATCTCTTCAGTAAACCCGTTCCCGCTGAGCAACTTCAACACCTGCTGCGGGATCGTCGTTCCGATGACGCCTCAAAAATAGTCGCACGGAGCAGAAATCGTCTGGCTGGTTGAACCATCGAGGCTCTCGGGCACGAGTCATTCGAGCTAGAGTCGGCCGGGAGTTGCAATTGCAGAGGGTCCAGTCCCCGCCCGAAAGGGACTGCCCAAGAGCGGAGTAAGCGGAATCAGGATGCCTGACTCAGGCACAATCGTGTACGCTGACACGTTGCCTCCTTCTCGATTGGCCACATACAGAAACCGTCCATCCTGAGAGAGTGCGACGGCCGCTGGACCAGCCCCTGCGGGTGTCGGATTGAGAGTGGCTCCTGAGATCGGCAGGAGCGTGAGTAAGCCGTCGCTTCCTATGGCAAAGGCCGACACATTCCCTCCTCCATTCGCGACATAGAGATATGCACCATTCGGTCCGACTGCGATCCCGTTGGGAATGACTCCGCCCGTAGAGATAGGATTCGGGGTAGAGCCGGTCGTCGGCACCAGCGTCAACAGTCCTGACGTTGTCACCTCAAACGTCGTCACCGTGTTGGATGCAGCGTTGGTGACGTACAGAAACCGCCCATTCGAAGACATGGCCAGTGCCGTGGGTCCTGTCCCACTGACGGCAATGGGATTCGTGCCTGGGCCAGCCGGCGGCACCTGGGTTAAGAGACCGGATGTTTCAATCTGAAAGGCCGTGACGGTGTTGGATGTACTGTTCGCCACATAGAGAAACCGTCCGGTCGGGGGCGTGGTGAATGCGAGAGGTCCTGAACCTCCGGCGGCAACGGGATTGGGATGTGTCGCCGTCGGTGGGACACGCGTGAGGACTCCGGCCGTCCCGATACTAAAGACAGTGACACTGTCGGATCCGCTATTCGCAACGTACAGAAATCTCGTATCCTGAGAAATGGCAAGAGCTTTCGGCGTCGTGCCGACTGAAACTGGATTGGGAGCGGTCGGCGTTGAGTCGCCTGGCATTAAGGCGCCGTCCGTGCCCAGTCTGAAAGCCGTCACATTGTTGGCTTGACTATTGGCAACGTATGCGAAGAAGCCATTCGACGAGACGACGATAGCCGAGGGAGCCGAGACATTGGCAAACGGAGATCCGGGAATGGCCGCGAGTCCGCCGGTTGATGAATTGATCGTGAATCCGGATACATTGTTGGACCCATTATTGGTGACATACACGACCGCCGTTGTGACTTCTCCTCCTCCGATTGTTCCGAGACCGCCGAGCCCTCCTTCCCCACCGCTGTCGCCGCAGCCCGGTACAAATAATACGAATAGTACGAACCAGATCAGTCCCAGTCTCTCCGTCATTGACGGCTTGTGCATGCCTTGAAGTGTCATGTTTCGGGTTATACCACTCTCACAGAGCCATGACAACGACCCGGCACAAAGAGTGAGCGACACACGTCGAGGAAGAAGGAGAAGTACAGACTACGCGAGTGCTCTTAGATATCGGCGGACGTGAGCACCCAACCCCCGCCACCGAACGGCAGCTTCTCAATACTTATGTGTGGTGAGAGAACTTATGGCTGACCTGATGCAATGATTCCTGATGGTCCGGTCCCTGCGCTGAAGGGATTGCCCAGAGAGCCGTTGAGTGGAGTCAAAACGCCAGTTCCTACAGCAATCGTATAGGCCGATACGTTTCCGCTCCCACTGTTTGCCGCGTAGAGAAACTGTCCGGCTGAATCCAGTGTGACTCCGATCGGAATCGACCCGGCGGCGAACGGCGATCCACTCATAGCCGTCAAGGCCCCGGTCGAACTGTTGACCGTAAACCCAAGCACGTTGTTATTCGACCCATTGGCGAGATACAACAATGATCCGTTCGGTGAGACAGCCGGGCTTCCCTTCAGACTCGTTCCAGCAGGAAACGGCGATCCCGAGACAGCGATCAATGCGCCGGTCGAACTATTGACGGAAAACACCGAGACATCGTTGCTACCTCCGTTGGAGACAAACAAGAACTCCCCGTTTGAGGATATGGTCACTCCCGTCGCCGTCGAACCGCCTGTTGGAAACGGTGCCCCTCCGATAATGGTCAAGGCTCCCGTAGAACCGTTGACGGCATAGACAGAGATGTTGTTCGAGCCTGCATTGACCACATACAGAAAGGAACCGTTCGGTGAGACGACGGCTCCGACCGGTGTTGTCCCTGAGGCAAACGGCGAACCGGCCACTGCGGTCAATGTTCCACTTCCGGCTGCAACCGCAAACGCCGAGACATTCCCGCCTCCGTTCGCCGTGTAAAGAAACTGCCCGTTCGGTGTGATGACCACAGCACTTGGGTTGCTTCCGACAGAAAAAGGCGAGCCTGCCACAGATGCCAACGCCCCGGTCGTGCCGTTCATCGTAAAGGCCGAGACTGAACCTCCCTGGTTTGCGATATAAGCCAATGTGCTGTTAGGCGAGACGGCGATGGCTGTTGGATTTGTGACGACTGAAAAAGGAGACCCAGTGACGGCAGTCAGCGCTCCGGTCGTTGTGTTCACCGTGTATCCCGACACATCATCAGACCCGTTGCTCACCACATAGACTCTGGCCGCCGTTCCAGACGTTCCAAACCCTCCGTCGCCGCCGCCGCCTGACGGGCAACCAGCAGATGCGAGGAGGATCGGCACCGCGAGCCAAGAGAAGAATCGTCTGTTCATGTCGTGTCCTCTCGTTCATCTCCCCTGTGAGATATCGCTATCCCCCCTATAGCACGAGAAAATACGTACACCAACTAAAATGACTTTTTTGAATGACTTTTTTGTTGGACTCCGATCTCTCTTCACTGGCACACTGCCTGCCAACCAGCACGGAGTATGATCGACCTTGGAGCATACACTCACCATTTTGGGATCCGGTTACACCGCCAAGTTTCTGTTGCCGCTTGCCCAACACCGCTACACTCAGGTCTTTGCTACCAGTCGAGATCCCGATCGCCATCTCACACACGTGAGACGTGATCAGCGGATACGGTTTGATCTGATGCAACCCGAGACATGGCAAGCAATTCCTCCCTCAACCGACATCATATGGTGCTTTCCTGCCGTACCGGTCGAGTCTGTTCGGCAGTTTGCTGACGCGGCATCGCTACACACCCGTCGGGTAGTGGTACTCGGAAGCACCTCCGCCTACGACGACTGTGCCCCGACCGAATACCCTCCTCCCTGGGTTGACGAAGAGGCTCCCACAGATCAAGAGAAACCTCGTGTTCAAGGTGAGGAACTTCTTCGAAAGTACTATAATTCAATTGTATTACGCGTTACTGGAATCTATGGACCAGACCGTAATCCCATCGAATGGATCCGAACAGGTCGAGTGAACCGCTCACGCAAATATGTCAACCTGATCCACGTTGAGGATCTGGCCTCATCCTGCCTTGCAGCACTCAGACATGCGACCACGAGTGCGGTCTACAACATCGGCGATGGGACTCCCAGGACCTGGCTGGAGATCTGTCAGGTAGTCGAACAACGATGGGGTATTCAATCCACTGACTCACAGAAGGCCGATCCGACAGGGAAGCGGGTATTGAACCGAAAGATGTGTGAGTTACTAAAACTGGACGGCACAGGTCTTCGTCATAGCGATCTCTTCGAAGCGCTGGATCTCATACAACGGAACCCGCTCAACGAAGCAACGCCATCACGGTAAGCGACACAAGCAGATTGTTCGTTGCATGGGCGATCATGCCGGGAATTAGACTTCCCGTCCGCTCATAAATCCAGGCCCAGAGAAATCCGCTCCATAAGACGCTGATGAATCCAATCGGGCTATAGCCATGGGCGAGTGCAAAAATCGCGGCACTGATCAGGGCCGCAGGAAGGAATTGGAATCGGCGGCGCAGCATCGCGAACAGCAATCCACGAAATGCCAGTTCCTCAAAGATCGGCGCGAAGATGACGTACTCGAGCAAGCTCACGGCCAAAACGGGCGGCGCACCCCACACGAGGCTTTGATCAAACCATTCCGTCCAGTGGTTATCTAATTTGAGCACTTCAGCGGCCCGTCCCATCACCCATTCACCCCAAAGCCCTGCTGCAATCACCGCACACACGATGAACACGAGGCGCCTAAGATCGTCGTACTTGAGGCTCAGCCCGAAACCGTTTGAGAATGTGAGACCGGCAGGCTTGAGCAATTGAACATACGC
>CABVRR010000069.1:0-3871 GCA_902500705.1 uncultured Nitrospira sp.
TATGACACGAACCCCAGCGGACCTTGTCCGAGGTCGGCTCAACTCCGCGACCGTCGCTTAACGGTACCCGGGCTGGGGTTGTCCGTCTGGAAATTCGGCGATCCCGTGCATTCCACGCCAACGGTGGTGTCACAGCCACGGGAATCCTATGATTTTCTGTACGGCGATCCTGGCTACTTAAACTTCTTCAAGCGGTGGAAGAACCGAAGACACGTCGCCTATGTGGGAGCGAATGATGGAATGCTCCATGCCTTTAACGGAGGGTTTTATAACCGAGGCGACGATCCGAGTACGCCTGTCCAGGAACGGGGATGGTTCTCAAATACGTCGACCTTGGATGGTCGAGGTCAAGAGCTTGGTGATGAGCTCTGGGGCTTTATCCCCTATGAACTCTTGCCGCATCTCCGCTGGTTGGCACAGGCCAACTACACCCATGTGTACTATGTGGATCTCAAACCGAAAGTGACCGATGTTCGGATCTTCGATCCTGAGCCGGCTTGTGCCGGTGATCCATTGGCGCCGACCTGTATCCATCCGAACGGATGGGGCACCATTCTGATCGGAGGATTCCGCATGGGTGGGAGTTGTGGAGCCTGTGGCGCAGGTGGCGCTCCTACCATGACGGTCAATATCGGAGGAAGCAATCGCAATTTCTACACGGCCTATTTTGCTCTCGATATTACCGACCCCGATGCGGAACCCAAGCTGCTCTGGTCGTTCAGCGATTCAGGTATGGGGTTATCGACCAGCTATCCGGCGGTGGTACGTATGAATCCGCCAGGCCAGAAAACCTGTCCGCTTGCAGGTCCCTGTAGCGATGTATGGCTTGCCGTATTTGGATCAGGTGCAACTGGCTATGAGGCCCAAATCGGGCAGACCGGGAAATTCTATGCGGTTGATATCAAGGTCGGCCCCAGGACCGGTACAGGAGTCGGTGCATCCAATGTGTTCACGACGTTTCCGATCAAGAGTTCATCGGGGGGAGATCTCGATACCTTTGTCGGAGATTTGGTCAGTGTTGACCGTGACTTGGATTATCGTGCTGATGCGATCTATGGCGGATCAGTGATCAATGACGGCAGTCTTCCCTGGAGAGGTCGGATGTACCGATTGACCGCTGGGGGCTGTACTGCGGCTCCCTGTTCGGCTTCCACGTGGGGATACAATTTATCGGGAAGCCGCGTGCCCACTGAGGTGTTGGATGATTTTTCACCCTATCCTTCAGGGACTGCGATACAGGCAGGACCAATGGTGGCTGCTCCAGGTCTTGCGGTCGACGACGCAAACAAGTTGTGGATCTTCTTCGGAACCGGGCGATTCTATGGGAATGCCGACAAGACCAACTCCGAAGCACAGCGATTGTACGGGGTGAAGGATTCGGTGTTGAGTTATGACTGTATGGAAGCGAGCATATCCGGTTGTAAAGTGACACAACTCGTTAATGTGTCTGATGTTGCGGTGTGTGTCGTCTGTGCGACGGGGACAAATCAAGTCACCTCAACGGCGCTTTCAAGCGTCACCAAGATACAAGGAACCGATCCGACCACGACGTTGCAGGGTCTGGTGCAGAGTAAAAATGGGTGGTTCACGAACCTCGTGACGACGCGAGAGCGATCGATCACATCGCCGACCGTTCTCGGCGGGATCGTGTTCTATCCTACGTACGTCCCGCAGGACGATCTTTGCAAGTCAGCGGGTGACGGTTATCTCTACGGTCTGTTCTATCAAACCGGCAGTGCTATGAGCACTCCGGTCTTGGGAACCTATACATCCGGCAGCAGTACGATGGCTAATACAAATGTAGCCATCGGTCAAGGAACAGGGCTGCTTTCCGTGATGGCAGTTCACATCGGTGCGGCGGGTTGGGGGGCCGGCGGTGCTTCGGCAGGCGGCGCTGGTTGTCAGGCAGGCGTTACAGGAATCATGCAATCAAGCGCGGGATTGACTAACACAATTTGCACGAATCCTGGATCTGTCACAAGTAGGTACGTTGCTTGGATCAATCTACGCGAGTAAGCGAGTGCATTATAGAGAACGATCACCTTTCTGTGCCCACTCTTCCCAAGCGTACTTGGGAAGAGTGGGCACGTGCTCATTGTCTCCAAAACGATCGATGAGATGGATGAAGTCAGTGTGCTTTCTGCTGGCCATCACAGGCGTGCCCGTTTCTGGCTGCACATCAAAATCCAATGAGCCTCCCAAAGCCAATCAACCGCCTCTTGTTCGCTCCATTGTGTTGGGTCCAACCCCTTTTGATAGGCAAACGGATCTTCTCGCGCAAGTTGATACGCACGATCCTGACAATGATGTCGTCCAGGTTCGGTATAGCTGGTATCTGAACGATCAGCTTATCGATGGTCAGAAGGGGCCAACACTTCCGGCCTCTCTCCTGAAGCGAGATGACCGAGTCCGGTTGGAGGCGGTGCCGTTTGATGGAAAGATAGTTGGAGCCAGCAGATTATCCGAAACCATTACGATAGGAAACGCGCCTCCATCGATTGCTCAAGTGGGGATCGGCTTGAAGTCCGACGAACGAGGAGATCGTCTTCAAGTGCTGGTCGATGCCTCGGATCGGGATCAAGATAGACCGCAATTTCTCTATCGGTGGATGAGTAACGAGCGGGTCATTAAAGAAGGCGAAGAAGACTTTCTTGAAGTGACTCAGGTTAGCCCGCATGATCTTGTTGTAGTTGAAGTGAGACCACGCGACCAGCATAGTGCCGGTAGAGTTGCTCGCTCGGATCCTTACCGAGTTGGGAACAGTGCGCCCAAGATCGTTTCCTCTCCGCCCGCATTCACAAATCACACTCGATATGAATATGCAGTGAAAGTCATAGACTCAGATTCTGGTTCGGTGAACTTTCAACTCGAGGTGGCTCCGTACGGTATGGCGATCGATCATACGACGGGTCACATTGTGTGGGATCTCGGACAGGCCAAGCCAGGAGTGCATCGAGTGAAGGTTGTTGCGACGGATGAACAGGGTGGATTTTCCTTTCAAGAATTTGACCTGACCGTCGCAGCGGCTGAATCGTCCAGGCCGGATTCTTAGTCTAAGGCGGGCTTCGGCGTTCCGCGTGCTTGTCGCGGCTTTTCTGAGTCTGTTACAATCCCCTCACCAGCAGGAGGGAGATCACCTCGGACTCGTGCGTAAACTCAAACTAAGAGAAGGTACGAACACCGCCGTCCTGTTCGGTCATCATGACCGGCATCTCAAGTTGATTGAAGACGAGTTGGGGGTCCGGCTCTCAGCCCGCGGAGAAGAACTCACTCTCGATGGTCTTCCCGAGGCTGTTCGACAAGCGGAACGCATTCTCGTTGAACTCGCCTCCTTGACCAACCAAGGCATTGCACTCCAAGCCGAAGATATCAGTCATGCGCTCAATGCCTTGCGTCGTACCCCTGAGGCTTCGCTCAAAGATGTCCTTGGTGAGTCGGCCACGATCGTCACGAAAAAACGGTTCGTCGGCCCCAAGTCGCCCACACAGAAAGTCTACATCGAAGCGATTGAACAACACGACATAGTGATTGCCATCGGGCCGGCCGGAACGGGGAAAACCTATCTTGCCATGGCCATGGCCGTCAGTGCGTTAATGAATAAAGAGGTGAGCCGGATTATTCTGGCACGACCGGCTGTTGAAGCGGGTGAGAAGCTTGGTTTTCTGCCCGGCGACATTTATGAAAAAGTGAATCCCTATCTGCGGCCGCTCTATGACGCGTTGTTCGACATGATGGACATGGAGCGTGCGAATCGCTTGATCGAGCGGGGAGATATTGAAATCGCGCCTCTGGCGTTCATGCGAGGGAGGACCCTCAATGATTCGTTTGTCATCTTGGATGAAGCGCAAAACGCCACGGCTGAGCAGATGAA
>CABVRR010000069.1:3971-17607 GCA_902500705.1 uncultured Nitrospira sp.
ATGGCTGTCTATCTTCGTGTGCGTCTCACGCGGCTGGCCGTCCGACAGGCTGCACTGGTCCAGTTGGCTGAACGTGTCTTGTCGGCCGTTGGGGAGTCTCGATCGGAATTGAGTCTAGAATTGATCGGAGACAGACGGATGCGACGGTTGAACCATGAATATCGCAAGAAAGATCGTTCAACCGATGTTCTGGCGTTCCCCATTCGTGAGGCCGTGATGCCGTCAAGCATACGTCCTATGAATCACATGCTGGGAGATGTCGTGATTTCATTGCCGACCGCTGTTCGTCAAGCGAAGAAAGCCGGGCGATCCATCGACGATGAACTGGCGATGTTGTTGGTGCACGGAGTGCTCCATCTCTGCGGGTATGATCATGAGCGTAACACCAGGGAAGCGGCGCGGATGGCGCGCCGTGAGCGGACCCTGCTTCAGTTGATTTTTCCTGTGCCTCGACTGGCAACTGATCGCACGGGGCGACAAACAAGGGGTCATTGACGATGGGATGGTTTCAACGGCTGAGCGAAGGGCTTGGGAGAACACGTCATGTCGTAAAGCAGTCTATGGATCAGTTCCTCGGACGCGTACCGAACGAAAATCTTCTTGAGGATCTGGAAGCCGCGCTTCTTACCGCCGATCTGGGCGCCAGTGCCGTCGATCGTCTGATGAAACGTGTCAGGGAAGAGACGCGAGGAGCGGACGCCAAAACATCGGAAGGACTTCAGAATGTCTTGAGTCAGGCGCTCTATACGATTCTGAAAACCGCTTCGGGCCCGACAATCGATCAACTGGTTGCCGAAGGCCCAAAGCCGTTTGTCACGCTGGTTGTCGGAGTCAACGGCGTCGGAAAAACGACCACGATTGCCAAAATCGCACAGCGGATGACGCAGGCCGGGCGACGACCGCTTCTTGTCGCGGGGGATACCTTTCGTGCCGCCGCCATCGAGCAACTCCAAATTTGGGGGGATCGGGTCGGAGTGGAAGTGATTCGTCAACGACACGGCGCCGATCCTGCCGCAGTGGCTTTCGACGGCATCGTTGCAGCCAAAGCCAGGCTGGTAGACATGGTCCTCGTCGATACGGCCGGCCGCTTGCACACGAAGTCCAATCTTATGGACGAACTACGAAAAGTGAAACGAGTGATCGGCCGAGAATTGGCTGGCGCACCACATGAAGTATTGTTGGTCCTGGATGCTACAGTCGGGCAAAATGCGCTTGCTCAGGCTCGTCAATTTCATGAGGCCGTCGGAGTCACCGGACTTGCGTTGACGAAGCTCGATGGGACTGCACGTGGGGGTATTGTCGTCGCGATCGCCGAAGCGTTGAAGCTTCCCGTGCGCCTGATCGGCGTGGGGGAGAGTGCCGATGATCTTCAGGATTTCAATGCCGAGGCGTTTGTTGCAGCGCTCTTCGGACAATCAAGTTCCCGCTCATAAACCACGCAAATTCTTCTCATTGTTGACAGCCTCATGCTATCCTCTTTTCACGCAGGTACGAATTTTGTGGTAGAGGAGGGTCGGAGGCGATGGTCAAAGTCTTGATCGTGGATGACGATCAGATGAATTGCGATCTCTTGCAGAATGTATTCGCCCGCCAAGGCTATCAGGTCCTTTCGACGACCAGCGGACAAGAAGGGCTTGGCCTCTTCCGCACGCACAATCCACGAGTCACGCTGCTGGATCTACGGATGCCGGAGATGGACGGATTGACCGTCTTAAAGGAAATTCGGGCCATCGATCCGCATGCGCCGGTGATTGTCCTGGGCGGTGGAGCGACCGAAGCGCAGGAGAATCAAGCCCGAGCGTTACGTGCCACGGATTTCATCAGAAAAGGATTGTCGCTGGATGTCCTTATTGAAGCCGTCAATCGACTCTCAACGCTACCCATGTCGACGATGACTACGCCGCCGGCATCCGGCGACGAGCGTGTCATCGACCGGATCGATGAGTCGGTCTTAATCATCGACGACGAACCGCTCTTATGTGACCTCTTGGTTCGGTTTCTTAGTCTGCGCGGGTATCGAGCATTTGGGGTTAAAGATGGTCATGAGGCGCTGCAGATCGTCAAGAGTACACCACCCGATGCGATCGTGCTCGACCTGATCATGCCGGGAATGCCGGGGATTGACGTTCTTCACACGTTGCGCGATCAGGCCTATCCGGGCGGTATCATCATCATGACGGGAAGCCACAATGAGGAGTTGCTGCAAGAAGCTTGGAGCCTGGGCCCTCAGGAGATCATGATTAAGCCGGTCGATCTTGAGCGCTTTTTGACCGCAATCCAGCTTGTACTCGTCTGCCGCGAGTGTTAAAAAGTTTCCTGATGTCCATCAGGAACTTCACGGCTCACTTCGTTCTCATCGGTGTCCTGTTCAATTTTGCTGCCCAGGCACGAGCCGCAACGACTGCGTTGCCGCACGAAAATATTTCAACCATTCATCACGTCCTTTCAGTTGAACTCACGCCGTCCACGCATGAGCTATCAGCTAGCGATCACATCACGATGGAGCTTGATCCACAGGTCAGCACCGTCACCTTCTTGCTTGCGTCTAGTCTACAGGTCGAGTCGATCGCGATGCGGACGTCGTCGGTTTCAAGCATCCGGAAAGAGTCGGAGGAAGTCGTTCCGTTCACGAGTGTGCGGCCTCATGAAACCACGACACAGCGCATTGTCGTCTCTCTTCCCACGGGTCATAGCCGGCAGATCACATTGATCTGGACCTATCGTGGCCGGATCGATGATCCACCCAAAGAACCGCGTCATCTACGGTTTGTAACCCCCAGTGAGACTGCCGGACATATCGGAGACGAGGGGGTGTATTTGAGCGGTGAAAGCCACTGGTACCCCGATGTCATGGGCGCTTTCAGCACCTATCGAGTGACGACACAGGTTCCGCAGGGCTGGACGGTGGTGGCATCCGGACGCAAAGAGGGCGAGACAACAGGTGCGGGTAAAACCTCCTCGACCTGGGTTGTTCAGGCCCAGTCGGAGGCGTTCACACTTGTGGCCAATACGTTCGTCACGACATCGCGGGAATGGCGGAGCTCGACAGGACAGCGGGTTGAGCTCCAGACTCATTTCTTGCCCGACAATGCCGGCTTGGCGGACGAATATCTCGACGCGACCGCCAAGTATCTTGACGCGTATATCGGCATATTGGGGGAATATCCGTTCGACAAATTTGCGGTCGTCGAGAATTTTTTTCCGAGCGGCCTCGGGATGCCGTCGTTCACGCTCCTCGGCAGCGGCAGCATCAAACGACATTATGTTCAGCCTTATGCCCTAGGCCATGAGATCGTACATGCCTGGATCGGTAATTCGGTCTTCAATCGTGACGATCAGGGCAATTGGGTCGAGGGCCTGACGACTTACTTGGCGAATTATTATTGGCATGAGTTGACGCATGATACCGCGCAAGCCTTGGAGCAACGGCGCATGATGCTGCAAGGGTACAATCTCTATGTCGGGCCGGAGGCAGACTATGCCGTGGCCCAGTTTCTCAGGAAGCACGACGAGCGAGACAATGCCATCGGCTACCAAAAATCAGCCTTTGTGTTCCATCTGCTTCGTGGAGAGATCGGAGACGAATCATTTTGGCGCGGAGTGAAGGCGCTCGCCGGCGAATATCGCAATCGTCCGGCTGATTGGGGTTCGCTTGAGACAGTCTTTTCTCAATCAAGCGGACAGGATTTACGCTGGTTTTTCAGGCAATGGGTCGAACAGCCTGGCGCCCCGGTGCTTTCCCTGGGAACAGTACAAGCCCATCGTACACAAGGAGAAGACGACAAGGAAGCGTGGCAGTTGACGGTCCAGGTTCAGCAGACTGGTAAGCTGTTTCGAATGGCAGTTCCTCTACGGATTGTCATGAAAGAAGGAAGCGAAGACCGGTCCATCCTGCTTGATCCGGCTTCAGTCACGTCGGCCCACGTCGTGCTTCCCCATCAACCGGTGCGTGTAGAGCTCGATCCGGATGTGATGAGCTTTCGACGACTCTCACGGTCTCAACTATCGCCGATGCTGAACGCCTATGTCACCGATTCACGCAAGACGGTCATGCGCGCGTTTGCGGATCCTGCGTCACCATTGCAACGCATTGTGTCTCGGCTTGCCGATCAAGACGTACCCGAGTCACAGAAAGCCAACGTTCTCTCCATGGACGCGCAGGAGGTTCCACCTGAAGGATCGGTCCTGATACTGGCCGGAGCCGAACAGCGTCATGTCGTTCAACCTATCGTCCAGGACTCCTGCGGCGACCAAGTCGTCCTGACGAGCAAGGGATTTCTGATTGACGGTCGAGTCTATGAGGGCCCCAAGATGGCGACTGTGTTTTCCTGTCATCGGAAGAACATGCCCGGTAGCGTCCTCACTGTGGTGTACGGCATGACATCCGGCGCAGTTGAGAAAATCTCGCGGCTTTTGTTTTACTATGGGTGGCATAGTGCCGTGGTCTTTGAAGATGGCACTGTGATCACACGAGAGGTGTGGCACGGTCAACAAGAGATGAAGGAGGTACGGATTGATGCAATCTCGTAACATCGGGCGATTGGGGGCATGGGGACTGTGCGTGTTGATGAGTCTTCCGGTCTGTGCCGTCGCCGCCGATCAACCGAAGGAATCCGGCGCCGTGCTTCGCTCACCCGAGCGCCATCTGGCTAATATCCGACAGCTGACCTTCGGCCGACAGAACGCCGAAGCGTATTTTTCATTCAGCGGGACGAAGCTGATCTTTCAATCGACGAACAATTGGCTGGAGCATTCCTATGCGGCGACGTTGAAACCTGCCGACGCAGGGCTCGGCTGTTATCAGATGTACGTGATGGATTTGGACAGCAAGAATATTCGCTCGGTGAGTACCGGTATGGGGGCGACGACCTGCGGCTATTTTTTCCCCGGCGATCGGCGCGTCCTCTATTCCTCCACCCATGCGGCAGGCCCTAATTGTCCACCGAAACCAAAGCGAGATGGCGCATATCGTTGGGCGCTCGATGATTACGATATTTACTCCGTGCGACTGGACGGCCAAGAAATGCAGAGAATGACGACGTCGCCGGGATATGATGCAGAGGCGACCGTCTCGCCGGACGGAAAAACCATCGTCTGGACGTCAGTGAAAGACGGCGACCTCGATCTGTATACGATGCACTTGGACGGGACGAATGTCCGTCGTCTTACGGACGATCTTGGGTACGACGGCGGCGCATTTTTTTCGCCGGATAGCAAAAGAATCGTCTATCGCGCCGCACACCCGACCGACCCCGAAGAGATCGCCAAGTACAAAGAGCTGTTGGCGCAACGGCTGATCGAGCCGGGTCAGTTGGAAATCTTCGTCGTGAATGCCGATGGGACAGGAAAAAAACAAGTGACGGCAAACGGCGCGTCGAACTTTTCACCGTACTTTCATCCGGACGGCACCCGCATCATCTTTTCCTCCAACGTAGAGACGAAGGGAGAGGGTGGCCGACCGAGTTTTCATTTGTACTTGGTGAAGGACGACGGGACGGAATCGGAGCGCCTGACGACAGAAGGCCAGTTCAACAGTTTCCCCATGTTTTCACCGGACGGCAAACGGCTTGTATGGGTGTCCGATCGCAATACCAAGGCACCGGGTGAATTCAACGTCTTCCTAGCCGACTGGGTTCCCTAAATTCGGTGATAGAGGATGAGTGATTGGTGACCAGCCACTGGGTAGTAGAGACCCTCGTTACTGGTCATCATCCGGCCGGCTCACTGCCGCAGCCTTCTCGGAATATCGGGGCATCTCTCGTCGCACTCCTATGCTGCTGTGTTGCGCTGAGCATCAGCCTTATCGGTATTGCCCAGTTCGACCTTCCTGCCGTGCGGTATGTGCGATCGGTCACGATTCATCTTCCCTGGGACCAACTCACGGTTCCATGGATGGCCTTTACGAGCAATGCGGGAAACTGGATCGGCGAAGGATGGCATCTTGCCGAGTTCAGCATTGTGCTCCTTGCTCTGGCATGGGCGTTCAAAATTCCTACCCTCACAGTCGCGGCTATCCAGACGCTGCTTGCGCATGGCCTGGTGGCGGCAGTCGGCAACGCGCTGAAACATCTCATCGGCCGGCCTCGCCCGAAGTTTGTCCACTCAGGAGATTGGCAGATCAGTCCATCCTTGATATCAGGACTGGACTCCTTCCCGTCAGGGCATAGCATGGCGAGTTTTGCCGTCGCAACGGTATTGGCGAAACGATTTCCCTCCGTTGGGCCGATCTGCCTGGGCGTCGCAGCCTTTGTGGCACTCAGCCGCATTCTTCGAGGTTCGCACTTTCCGACCGATGTTGTGGGTGGGGCTGTCCTGGGGACTGTATGTGGGTTTATCGCCTCGGCTCCGCTGAAACAGTGGCGTGTTTCGTTGCTGGACGGATTGCGGTATGCGGCCATCGGCGCCTCAGCCCTATTGGCCCTGCTGTGGGCTCTGTCTCGACACAGGGATGATGGAGTGATGGGGGCGCTCTTTCTCGCGTTGGCCGTGGTGGCAATTATCGGTGGTTTGTGGCTCCGCCGAAGCTATTGGTTTGATACCGGGAAGTCGATCCATGGCGGACAGGCAAAAGCCTCCGTCCTCCTGATTGCCTACGGCCTCGCAGCGATGACGACTTCGCCTCTTGTGCTGGCATCCGTTGGATTCGTATGTCTCGCTGCGTGGTTTGCTCCTGTGGCTTCATCGGGCGAGCTTCGCCAGGGTTCATCCGGATGGTCTATCGCAAGGGAAAGTGTCATGCTCGGTAGCCTTGTGCTGGCACTGCTGATTCTCGTGAATGCGCGCGGTGTCCTGCCGTTCCGCTGACTGTTGCGACTTAACGCGAGTGACAACGTCTCGTCTTGCGTTATAACGCTCGGGATCGCTGCGAGGGTGTGGGGGGACAGGCGAGAATGTGTGAGCTTAGTGACCGACGATCGTGGGAGGTGTCTTCAGCGGGACTTCTGCGCCTTGCGGGATCGTGACCATCTGTTCATTGCCGAGCAACACATAGCCATGACGTTTCAAGATCGGCTGAAAGGTCGCCGCTTCCTTCGGCAATGAGGGCTGAAACAATTCAGGAAGCAGAATCATCGTGCGGCCTCCTTTTTCCAACGCCGTCCGCAGCCGATCAAGTTCATTCGCTGGAATATAGGCCACAGTCCGCCTCGCATAGAAGGAAGTCGATGGCCTCGTCGAACCGAACGCGATGAGTTGATCGGTCGGTTTTAAATTCAAGCCGGCTGCATAGGCCAGTTCTTGCGGCGGCGCAATCGCATAGCGATTGAAGTTGGGAATGACCAACAAGACAGCAAGAAGGAAGACGCTCGCCAGTGCCCCTCCGGCCACGCCAAAGGCCATTCCGCGCTTGCGGTCATCCAGCCCGACATAACCGATAAGCCCCATGGCCGCCAGGACGACTCCCGCGCCGATGTACGGTCCGATCCCTAGGTCGAATTGTGCGGCAAGTGGGAACTCTTTGAGCATTTTTCCGGAAAATTTGGCGAAGAGGGAAGGTCCACTCGCGAGTCCGATCGCGACGAGATAGCCGATCCCCATGAGAAAGTGGATCGATCCACGCAGCCATTTAGTCTCAGGGTCTTCAAGGCCACGGGCCCAATAGCAGGCAGCTAAGAGCGCGCAGGCAGGAAAGATCGGACCGATGTAATGCGGCAGGCGTGTGGATGACAGGCTGAAGAAAATGAAGACACTGATGATCCAGATTCCGGCAAACCACTCCAGCTGGTCACCAGCCGCTGCATGCTCCTCTCCATGAGAAGAGTTCTCCGCATGGCGTGCGGTTCGACGTTCCTTCCAACTTTCATAGGCGCGGTAGAGCGCTGCCGGAAGAAACGAACTCCAGGGATAAAAACCAAGCAGTAAGACAGGAATGTAAAACCACCATCCTACTCCATGTCCTTCCATCGGAGCGAGAAACCGACCGACGGTATGGACTTTTGCCTGTGAAGAGTAGGCCTCACCATGGAGGAGAAACATCGCCGCATACCAAGGGCCGGCAAGTAGCAGGAAGAGCAGCGTGCCGGCGAGGGGAAAACCCGTCTGCCAAAACCTCATCCATTGCCGGGTCGCGCCAAGATAGAGGAGAGTCGGAATCAGCGGAACGGCAAAACCGACCGGTCCCTTGGTCAGGGTGGCGAGAGCCATCCCGGCATAAAATCCCCACATCCAACGGCGTCCCGCGCCAGGCTCGTGAAAGCCCAGCCAAAAGCTATAGAGAGAAAACGTGGTGAAGAAGATCAACACACTATCGGTAATGGCCATGCGACCAAGCGCGAGGATCTCGATGTTCAAGAGCAACATCAGCGCGCCGAACAGCCCGACGGTCGGGCCGCGTAGTCGGGAGAGAAACAGATAGTGCATCGCAATCAGCGCAACACCGAACAACGCCGACGGAGCCCGTGCCGCAAACTCATTCACACCGAAGACATGGTAGGAGACCGTCATGAGCCAATAGACGAACACCGGCTTTGCGACGCGAAGTTCTCCGTTGAATGTCGGGGTGATCAGATCGCCCGAGGCGAACATTTCTCGGCCCGCCTCAGCATTTCGACCTTCGTCGCGATCCGTCAGACCCATGCTGCCGAGGCCGATAAAAAACAGCAGCCCGGACAGGAGCAGCAGGAGGAGCAGCTGTATCGGTTGAGATGGAGTACGGTCCATTGTCGGATAGGGTGATTATCGGTGAGTGACGGACGGCCTCAGCCCGCAGTGGCTATTCCGGATTGTCATGCTTGCGGACGGGCGGGATCTTTGGTCGGATCCGCACGAGAGATGAGGACAAGGTTGCGCAGATACACAACCGCGCCAAGCGCTTGCCCGGAAATAAACACCGGGTCCATTCGGTAGATCGCGTAGGTAAGTGTAATCAGTCCTCCGATCAAACTCATGTACCAAAAGGACACGGGCACACGACTCTCCGCGCTTCGTTCAGAAGCGATCCATTGAACCAACCATCGGCCGAAAAACAGTCCTTGGCCGAGGAAGCCGATGCATAGCCACATGGTTTCAGTCGTCATGAGGTCGTCGGTCGAGCGGGCGTATCAGCCCAGCACCATTAATGAAGATGTGGTCTCGGTCAGTCATATCATTTATCACGGAGCCGATACCGCAAGACGCGATGCTGCATCCACCGCACGGCAATAAGATCATAGAGTGATTTGAACAGACGGTTCCCCATGCCGTATTTCGACACTCCGTGAATGCGCGGATAGTGACGAACCGGCACCTCGGTCACGGTAAATCCATGCATCAACGCGAGGGCCGGGAAAAATCGGTGCATGCCTTCGAACAGGCGGATACGCTCTAAGACCGGTCGTCGAAACACTTTCAGCGGGCATCCGGTATCGTGCACCCCGTCATGCGTGAAGAGATTGCGCACCCGATTCGCAATCCGGGACGAGAGCATTTTCACCAGGCCATCCTGCCGCTGCTGTCTCCATCCGCAAATCACGTCATGGGAGGCGGTATAGGGGAGGAGCTTCAAGATGTCTTCGCTGTCTTGCTGCAGATCACCATCGATCTGGATAATGATCTCGCCGGAAGATCGGTGAAACCCTGCCTCAAGCGCGCAAGTTTTTCCGTAATTACGATCGAAGTGAAACACCTGAACCTGTGGATGGTCCTTCGCCAATCGATCCAACTCGTCGCTGCTTCCGTCCGTACTCCCATCATCAACAAAGATGATCTCGTACGGACGAGACCGCGAGGCATCATGGGAATCCAAGACCTTGATAAGACCGGCAATGAGAGGAGAAAGGTTCTCGCGCTCATCCTTGATCGGGATGGTGACTGAAGCCCAGGGACTAGATGACGATGTCATGATACGCACAAACTCGAACAGCAAACGGAGATCACAAGACTGCGTGGCGCATTCTAGCGGAAGGTGGGGAGAGGGTCAAACACCTGCACAGAATAGCTCAGGGCAGATGGTCATCCGGGCGATTCCCCTGATGCGACGATGGTGAAACGCATCGTGCCCATTAAGCTCGTCTCGTTGACTTGCTCGCCCACATGAATCTCGACTTTATATCGGCCGGGTGGCCAGCCTCCTCGCGGTGGCGGTAAGCTCAGGTACCCGTTGTCATCCTCCAGGGCGATGCGCATCGCGTCCTCGCTGACGACGGCCTCCGGCACGACATCAGCCACCTGATCTGGTAGGCAACGACCGAACACAGTGAAGGCTTGATAATGCTGATGCAGCGAGAACACGATGAACACTGCACCCACATCCGCCTGGAATCGTTCGGTCGGTTTGATCGGTACGATCTCATGGGTCCGAAGAGAACCGACGCGCTCTTCAAAACCTTCCGCCACGGCGATTGAGCGGAACATGCCCTGTGGGGGAGCGTCAAAATCGTAGGTGTGCGCGTCTTCGGCGCGGTTTTGAAACTCGGAGATCGGAACATTTCCCGTGAGCGGAGGAGTTTCACCTCTCGCTGTCGAACTTGATAGGAGAGCGGTCACCATCACCATACAGGCCAGATGAGATCTTCTGAGCACCATACCTGTCTGCTACACCTGTCGAGGTCGCACTGTCAAGAAATCGGCGTGGCCACTCGCCCATTGCGGCGTTTTCCACCCATCTGCTAGGATTTCAGCCGTTGTCAGGCGAAGAAATCAAGATCACGTACCGACGAATGGAATAATATGTTGCAAGATGCTGACGCCCTTCCGCAGTTGATCGGAGAGTATAAACCGCTCGATCAGTGGCAGACCCATCTCAATCGACTCTTCTACGGGCTGCGCGGGGACACCTTGCGCTCGTACTACCAAACATTCGCCTCCGCGGATTTCCGACTTGCCCATGCGCTGGCGGCGGATTATTTCGAGCGCGTCACCAAACGAGAGAAGGCCCAATCTCGTCTTCCGGCACCCTCGGACCGATCGACGAAGGTCGAATCAGGTTTGACGGTCCTGGAATTGGGACCCGGCAACGGCAACTTGGCGGCCTGTTTCCTCAGCCACCTCAAGGTGCTCGACAAGGACGGCACGGTCTATCCACGTGTGCGGTATGTCATGGTCGATTGGGAGCGAGTCATATTGGACCAGGCGCTCCTCCATCCTGATCTTGCCGCGCATCGCTCCCAGGTCGACACGTACTGTGGGTCTGTCGAACACCTCGAAGGAATCGCCGATGCCACGGTCGATCGGATCATCTGTAACGAGTTGTGGAACGATCTGCCGACGAAATTGCTGGCGAAACATGGCGGTGAGATCGAAGAGGAGTATCTCCGTCCGAACCTCAGCGAGTTCCTGCATGCCGAGATTCAAGATTGGTCGGCGTTCGTCCGGGCTTTTCAGGAGCAGAATCTTGCCGTGCTCAAGACCTTCCCGCCCTTTCTTGACGAACTCGTCTGGGAAAAAGAATATCGCAAAATCGAGTGGAAGGATGTGCCCTATCGGAAGACGATCGTCGAATTCCTTCAGTCTATCGACCAAGAAGTCGTAGTCCCGGTCAACATCGGCGCCTTCGCGACATTGAAAGAGGCCAAGCGGCTTCTCGCTCCGAACGCAATCGGCTTCAGTGCCTTCGATGCGGGCACCGAGGATATGAATGTGCTCAACGATCCGGAGAAGCCCTGCTACGGCCAGTTCGGAGGGCAGTACAGCTTTATGGTCAACTTCGCCTTGGTCAACGCCGTTGCCAAGCATATGGGGATGGCACACACGACATTCGAGTCACAGCGTGAATTTGTCGGGCGATCGCTGAACACCAACGCCATGACGCTTATGGATTTGCTGGCGACGCATCCATCGGCCGGGCCGAGGCTGCAAGTCTGGGAACAAGACAGACTTGTGCTCAAGACCATCAGGGCGCTGAACGAAACATTTGAGAGTCCCTATCGCCGCCGACTCGAATTTCCGTTGGGCGCTACTATCCCACCGGAAGAGCGGGAGACCTTGGGTGCAATTCTGCGTGCATTGAAAGAGAACGGCATTCCCGATACCGTGGCCTATGTAACGGAAGAAGAACTCATGCGCGCTCAAAAAGATCTGGAAAGCATCGGCTATGACGGCACGGTTATCAACATGGCCCTCAGCGCCCCTCCAGGCTCCGTCGAATATTGTCACTTCTCCTGCCGGTAACCATTTGCAAAAGATGCATGGTAGGTGGCGAATCGTTCTCGCCACGCCCAAGGCCGTATTGTGACGCTCCTGCATCGAGAGACCGTTGCCTGACGACGTATCTGTTTTGATTTGTTCGGTGTATCCATTTCGATTCTTTTTGTTTCGACTTTCTGCCTCTACACGTAGAAAACCACGCCATATCCAACCTTTTCACGTAGCCTAGTAATCGGCACAAGAGTTGCTGCGATATCTCTTCCGACTGTCGGGAGCGATCAGGCTGTCGGCAGATCCATGGATACGGCCATTCATTATGGAGAGCTCTCGACATGACCACTGCACTCTCAAATATCCTCTTTGACGCACGTGCCCGAGTCTACAGTCTCAACAATGCCTACTGGTTGGCACAGGCTGCACACATTGCCTATCAGGACAAGGCCACCATTCAGTCGGCACTCGGCAAACTGGGTTTGAATTGCTTCGAGTTTATGAGCCAACGGGACACCGAAGGCTATATCGCTGCCAATGAAGAAATCATGATTGTGGCTTTTCGGGGCACAGAGCCGACCCATCTCCGAGACTTGTTGGCGGATGCGAAGTTCAACAAAGTACGAGGTCCATGGGGTGTGGTTCATCGTGGATTTCTGCATGCCTTTGAACTGGTCAAGCGTGACCTCTTCGAGGGGATCCATCGACTCCGCGACAAAACCCATCCGCAGTCGATTTGGTGCAC
Organism: uncultured Nitrospira sp.; assembly: GCA_902500705.1. GTDB lineage: Bacteria > Nitrospirota > Nitrospiria > Nitrospirales > Nitrospiraceae > Nitrospira_D. The sequence goes on from CABVRR010000069.1 coordinate 16,768, forward strand.
CGGCCATAGTCTTGGTGGCGCGTTGGCGGTCGTAGCTGCTGCGCACTTACTGATGGAAGGGCATACGGTGAACGGTCTGTATACCTTTGGTCAGCCTCGTGTCGGCGATGAGATGTTTGCGACCGAGTCTGCCCGCCGCTTGGTTGGGCAGTACTTCCGTTTCGTGAATAACAACGACACTGTCACTCGTGTCGCGCCACGCGCGCTTGGCTATGCTCACACGGGAGAGGTCCGATACATCGACACCGGCGGCAAGGTTCAGTCGGACATCGGTTTTTGGGATCGATTTCTCGAACGTGTCAAGGGACGTATGGAGGATTTGCTCAAGCCGGGGACCGATGGCTTGAAAGATCATGGGATGCACCGCTACCTAGCGCATCTTACCAACGCAGTCAAACCCAGTGTGTGAATCTAGGGCGCCGCGATGGTTGGCGCGACGAGTCTATCAATGTCGGTTTAGCCTGTCGGAGCCAGTGGGGCCAGCAACAGAGAGCTTAAAGGACTGGCGAGCAGAGGCGCGAGCATGAGCCCAAACTGCGGGAAGTGGTCTTGCAGTGAGAGAAACAGGCCATGATCCTTGAGCCATTGATCCGGTTCCGGTATCGGCTGGGTGGAAGACGGTTCTTGCAGCAGCGCCTGAGCCCGTCTTGCCAAAATGAGCGCTGCGGGAAGATACGTCGAGACCAACATCAAGGTAAAGGTAACGCCCCAAAACAACGTGATCGCAAGAGCGGCACCGAGTATTGCATCCTGAGCCGATGGTTCGGCCACCAACGCCGCCGGCCACCGCAGCCAGGCTCCCATGTGCAAGATCCCGGCAACGAGAATCGCCGAAGCCGC
>CABVRR010000070.1:0-9424 GCA_902500705.1 uncultured Nitrospira sp.
GACACTCGGCCTCAAGCAGGTAAACGATTCCGTCAATCTTGAATCGGACCTCATCGGCAAGTACGTCGAGCGCCTGCTTCAAGAGCGCGGCCAACTTCCGAAACCCACTATCAGCATCGATACAGAGTACCTGCAGAAGCGGGGGTTGATCTGATTTGTAATGGCCAGTCTTCAGCTATCGGAACTCGCCTAGCTGGGGGAGCGCTGCTTTGCCCACAGCTCAGTTAAACCCTCTCCGGTTTCTGTGTGTTCGACCGTACAAGAAAATACAATTAATTCTCGGTGCCATGGCCAGATGAGGCTTGACGAAGTCTGTAGATCGGTGGACAATATGATGCACTGTTCAAGTTTCTCTTGACCAAGAGATTCCCTAAATCGCCAGGATCAGCATGGCGATTATTTGCAATTGTGTGTTGAGCAAGGAAGTGCACGGAGTCAAGCGCTTAATCGATGGGCTATAACCCATCAGTCTTGAAGTAGTGCTGAATTACAACTGCTACCAAATTAATTGAGATACCGAGGGGATGTCTGTGGGGATAGACAGACGATTCAGAATCTCTGGTTGCTCCGTGCCTGCTGGTGAGTCGAGGGGTGCTGGACGGCTTCAATTAGTGATACATGACCATTGAGAATGTATTGTCGATACTTGGGCTATTTGGACTTGGTGGTGTCTTTGGCACGTACTTGCGTATCATTTGGGAGCGGAAGACCCACGCTCTCTTGAAAAAACAAGAGTTCAAAGACACGAGATATAAATGTTTGATTATGCTTATGTATACTGTGCTAGATTTTGAGAAGCGCGGTGCTGGATTGAAGGAATTTGGGCGGAATTTTCGGTCGCGTGAAGACGTGCTTGATGAACTCAAAGCTGAGTGGTACAACGCAATTCTCTTTGCTTCAGACGAAGCGTTGAAGTCAATTTACACTTTCATAAGTCAACCGTCTGCTGCTTCGTTCAAGCGAGCAGCCTTGGCGATGCGCGAGGATCTTTGGGGTGGCAAGACCTCTGCATCCTTGGAAAGCCTAGAGTTTTAAGATGACGCCTAACGAAGAAGTTGGCATCGAGAAAAGGTGTCGGGAGTCTTTTTTGATAGACTCATGCATTCGTAATTAAGAAAGAAGTTGGGCGGATCTTGAATCGTGTACGGCGCATATATAGATCTGCTGGGGATCGTTCCACTATTCATAGACCTCGCGCCGATGCGCGATCCGTACGACACTCACCAGTTTCACTTTTTCATCGATGAGGTACACCACCCGCCAGTCTCCGATCCGAATCCGCCACTGATCCTTGTACCCCTTCAGCTTTTTACAACCTGTGGCTCGTGGAACATCGGCTAATGCTTCGAGCTTACCAACCACTCTCGCAAGCACATGATCCGGTAATGCATCAAGCTCTTTTCGTGCGGAAACCTTGATCTCAACCGAATACTTATTCACGCAGACGCCCCTGCTTGATCAGGTCAGCTTTGACCTTTTCAAACGGAATACCCTTTTCGTTGCGGCGAGATTTTCCAATCAATCCATCCCAAAAGTCTTCTAAGACGGCTCCGTGCTTTTTTAGGTCGATTTGCACAGCAACTTTGTGCCCTTTTTCATCCGTGACGAACTGAATTCCAGTCATAGGGGTCGTTCCTTTCCTGAAGTTCTTAAGAATATTCTACCTGCCTTCACCATCTCCGGCAATCAGGTGTCAAGAAAAGGTGTCGGAAGTTGTTTATGTCACAAGGAAGGGTCGGGAATTACTATTGAATACATGACTCCGGTTTCTGTGACCTTTGCGGGTGGAGTTCAGCTTGATTTGATCACCGACTGAAAATTGACACTCTCTAGCCAAGAACTACTATGGCTGATCGAGCTTCTGGCGGAAGAGTGCTTCCTGGTTTACGATCGAGTCGATTAGCTCTGCTCCGTACCGTTCTCGGAGCACGGCCAGTTCTTTCTCGTCGCGATGAAATGACCCTGAAATGTAAAATGCGGACAGTACAGCCCGCATAGCCGTTCCCTTGGTGCCGGTCTTGAAAGGTTCACGCACGCGCAGGACTGTTCCCACTTCTGCATTACGTTTTGCCCGTGCAATCTTATCTTCCATGGACTCATTCTGGTTGGCCATTGCCTCTGAATGTGCGCGTCGAAGCAAAGTGTTTGCCTCGGCGTGCCAATCCAAAAACGATCCAAGCTCTTGAGGCGTCACTCGTTGATCCGATGCGGGAATTTCCTGCGTGACTGTAGGTGCTGACGCGCCTTCAGACTCTGTTTTCGAGCAGGCCGCAGTACCCATGAACATTGCCAGTACGATGCCGGTTGTCCAAGAAAACACACTATGATGAATGGTGGTGCATAATCTCAACGGCATGAGCGTATATTTCTTCGAACCGAGTTGCGTGTCACTGATTTGTGTCATGGTCGGATGAAAGGCTGCTCAGCACGGCCATCCGTCTCATCGACTAGGACAGCGCGAGCACCCGGAGCAATTGGCCACATCCATCGTGACACGGTCGCCGTCGTGTGCTCATTGCCATACATTCTCCAGGAGTGACGTTGGGGTAGAACAGCGGCAATCGCATGCAGCTCCGTCATGGTCAGGCTGTGATCAATTGCTTTTCGGACGATCGGATATGCGGTAAGTCTATTGGCAACCTCTGGCGTAATACTGGACAGTGACGGGCTCGCGAGGGTTTTTTGAATAACCGCAATTGATATGAGCGGGCCGCCGAGGAACCGACCCAACGCCTGACCTGGCAATGGACCAGAGACATCCCAGCGAGCCTCCACAAGCCTTCGTGTTTCCTTACGTTGTATAGGTTGACTCCCCAATACTAAACTCACTTGCTCCTCCGTCATCCCAAGCCGCACACGATCAACCCCTGTCACAAAGTCTTTTGGATAGGAGGCCGCAGAAAGGACGGCCCAATCGGAAAAACCAAGCAACATGACTAAGACAAGAATGGGCATGGCAAGAACCATAATGCTTATGGGGACTCCGCTGCAGATGTACGCGATGGGGCGGCGTGTGCCTCTTTGCTACTCTACCTCGTTAACTATTGAAGTCGAGGCAAAGTTCATTTGACGATAAAAAGTAAGGGAGTGGGAGTTAGTATCAGATGCAAACAAGGAGCTCGTCTATCAAATCGAGCAAGGGACCATGCTCGTCAACGAAGCTTTTCTGCAGTGCGCCTCATCATGAGACGATTCTCGATGTGAGATTTCTTATGGCTGGTTCTTGGCCGATGAACGGTAAACCAAGTGAAGGACAAGTCCTAATACCACGGAGAGGACCAGCCCTGCTCCAAGCTGAAAATCGAGGCTCAGCGGCCCGACGTAGATTTTATACAGCTGTAAGATGATCAGAGGGACGATCACCGCGAGGACGAGTGCGATCATGTGTCGTCGCAGATAGATCGGCTCGCCAGGTTTTCGCCCCCCTCGTCCCACTCCTATCACTCCTCGATCGTCGAGATATCTCCTGGGTCTTGCCCAAGCTCTTTCGCTTTGAGCACGCGGCGCATGATTTTCCCTGAGCGAGTCTTGGGTAGAGAGGAGACGATATCGATTTCGGACGGGACGCCGATCTTGCCCAACTCTTTCAGGACTTGATCCTTGATCGACTTGATCAGCTCCGGACTTTCCTGTTCTCCCTGCTTCAAGATGATGAACGCCTTGATGGATTCACCGACCGTCTTATGCGGTTTGCCGATCACGGCGGCTTCGGCGACGGCAGGATGGCTGACCAATGCGCTTTCCACCTCGGCCGTGCCGAGGCGGTTGCCGGCGACCTTGATGACATCATCCGCTCGCCCCATAAACCACATGTAGCCGTCGGCGTCTTTGTGACACACGTCGCCGGCGGTATAACAATTGGGGATCGTATTCCAGTAGGTCTTGTATCGCTCAGGATCCTTGTAGATGGTCCGCATCATAGAAGGCCATGGTTTTTTGATGACGGCGAAGCCGCCGGCGTTTACAGGGAGACTGTTGCCCTCGCGATCGACGACATCCGCTTCAATGCCGAAAAATGGTCGCGTGGCCGAGCCTGGCTTTAACGGCACTGTGGGAAGCGGAGTAATCAAGATCGATCCTGTTTCCGTCTGCCACCAGGTGTCCATGATGGGCTTGTCGGCGCCGGTCACACGATGAAACCATTCCCAGGCTTCGGGGTTGATCGGCTCTCCGACGCTCCCCAGGATTCGAAGTGTGGAGAGGTTAAATTTCTTCGGCCAGTCTTCGCCGTAGCGCATGAGCAGTCGGATCGCGGTCGGGGTCGTGTAGAAAATCGAGACGCCGTACCGTTCGATGAGGTCCCACCAGCGACCGGGAGTGGGATAATCCGGTTTCCCTTCTGCGGTCAGGATCGTGGCCCCATTCAGAAGAGGGCCGTAGACGATATAGCTGTGGCCTGTGACCCACCCAGGATCAGCCACGCAGAAGTACACATCGTCATCTTTCAGATCGAACACATATTTCGTCGTCGTGTAGGTGCCGACCATGTACCCGCCATGGACATGGACCACGCCCTTCGGCCGACCGGTCGTGCCGGACGTATAGAGAATGTAGAGCGGGGTTTCGGCATCCAGCTGTTCGGCTTCGCATACCGGTCGCTCGCGCTCGATCCATTCCTTCCAGTCAATTTCCTTAGGGGCGGACAGGGGCGAGCCTTGTGTCTGGCGTCGCACGACCACCACATGCTCGATTGTCGGGCAGGTCTTGACGGCTTCGTCCACGACTGACTTCAGTTGGATGACTTTGCTACGGTCGAACCCGACATCAGCTGTAATGACAAGCTTGGCCTCAGCATCGTTGATACGGCTGGCGAGGGCCGGCGCGCTGAAGCCCGAATAGACGACGCTATGGATCACGCCGATCCTGGCACAGGCCAGCATGGCGATGACTTGTTCGGGGATCTTCGGCAGATAGATGGTGACACGGTCACCTTTCTGCAGTCCTAGCTTTTTGAGCGCGTTGGCACAGCGGTTCACCTGCCGATAGAGCTCCGCATAGGTGAAGATGCGTTCTTGATCGTTTTCGCCCACCCAGATCAGCGCGACCTTGTTCTTGCGCCAGGTCTTGATGTGGCGGTCCAGGCAGTTGTAGGCGATGTTGCATCGGGCACCGACAAACCATTTCGCCCAGGGATACTCCCACTCCAGGACTTTCTCCCAGGGAGAGAACCACTCCAGCTCCTTGGCGGCCGTGCTCCAAAACGCTTCGGGGTCCGCGATGGATTTGTTGTACTCAGTCTCATAATCTTTGATATAGGCTGAGGCGATTGTCTTGGCGGTCGGCTGGTACGTCCGACTTTCCTTCAAGAGGGTCTCAATCTTTTCGCTCATAGCGGCAGTATCTCCTTCCTCGCAACAGTCCTTCGACGGCGCGTAATTATGGAGAAAGTCGAGGACGCCTGCAACCATTCCGTTGCTTCGAGACTGTCTTGCTGTGGCGTGACGAGCGCGTCTCTCGTTTCTTGACACCTGCCTGAGCCGGAGATAGGCTGACCGGATGAACAGTACCGGACTTGTCGGCAAACGCTTCTTGGTCGTGTTCTTGAGACCACTTCTATTGAGCGCTCTTCTGCTTGGCAGTTCCCCGTTAATGGGGTTTTCAACCGCAGAGGCCCAGTTGGGGAAACCGGAAGGGCTCTACTACAAATCGTGGGCCATCATTATTGGGATTGAACACTACGTGTTGGCCCCTCCGATTCCTGGAGCCATCAGCGATGCCAAGAAAGTCGCCGATGCCTTTCGACGGCTGGGGTTCGACGAGGTGATCGAATTCTACGACAAAGATGCCGGCTCGCGGCGTCTGCATCAACTGTTCAACGACATGTTGCCGAGAAAAGTCGGGCGCATGGACCGGTTGGTTGTTTTTTACACGGGCCATGCCGGGTTCATGCAAGATCTCGAGGGGCAAGATCGCGGGTATCTCGTCCCGTTTGACGCGCAGGTCAACAATGTCACGAAATCGATCACGGTCGAGCAATTAAAAGAATTCACGAGGCGGTCGGCGTCCAAGCATACGCTGCTGATTCTCGATGCGCCGGTCTTCGGATGGGAAACAACTGAGCCACCAAGTCCTTCGCTGGAAGGGCGACTGGCTCCGGAATCGGAGACGGAACGGCGCGCGGTCCAAGTCATAAGTGCGGCAGGTCAAGGAGAGACCATCGCTCGTACGGAGAAGCCCAGTCGGTTTGTCGAAGCCTTGCTGACCGGACTATCGGGATCAGCCGATCAGGATGGAAACGGATGGCTTATGGCATCTGAGTTAGGGGCGTATCTCGTGCGACAGATCGAGGTGGCTTCCAACGGCACGCAACATCCATCGAGCCTGCGGATCGACGGTGATGGAGACACGGTTTTGATCGAGGGGCGGCGATCGGCGGCTGCGCTTGGCGCTGGTCCGCAGTCTCCGTCCGAGCGGCATCAGGAGGCGAGGGCACAATATGAACGCGCCGTTGTGCTGCTCCGGGAAGGAAAGTCGGCCGAGGAAGCGCTGGACCGGCTCAATCGTGCGATCGTTTATGATCCGACATACGGCGAGGCGTATATCCTAAAGAGTTATGTCCGATCGGAGGTCGTGCCGAATCTTGATGAGGCCCTGGCAGCCGGTCTGCTTGCAGTGACCCATGCGCCGAAGAATCCTGATTCGTTTTACATGCTGGGATTGATTTACGAGAAACGCGGGAAGTTTGCAGAGGCCGAGGCGGCGCTCCGACAAGCCTTGTCGGTGAACGATGCCTATCCGGATGTCTACTTCGCGTTGGGGACGTTGTATGCCGATCATCTCAAGGATCAAGCGAAGTCGGTGGAAGCATTTCGCCGGTACATGGAGCTGGGTGGCACAGAGGCTCGTGCCCGTACGGCCGTCACTGAAGCGGATCGTACGTCGATACCCTAATCGTTCTCGCCGCCTTTCAGATACCCCAAGCCGATTTTGACGGCTCGACGAGTGATTTCCGCCCAACGTGCTTGGGGGTAGGCAGAGAGTACCGCCGCTGCCTTAGGATCTTGGATGTCAAGGCTCAAAATTCTGATGATGCCGTCGTCGACCTGAATGTCTGCCACCGGTCTCTCCTTCCTCTCTGCGATCGCGCTCGAAGCGGACGTTACGTTGACTGATCTCTAAACCCATGCTAGCATAATCCCAATATTTTCTCTCGCGACATTCTACGTACAGTATATATACGTATTCACCTGAAGGAGGATTGTATGCTCCGGTCGCACGCAAGTGGGTCAAGGCTGGTCGGTCTTGCTCTGGCTGTCCTTCTGAGCATCGGATTGGCGGCTTGTGGTGGTCCTCCCAAGTGGGTTGAAAAGGGGTCCGGAGCCTTTAATGAAAAAGACAGCAAGGCGTTTTATGGGGTAGGGGCGGTCGCGGGGGTCCGCAATGCGCCGCTGGCTTGGGACACGGCAGAAAATCGCGGGCGAGCCGAGATCGCCAAGACATTTGAGACCTACACCGGATACTTAATGAGAGACTATGCGGCCTCGACGACCGCCGGGGATTTCACCAAAAACACGGAAGAGCAGAATGTCGAGCGGGCCGTCAAAACCATCACGACGACGACACTCAGCGGAGTGCGAAAAATCGATCAGTACATGGATGCGAAGACCAATACCTACTATGTGTTGACCAAGTTGAGTTTGGAAGATATGAAGAACAACTTGGAACAGGCCAAAGAGTTGAATTCGCAAGTAAGAGACTTCGTGCGGAAGAACGCCGACCGTCTCTTCGAACGGTTGGAACAGGAAGAGGACCGGAGAGGCGCTCGCTAAACTCCAATGACGAATGAGATGCCCATCTCGTTGAGGAGGTCCGTTGTGACCCATAGGGTTCGACTGTTGCTTGTCGCTGTGGTCAGTGCCACCTTCGCCTTATCCGGATGCGGGCATGAAACAAAGGTGACTCGTGTCGACACCGGGGTCGTGACCGATTTAAGCGGTCGGTGGAACGACACGGATTCTAAGATGGTCGCCGAAGCGATGGTGAAGGATGCGCTGCAATACCCATGGCTGGGCAATTTTGAAAAGGCAAATCAGCGTCAACCCGTCGTCGTCGTCGGGACGGTTCTGAACAGCAGTCACGAGCATATCAGCGTGCAAACGTTCGTCACGGATTTGGAGCGAGAGCTGACGAACTCCCAGAAAATCACGTTCGTGGCCGGAAAATCAGAGCGTGATGAGGTTCGAACCGAGCGGAAGGAGCAGGCGATCTACGCTCGTGAAGATACGCAGAAGGCACCGGGGAAAGAGATCGGGGCCGATTTTATGATGAAGGGGACGATCGCCACTATTCTCGATGAGCTTGACGGAACCAAAGCCGTCTTCTACCAGGTGGATCTTCAGATGATCGATCTGGAGAACAATGCCAAAGTCTGGTACGGGCAGAAGAAAATCAAGAAGGTAGTCGAAAAGAAACGGACGATCTTTTAGGTTTCTCGGACGCTGTTGAACCCATTCCTCCCACGCTTTGCCCACGGAGGTTCTGTGCGGTGGGGCGTTACGACCCACATCTCCTTGCTGCCGGTTCTTGCCGTTCTCATGCTGGTGACCGGGTGCGGTCCTTCCGTTAATCGTTATCTTCTCATTGATCAAAGTCTCCTCGCCGGTGATCCGCAGCGTGCGGCGGCAATCGTGGAACAGACTCGGAAGGAATATGGAACGAGGGGGCGGTTGTTGTATGAAATGGATCGCGGCATGGTGCTGCAATTAGCCGGCGAATACCAGCAAAGCAGCGCGGCATTGGAATTGGCAGAAGAAGAGGTTGAGCGGCTCTATACCAGGACCATTCGTTCAGAAACTGCCGCGTTTCTCACCAACGATAATGCCCTCCCGTACGAAGGTGACGCCTACGAACACGTTATGATCAATGTGATCAAGGCCTTGAACTATGCGGCTCAGGGGCAACTGCAGGAAGCGCTGGTGGAAGCGCGACGCATCGACCATCGCTTGAACGTGCTGAGTGACAGAGTGAAGGATGCAAGCAAGTATCGAAATGACGGGTTTGCTCGATATCTGAGCGGGATCCTGTACGAGGCCACCGGTGATCTGAATAACGCCTTCATTGCCTATCGCAATGCGTACGACGCATACGAAAGCATGCGCGGATGGTTGAAGATGTCCCCTCCGCCTTCTTTGCGCGCGGATCTCTTACGCACGTCCGACGCGCTCCATCTGGCGACGGAATCGGAGGGATATCGGCGGGCATTCCCCGGCGTGACCTGGCAGCCCGTCTCGGCTCAAGAGCAACTCGCCCAAGTCGTGATGATCAGCTATAATGGGCGCGCTCCACGAAAAGAGGATCTACTCTTGGACTTACCGATTAGTCTTGATGCCGCACAGTTAGTGTTGCTGAATCGAGGAGTGTTTCAATCGCCGTATCAACGCGATCGTGTCGCAGACAGCATCCTCTACGGGCTCAGCGGGCGAGT
>CABVRR010000070.1:9524-16100 GCA_902500705.1 uncultured Nitrospira sp.
TGGGCGTGATGAGTCGTTCTCAAGCTGAAGCCTCGCTGATGGAGAAGGTTTCGGCGTTGGATCGCGCGATCGACGCGGATGTCGACGAGTCGCGGCATACGACGGACAACCTTGCCAAGGTGCGCGCTCTTCGACGAGCCTGGAAAAATCTGGTCGTGCGGGAGGTCTATAACACTGATTTGCGTGTGATACGTCTGAGCGGGCAGGGGACTAGGTCTGCCTATCAGGTACACGAACTATCAGGAGAATTGGAGCAATTTCTTGCCACGAATCTGGTGCTTGCGGTACAAGTGTCCGGTGACCATGCGGAACCGGTCGGCCGTGCGTTGACGGAAGGGCTGATTCAGGAAGGACTTCACGTGACTGCGAATGCGGAACGTGCCACGTCTGGTTCCCCGGAATTGATCGTTCGTGGTACGGCCCGTCTGTTTCCCATCGAAGTACGGGACCCACACTTCAAGTTTGTCCGTTGGTGCAGTGACTTTGAAGTTTTAGAGCCGCGGACGGGACGGGTTCTTGGGGCGATAACGCAAGGCGGGAGGGAAGGACATCTGACGGAGCGCGAAGCAACGGCCAAGACGCTGCGTGTGATACAGCACACGTTGTCGTCGGACGTTGCGAAGGCGATCGCCGCGCATATCTTCGGCGAGGTCGCGCTGCCTGAACGGGCAACGATGTCGGCGAGTTGCCCGCAAGATGAGTCAGGGGTGAGGCGGTAAACAAACGTTCTTTCATGAGGAGGCAGCGATCGTGAGAAAAGCAGCAGATGAACTATCCGTCAGTCGGGCGCCACGCAGCAGGGGACGAGGGTTGACCAAGTCCGGACAAAAGGTTTCAAGTCGTTTGGCGAAGCGTCGGTTGAACGACAGACTGAAGGAAGACACGCTTGCCTACAATGGAGGAAATCTTGCCGACACTTTGAGAAAAGAGGGGTATGAAGAGGTGCCGCTCGATGAACTGCAAGACCGACTCTCCAAGCTTCAAGGGCCGCTCGCAGAAATCATTCTGAAGGGGAGGGTGTAAGGGAATGCCATACTATTACTTTGACTCGACCGCACTCATCAAACGCTACAGCATGGAGCGGGGCACGAGGATCGTCAACAAACTAATGGTAAAGCGGGGAAAGGTCGCAGTCGTTCCGACCTGGACCGTGACGGACTTTTATTCGGTTCTGTGCGCACGTGCCCAAGAGGGGCAGATTACGCGGGATGATTGCTACTCGGTCCTCTATAAGTTCGAGATCGAATCCAAACAGGGGCTGTACCAGTTTATCGCACCGAAAATGGAAACCTATCTGGCGACGAAAGAATTAGTCTTAGAGTATCCGTTCCTCCGATCACCGCAAGTGATGCATCTGGCATTGGCCTTGGAACTGAAGCCGCTGCGATTGACGGTGGTCAGTGCGGATACCCAGCTGCTGGCCGCGTCGAAGGCCGCCGGGTTGCACATTATTAATCCGGCAGAAGATTGAGCAGAACATTCCGAAGTGAGGCGGCTTAGGTGGCTCGGCTGTTTGCTGATCGGCCTGGGGATGTCTCTTCCGAGGTCTGATTGAGCAGGTCCAAGACGGCGCGATTCCAGCCGGTAGGGCCGATGCCTGGCGCACGGATGAGGTTCGGGATGTTGATGTCGGGGTCGTACGAGCCGTCCGGCTTTTGTACCAGTATCGGATGATCGACCGTCAGTAAGAGCGGCAGATCATTCAGGCTGTCACCGAGACCGATGGTTTCAATGTCGTCCGGTAGGTCAGCCAGACGCCCTTGTCGTTTGTAGCAGCGGAGCAGAATTTCTGCGGCTCGACCTTTGTCGTTGTTGCCCATCAAGTGAAAAAACCGTCCGCCTCGTGTCCAACTCAGACCGCGCCGCACGATCTGCCGGCAGACTTCCTCGATCAACTTCTGCGGGGCGTTGACCAAAAACGGCTCATCGAATTCCCGCAGCATCGCCCGTAAGGCATCTTCTCGGGAGAGTCCTGTATTGGCCATGACTTCATCGACCGACAGATCGCCGAACCCTCGGAGCGGTGTACCCACCGTGTCTTCGATTTGTCGGAGCACGTCTCGGAGTAGGGCATAGGGCGTGCCTAATTCAATACTGTGATAGCTGGAACGGCGTCGCGACCGCTCCAGGGGAAAGTCGAATGTATTGAGGGGCACAAAGACCGCCGCGCCGTTCTCGACGATGAAGGGATGATGGTGGTCGAGGCGCTCTCGGAGCGGTTCGATTTCCGCGCGGGTTTTTCCGGAGACGAGAATGACCGGAATGTGCTCCGCGCGCAGGGCGGCAAGCGCCGGACGCGCCTCGTCAAAGGCGTACGTGTCGTTGTCCAGGAGACAACCGTCGAGATCTGTAAATAGGATATAGCGCGACATAGGGTTAGAGATGACGGAGATCCTCGTTGATCTGCGATCGTGAATGTCCGGCCAGGCGTCGCTCCAGGAAGTCCTTCGCCAGATCCCTCCCACCCAATCCCAGCGCCAGTGCCCCTGCGAGGACAAGCCCTCCCCAGGTAATGCCGAATCCCACGACGACGATGTGCTGGGCGATCCCCAGCTGTTCGAGCGCCATGGCGACCGCCAGGAGCTGAATGCCCCACCGTGTCCCGGCTGCGATCCAGCGGGCCGGAGGCAATCCTGCGTTCACGGCGGCGATAAGGACGGCCTGTGACACGAAGTTCGAGACGAGATAGCCGATCACCCCGATCACGGCTGCTGTGACTAAGTGGGGAATATAGGACAAGAGCGAGTGCGCGGCTTCATTGATCGGAGTCACATCGAGCGCGCCCAGCGATGCCGTGGTGGCGAAGATCACGATCAGCCAGTAAGTAATACGACCGATGAGATAAGAGGGATCGGCCTTAATGCCTCCTCGGAGAAGGGCGGCGGCAATGCCGATTCGATCGCAGAGACGATCCAGGCCGATGACGCGCAGCAGCCGCTCCGTCAAATGTCCGGCGCCCCAGGCTGCGCCAAGGCCAACCAGCAAGAGGACCAGCATGGCCAGAATATTCGGAAGAATGGCAAAGACGCGTTCGCCGAGCGCGGCGACTGGTCCGAGTAATGTCTGTTCCCAGCTTGTAGTCATGGCTGGCTCCTTTCAGGCCTCGCGCGCGGCATCGATGACCTCGCGCGTATCATGAGACTGAGGCCAACGTGAGACAAGATAGTCTTTCTGTTTCTCGAATGTCCGGCAAAGCGCTTCGATGAGATGTTCGGCTTCCGCTGTGGTCAACCCCTGGCTATCCAGTACGAATGATGCGGTCTTGCCCAAATACAGAGGGGTCAGGGCTTTCAGAAGATGCTCTTGTGGCAGCACGTTCCGATGATGCGCCAACGCAGCATCGTAGATAATCTGAGCCCACAGTGAATCAGGAATGCGGAAGTCTCGGAGGGGAACATCCCGCAGTCGAGACAGCTGATCCAAGGCGTCCGCAGAGAGCAGACGGGCCCAAATATTATGCAGATCCGTGAGTCCGAGATGAAACAGGTTCACCATCCGCTCGACATTAACGTTCACCGGCTCGACGCCCACCTCATACTGAAAACCGAAGAGCGGCACCTTACGCGAATCTGTGATCGGCAGCCAATTGGGGGCATGGGCTTCCATCAAGGCGAATAAGGCTCCCACGACCTGCCGCAGCATGGACGAGAGGTCTGCGGCCGGATCTTTTGGATCATGAATCTTGGCACCGAGAAAGCTTTGACAGACTTTGGCTCCGCTTGTAATGGCCTCGGTCGTCATCCAGATGTCGATCCCGAAGCGCGCCACATCGGACTCCCAGACATGTTTTTCGAGATAATGCTGCGCAAGTTCTCCCGTGAAGCCGAAATCTCCACCGATCGGCTGACGAACCTCCTGCCCATACAGCGCACGGGTGAGCGGATAGGCGATGCTGTTGGTGATGGTGCCGTCGTACTTGTGGCGTCGATAATAGGGAGCCACATAGTCGTAGCCTTCTTTGATGATCGGGTGCAGGAGCAGTTCCATCCATTCGGGAGTAATGCTGCGGACGTCCGAATCGACGACGGCGCAGGCTTTAACCTTGAGTCGACGCGCGATCTCGAAAATCGTGCGAAACGCACTGCCCTTTCCAGGGATGCCGTGATAGGGCGTGATGATGCGATGGAGCGTGCTCTGGCGATCGCTGATAAAGAGGGGCTCCAGGTCGACCATCGTATGCCCGACGATGGCAGGGGTGTCGTCGGTGGAGCCGCCGTCGGCATTCACCAGGACGGCGCGATGGCCGTGAAAGTATTTGGCCAGGCCCGCACCCACGGCGCGAACGACGTGCCCGACGGTGCCCGCATTGTTGAAGCTGGGGATGCCGACCAGAATATCGGCGCTGCGCACCGCCTCCAGCAGCTCTTCAGTTTCATGCGTGAGCGGGATCGGAGTAGTGTTCATGAGACAGGTTGCCTGGTTTCCGCTGTGGGGTCCCACGTGTGGTCTTGTTCCACGGCGTCCATCAGTCGATGGAAAATATCGGGTACGGCGTGGGTCACGCGGCTCCAGTTCGAGATCATGGGGACGCCTAACGGATCTCCGAGGAAACTGTCCGTCGCTAAGGTCATTCCACGCAGAAAGACTTCGACGGCACGTCGCTCTTCATGGCGATCGAACTGCAAACTGTTGATGGCTGCATCGTTTTCATACCGGCTGATGGCTTCTTGCGCGGCCTGGAGATAGGTGGCGCGCAAGGTTTTGAGCCCGCTGTCCGACAGGACCAGCCCTTCGCTCGCCAAGTTTCTGAACAGCGATTTCGTAATATCGACGCACATTTTCAATAAGCCGGCGTCCGGATTGTGGGTCGACAGCGTTTGATGTTTGTGCTCGTACGCATCGGCGATATCGGCCTGACAGATCCGCCGGAGCGCACAATTGCGGTACACCTCGGCCAACATTCCGATCTCCAATCCCCAGTCGCCGGGAATACGGTTGATCCACGCCAAATCTCGCACCATCGCGAACTCACCGGCAAGCGGGTACCGAAAGCTGTCCAGAAATGAGAGGAGGGGATGCGCCCCGACCAGCAGTTGCAGACTGCGGATCAGCGGGGTGATGAAGAGACGCGTCACGCGTCCGTGCATGCGGTCCGTTACGCGACTGTAGTAGCCCTTACAAAATTCGTAAGCAAGGTTCGGATTAGCGATGGGATAACAGAGACGCGCAAGATACTGGCGATCGTAACTCACGATGTCGCAGTCATGCAGGGCGATGACCTGGCTCTCGCCTCGGGCCAACACATATCCGTACGCTGTCCAACATCCTCGTCCCTTCCCTTGATGCCCGATGTCGATTTCATGCGAGACCAACGTATTCAACAACGCCTGGATTCGGGCGCCGTCGTTCCAGATCACGCGGACTCGTTGGGGGAGTTGGGAAAAAAATTGCTTCGCCAGTCTGAATTCCAACGCGGAGGCGTGGTCCAATGAGATGACGATTTCGTTGATGTAGCGAACCTCGCTCAGCGTATCGACGATTCGCTTGAGCGCGGAGCGTTCCAGCTCCGCATAGAGTGAGGGCAGGACCAAGGCGATCGGTGTCGTCCTCGCGTACCGTTCCAGCTCCTCTTCCAACTGCTCGACATTGGACTGTCCGAGACGGTGGAGAACGGTCACAACCCCATTTTGATAAAAGTCAGACACACTATCCTCTCCGCAGTTCCCTGATTATTGCTGAAAGTCGGTCTTCGGGTAAAGACAAAGGAATCGGAAGAAAGAGACTATACCCAGCCGATTCGAATTACAAATCAGAAGATTGCAGAGGATGTGCCATTGCAGATTTTGACCGTTGCGTTTGCTGTGTAGCGCTTCTTGATGCCGGGTATATTGCGGGTGACCGAGATAGATGTAGGGAAAAGCAGGCAGGAGAGAATGGTTTTACCTACGGTTTATCCGTCGATAGTTTCTTTCCTAGGCGTCGTGCCAGTCGCACCATGCCGGGGGATCGATCGCTGGGGCTCAAGAGGACATTGAGCAAGTGCAGTCGGCTGTGGTCTGCAAAGGCGGCGGACAGATTCTGTTCGAATTCTCGTTGAGTCTGCACACGTGATCCCGTGCCACCTCCGATCAGGTCACAGACTTTTTCATACTGCCATTCATGGACATCGTTAAACGGACCTTCCAAGATTTCTCGTTCGGTTGAATAGCCGCGATTATTGAGGAGGATGACAATCGGGGCCTGCCCATAGCGCACGCAGCTGGCCAACTCCGTCCCGGTCATCTGGAAGGCGCCATCTCCCACCAAGACGATCGGACGTAGGCTGGGGTCGGCGAACGACGCACCTAACGCGGCAGGCACGGCAAATCCCATCGATGTGTAATAGGCCGGAGACAAAAACTCAAATCGATGGCGCACATGCAGGTCGGCGGCGGCAAAAAGCGATTCCCCTACGTCTGCGATCACGACCGTTTTTTCCGTCAGCACCGTATCCAGATGGCGGAAGAGTCCTTCCAACGTCACCGGTGCATCCAAGTCCGGCGTCGATGGTGCCGTCATCGTTCGAGTCGGGAGCGAACGTTGGGAACGAGAAAACGAGGGAAGCGGCGATCGCACGAGGCCTTGGACGAAATCCTG
>CABVRR010000070.1:16200-17317 GCA_902500705.1 uncultured Nitrospira sp.
GCCGAATCGGCCGACTTCTGCTCCCACGAGCATGGCTGGGCGCTTGGCTGAGGCGAGCATGATCCGCACTTCACTGATCGCTTCCTCCAAGGCGGCGGGATCACTCGGCGTGTCTTCAATGCAGAAGGGCTTCATACCGCCAGTCAGCGGACAGTGGACCATGTCTCGTGGGATTTCGATATAAATGGGACGGCGGTAGCGCAGCAGGGCGGCAAAGGCGCGATCCATCTCTCGCTCAGCGGTCAACGGATCATCCAGCGTGACTGCGGCGACCGTCATCCGTTCGAAGACTTCTCGTTGCGTCGCGAAGTCTCGAACCATATGGTGCAAATAGGGAGTGCGTGTCCGCTCAGAGAGGCCGGGTGAGCCGGTCAATAATACGACCGGCGACCGTTCGGCATAGGCGCAGGCAATGGCATTGACGGTATTGAGACCGCCGACACAGTAGGTGACGCAGACGGCGCCGATGCCGTTGATCCGCGCATAGGCATCTGCGGCAAACCCGGCACAATCCTCTCTCGTGGTCCCGACGTGTGTGATCGGGGAGGCTTCGATCAGTTGGTAGAGGGACAGAACGTAGTCGCCGGGAATGCCGAAAATATGACGGACGCCCAGGCGATGCAGGCGATCCAGTACGGCAGAACCAATGGTGGCTTTGTCGCCCATATCTGCTTTATCCTCACACCTGACAGTGAGCACGCTTCGTCATCAGGAAAACATACTGGCCGGAGTTCGTCAAGCAATGAGCATGTGATGATCGGGTTGACGATAGCCGGCAAGTGAACATTCACGCACGCAGTCAGGCACACCCTGTTACAGGAGAACAGACAATGACACCGATGGCCCAGGTCCGCCTTATGTCACTCCGCGTCCCGGAGGGACGGCCTCTCTGGCTCTTTGCCGGCCATGTTGGACCACTCACTGGTCAAGCCGCAGCCGGGGACTTGGTCGATGTCCTGACCCCCGACGGACAATTCTACGGGCGCGGTCTCTATAACCCTGCGTCCAAAATTCGTGTCCGTCTCCTGACATTCGAAGATGAACCGATCGATGAGACGTTTTGGCGACGGAGAATCCAGCAGGCCATCCGTCTCCGGCAGCGAGTGGTGACGCAGTC
>CABVRR010000071.1:0-6114 GCA_902500705.1 uncultured Nitrospira sp.
TGCCGTTGCCCGACGAGAACACGAGATTCGTGTCTTCGTTGGTGCTCTGCGCTCCCGGGACAGTATTGACTGGGGCCGCGTTGACGACGATGCTCTGCGCAAACTCCGAGGTGTCGGTGAAGGTGGTGTATGCGCTGTCACTCTTGGTAGCAGTGGCCGAAATGTACCGCCCCGGCTGCACATCCACCGAAAGCACCGCATTGAACGTGGCGTTGCCGCTGCCGTTGGTGGCCACGTTGGCATAGCCAAGATACGTCTGCCCTTCACCATAGTTGGTGCTATCCACACTGACGTTGGAGAAGAACTCGATGCGAAAGTAGCTGTTGGCCGTGCTGTTGAGCGTACCGGTGATGGTGGTGCTCGAAGCATTGCTGCGCACCGCGCCGCTCAGGACCGGAAAGTTTTGTAGATTGTTTGCGCCCGTGTCTACGTCACCAGCATCGTTCGTGGTCACTCCACCGGGCGCAAGGTCGATACCCGTCTCACCATTGTTGTAAATGCTGTTGCCCAGGATGCTAATGCCGGTGCTGGAGGCGATCCAAATGCCGTCTTGACTATTGTTGGCAACGATGTTGCCCTCACCCACACCTGTACCGCCCACACGCACGTTATTGGCAAGCGCACCGCTCCCCAGATCGATACCATCGCCTAGGTTGCCCAGTGCGGTTATGCCATCAGCGCCCACGCCAACCCAATTACCCTGAATCACCGTACCAGAGGCGTCGCCGATGTTGTTGCCGATGAACAGGCCGTTTGCGGAATTGGCGGCAACGACGTTGTTTAGAATCTGATTACCCGCCGAGTTCCTCCAGACATCGATTCCATCGTCGGAGTTGCCGCGCGCAAGTAGTCCGGTGCTATCCGTGCCTACGTAGTTGTGGCGAATTACGTTATTGTTCGAGCCGGTGTTCAGTCCAACTTGGATACCGTCTCCGTTGGCTGCAATAACATTGCGGTACGCTGTGCTGTTACCACCCACGATGGTACCCGACGAGCCATCGATCAGCTGAATACCGTCATCGCCATTGCCAAGCGTCGTGCTGCCGCCGGCATTAAGCCCGATGTAGTTGCCAGAGATTTGGTTGCCGACGGCCGAAGCTCCGGTGACCACGATGCCGATAGTAGAATTGCCGGAAATGACGTTACGATCGGCCGCGGTAGAACCGCCGATGATGTTGTTGGCGCTTTGGATTCGCAGACCACTGTTCGAATTGGCTTCACCCGCTCCGGCATCCGTTCCCGACGTATTGAGCCGGCCGATGTAGTTGCCCGCTATCGTATTGCCATCGGATCCGGCTTGGATCTCAATCCCGTCATCACCGAAGTCGCGGACGACGAACCCCCGAATCGTGCTGTTGCCTGAACCACTGGCGAGGACTAAACCATCGGCAGCTAAGTCGTTCCCGTCAAGCACGATGGATGGCAACCCACTACTGCTCGCGTCGATCGAAACCGTATCAGAAATCGTAAGCCCGCTCAGGAGCGTAATGGTGCCCGATACGGAGAAGACGATCGTGTCGTCCACGGTTGTCGATGCATTTGACTGGGCAATCGCATCACGTAACGAGCCAACGCCGGAATCGTTCAGGTTGCTCACCGTGTAGGTCAGCATGGTGTGGTCCCATGCCGCCTGTGTCGACGTGCTGATCACGATGGCGCTCTCGATCGTTCCGGTGGTACTTTCCAAGATCCAATCGCCTGTTTGTGACATATGACCGGTCAAGTCCGTACTCGCCGCCACATCTGCCCCAGTAAGCATCGCCAGCGTCCGGATCACCTCGGCTCCGGCCTCGCCACGGCCGAAGTTACAGCCATAGATCAAGACATCGGCATCTGCCGAGAGAGCTTGCCCAATTTCTTGAAATCCCTGCGCATACTGGGTATTGATTGAGTCTTGTGTCAGGAAGCTTGTGCCAAGATGAAGCTGCGCCTCATTCCCTTCGGTGATGAGATGTACCGCATCTACTCCGGTCCGACCTGCCAGCACCTCCGCCATCTGTGCGACACCGTCCCGAGTCGGATCGAGGACATGGACTTCGACATCAGGGCTGAGACCATCGAGTAGTTTTTGGTACTCACGAACCGTGGGAGAGAGGAACACGATTTCTTGACGAGCGTGTGAGGCATCATAGGTCGCCAGCGCATCGAACAGTGCCTGATCGCCGGAGGTGAATTGCGGCTCGCCGGTGGGCGCGGCAGAGGGAACGGTATCCGCTGCTGTCACATCATCAGTCGGAAAGGATGTCTCTGTATGGCTTTGAGCGGATTGTGCAGTGGCTATACCGTCAACCGTCGCCGCAGCGGCGCCGTCGAACATGATCCTCGGTTCGAGGGCGAACCAGGAGGCGCCAACCGATGAGGCTGGAGCCATGTGCCCCGACGAGAGTCGTTGCCCGCAGGAGGGTTTGCCCGCAGGCTTCTTGCGTCTACGTAGCGTTCTCATCATCTATGCGCATAGATACGCGCAGACCTGAGTCCCCGATCTATCAACGACTGTAGCAAGAGGGTGTCACGCCACGAAGCAAATTCCCCTTTTCTACAGGGCACTTAGGCCTTATGTCCGAAGCAGCCCGTGGCAGGACTGCACCATGGGGATAGAATGAACGCTGCTGCCTGCTTCTGCGTGGACAGGAGTGCCGATAGAGCGAATTGGGCCCTTGAGTGAACTAGATGCCGCTTTCGCGGATAAGAATGCGCAGGCTCTTGTCCCACACCCGTTGGGCAAGGCTGATGTGAGGGCCTTCCACAAGAACGGTGCCGCGAACCGCTTGCTGCCAGCGTGGAGGCGGCTCGACGAGCTGCAACGTGACACGATAGACAGAGGTTTCTGGTCGTAGCTTATGGTCGGCATCCTCTCTCACCGGTACAGCTCCACCGTAGAGCGACGCCAGGTACGGAACGGTGAAACTCTGTTCATCGATATCTCGAACCTCGACCACCCGGGCGTGCAAGCTCGAGCGTTCCGCACTATCGGGAATGAATCGAGCAGATTGCCCCGCGCGGAGATACTCGACCTCGGTTTCAGGGGCCACCGCGTGCAGCTCTTCCCCTGCCGGATCGACCAGATACGCAATCGGCAATTCCCTGTTGATCCATCGTCCGACATGCAACGCCTCTGCTCGGTCGGTCACGAGCCCCGCAATAGGCGCCGTGAGCGACAGATTATGTTGCTGCTGCATCAGTCCTTCGAGCTGTGAGAGGCGAACCTTCAAGGTTTCCAGTGTCACGTGATGCTTCGTTAATTCCTGCTGATCGGCGATTTCCCGTCGTTTTTTCAGCTGTTCGACCTCGATCCGTTTTCTCGTCAGCGCCAACTCTTTTTCCAGCTCCGGCGACGCGACGGTGACTAATCCGTCACCCCGTTCCACCTGTTGTCCTTCTTGCACCGTGAGGTCGACAATACGGCCTGACATCGGCGCGTACAGCGTGGCATATGGGGCAGCTTCCAGTACCGCCGGAAGGCTGATGCGATCAGACCACGGGATGAACAACACCCCGACCAGCCCTCCTACCACCGCCGCCGATATCCAGACGCGCCCTCGCTCACGGACTGCCTCTCGCAAGGCCCACCATGCACGCACTTCACGCGCAATCGGCAGCAGAATGAACCAGCCGATCTCGATCGCAAACAAGATGAGTCCCAGCAACTTGAAAAAGAAGTGATAGACGATGAACGCAATCCCGAGAAACAACAGAAACCGGTAGGCCCACGTTCCCCAGGCGAACCAGACGAGGAAGTTGCGTCGAGTGGGAGACACGAGCTCAGGCGCTGGCCCGTCCAGACCGAATAACAGTCGCCTGAGTTGCCATCGCCCAAAGGCAAAGGCTCGCTCATGCAAATTGGGAATACCTAAAATATCGGAGAGCACATAATACCCATCGAACCGCATGAACGGATTCAGATTGATGCCTGCGCCCAGCATGAGGCTCGTGGTAGCCGTGATGAAGGCCAGGCTCTTCGCTGTGCCGTCGTCCAAAAAACTCCACGCGAAAATGGCCAGCGCAGCCAACGAGCATTCGACAATCATCCCGGCGGCGCCGATTGCGGCACGGTGACGACGAGAAGGGAGTCGCCACGCATCCGACGTATCGGCGTACAGCATCGGAACCAGAACGACCATGGCAATGCCCATCGTGTGGACCCGACACCCATAGCGCGTCGCCGTATACGCATGGCCCAGCTCATGGAAGATCTTGACGACGGCCACACACAAGACAGACAGCGCAAACCCGCGTGGGGTGAAGAAGTGCAGCATCGTAGCCGTAAAGGCGTCCCATTGGCGGGAAACGAGATAGACACCCGTCAGCCCGACCAGTCCGATCACCCAGGCGGTCGATCGGGTGAAGAGCCACTCGACAGAGGGAAGGGTGGCGCGAAGAAATCGGTCAGGACGTACCAGTGGAATCTGAAGGAACAAATAGTGATGAATCAACCACGCCAACCATTGCGGTTTGGCGGCTTCAGCATGAGCCTCATAGGCTCGGTAACCGCCGGTGGGGAGTTCTCGCAGGAGATAGTTCGTTTGTAAGAACCGAAGAAACTCTTCCAAATCGCGAGGCGTGACTCGACAGGTGGTCTCGGCATGAATCTGCGCGAGGACGCCCTCAGCAGACCGACCGCTCCAACGAGACAGCATCTGATACGCCGCCCACCCGATCTGAAAATATTTCCCTCGAACCGGATCGACGAGCACCCACGTCGGAGCCCCATCGGCAGCCGGCGCCCCGGTGACCAGGCGCACATCCTCACGCAGCGGCGGCAACCGCGGTTCATCCGTGGAACCCCTCAGTGTCATCTGCCGACCCATGGTCGGATCGCGGCAATGGGACGACGGAACAGGTAGGTAAAGAGCGAGACCTGTTCCCCATAGATTTTTGCACTCCCTTGCCAACCGATTCGAAACTGCCCTGAATCATGCTCGATCTGGGCCGTCACTCGATAGGCTAACGTATTATTCGGCAGCACTTCGGCGTGATAACTCGCATGACTCAACGTTGCAGCAACGCTGGAAAGCGGATCGGCACTGAAAAACAGCGTCACCGGAGCGCCGTTTCGAAGGACGATCGCATCGTCCACCGGAAGATCGATTCGAACTTCCAGTTGCTGTGGATTCGCGAGTTCCATGATACGTTGCCCTACCACCACCGGTTTTCCGATCCAATCCGATTTATCCGTATACAGAAGAATCCCCTCGTGGTCGGCTTTAACCTCGACTTTCGTCAATCGCTCATACGCGTAGTTCCGCTCCGTCTCACGGAGTTGCACTTCTGCTTTCAGCAGAGGAACATCTGCCTGTTGATTCGCTTCCACGAACGCTCCCTGAGCTGCGCGCCGATATTGCGCCATCGCCACATCAAGATTCCGTTCTGCGACTTGATAGTCGCTCCGGAACGTCGTGTCCTCATACTTGAACAGCACGTCGCCGTGCGACACCGGACTATTCGGCAACACAAAGATATCTGCGATCACGCCATCGATCGGAGCGCTGACGATGATCGGGTCTTTGGCCACGATCTTGGCGGGCGCCAATGTCGACATTCGAACCGGAAGGGCAAGGGCGCCTATCATCGCGATCATAAGCATCCATGTGGTCGTGCGGTTCAACCCCCATCGCCAGCGTGATGCCTTGGAGGGACTCACTGCACGCCAAGCATAGGCATAGGCCTCGCGGAGTCGATCAAGGATCGTGAGTTCGTATTCCGGCCATGGCTGATCCCTGGTCAGCCATAATCCACCCGTCAGCTGCTCATCGGGATGCTTGAGCGGACACCAGAGGCCGTACCCGCCGGTGAACTCGTGCCAATCCGTTCTCGATTCAGGAGAGCACTCTGCCGCCGTGATGGATCGAATACCGGAGTCCGTCGACGTCTTGCGGAGATCCCGGATGAGTCGCTCGGTCCACTGAATCAGGGGTGCCGTGCTGTCCAGGACCGGTACACTTGACGCAGCACGCGCCACATATGATTGTCCGGAATCCGTCGAGGGGACCAAGAAGATGGCGTGACGATAGGAGACCAGCCGACGCGATTCATTCACAAACAGAAACTGGAGTTCTTGTCGAGTTCGGGCGGCGCGCACCATTCTCTCCATCTGAAGCAAGACGGCAAACGACG
>CABVRR010000071.1:6214-16721 GCA_902500705.1 uncultured Nitrospira sp.
GATCGTACACCCATCGACATTGACCTGGGCAGCCTTCACGACAGCCGACGCTTTCTCGGATTCGGCCTGCGAGACCTCCAGCTCAAGTTGTCCCACGGCTTGATGTTCGGCCAAGCGCACGTTGTTCTCATAGGTTTTTGTCTTGCCGCGATGTTCCGCGCGCGCGCTGGCTAGTTCAGCCTCATATTTTGAACAGTCGAGACCGACCAACATCGCCCCTTTTTTAAAGCGTTGTCCTTCCTTAAACGGGAGTTGGCTGATTCGTCCTTGCACCTGACTCGCCAAAGTCGCCTGCGCGGTCGCCTTGACGACCCCACGAATCGTGCTTAACTCCGCCGCGCTGCTCGCCGGCTTGGCCTCAGCCGTAGGGCTCGCCGCGGCGGGAATTGTCGTAATGAGGAACCAGAGCGCATAAAACGCGCTTCCAGCCGGCCACCGATTGCGAAACGTCATTGCAGCAACTCCTTGCTTTTCAACCATCGCACACGGAGTTGCCGTGCCAGATCCGACACATTCTGCTCTTGTTTCAGATCGTTCGGCAAAATGTCCTCGCCGATTGCCGCCAACAACGCCGCCCATGCCGTTTGTGCCTCGGCCTCCACGGCGTCATACCGGAGCTGTGCCGCTACCTGGACCACTTGTTCGCGTAAGACAGTTTGCTCGCTGAGTTTGGACGAACGCCAGGCCAGTCGCATGTGCTCGGCGATTTTCGACTGCGTGTCGTAATACAGGGCCGCCGTCGACACTTCTTTTTTCGCGTGTGCCATTTGCGCGACGCTGACGTGGACCTGAGACAGCACGGCCATGGTCAGCGCGAGATTTTGCGCATGGAGCACTTTGTCCTGTGCTTCGATCGTCTTGGCTCGCGCGGGATATCGCAAGAGGTTCAGCAAATTCCAACTGGTTCGCGCCGCATAGGCCGCCCAATGGTTATTGAAGAGGAAACTATTGCTGCTGTAGTTCCCACCGACTTGGAGGTTCAAGCTCGGCAACATTTCAAGAATCGCGGCTTTGGTCTCGTGCGCGTTGATGCGACGGCGATAGTCGATCATTCGTAGTTCCGGTCTCGCCTGAAGCGCCTGGTCCTCAAGAATCTCCATATTGGACGGCAATTCGATCGTCTGGCCCTCGCGTTCCGGAACCATCAGGATAAGATCGTGCTCCTGTCCGGGAGGAAGGTTGATCAGCGCGGCGAGTTGCAGTTTGGCGATATTCAGATCGCGGAAAAGCTGTTGAATATACCGTTGGGTATTGAGGAGATCGAGCTTGTATTGCAAGGGAACCAACGGCGCATTCAGCCGTTCATCGTGCACAGCCTGCGCCTTATCCAGCGCGCGCTTCACCCACTCATCCAGCTGTTTCAACGAGGGGAGGATTCGTTCAGCACTGACCGCACGCCAATAGGCAATACGGACATCCTGCATGACTCGGTTGGCGACGCGTCGCCGCTCTTCCTCGGCAATTAAGACATCGTCCGCCGCTTGCTTGGCCCGAATGTAGGACAACCCGAAGTCCAACACGTTCCAACTGAGGGACAGGTCTGCCGAAAAGATGTTTTTCTCAGCAGAGGTAAACGGCTCCAACACCTGTCGGCCCGTCAGCAAGGATTGGGCGACGCCGCCAGGGAAATTATTTCTTCCGTCAAACCCTGCATTGGCAGCAAGACGAGGTAACATCGCATAGTGAGAGAGATCCAGCTGCGTCTGCGCTAGCATCTTGTGCATCAACTCGACTCGCGCGTCGAGATTGTATTTCAACGCTCTAGCGATCGCCTCATACAAATCCACCGGACCATTCAGCGGCTCCTGTTCCTTCGTGAGAACAGCCCGATCCGCACTCACCCGTGCCTGGATCTCGTCCGTCGTCAGAGGGATCGGTTTCAGGGCACACCCATGCACGACAATGATCACGAGACAACCCAATAGAAGACGAAACATCGCGCGGCGATGCTGCGTCGGAGGAGTATGCTTCTCCACCGTGCCTCTCATTCTTCGTCCAATCAGGCTCCGTCACCTCATGGCATGGCACAGAACCTTGCCGTGGATGTTGAATGGCCTAAGTAGGGCCATATGCACGTCTTGACATGAGAGTATCCGACTCTCTCTATTTGTCATCACTTTTTCACTTTTGGCGCATTTCATCACCAGCTGACTGCAATATGACTATTCCGAACCACCTGTAGGTTCCATTCGACAATGTCGTATGAGCGTTCGAATATTCGAATATATGAGTGGAGTTGCGTCCTTGTGCGCGACTCAACACCATGCCCCACACGGCGACACAGAGTGGGATATGACGGCACCGATTGAGCGATGTTCTTCACGACGTCTTGTCTCAGTAATTCACTGCACGTGAAATATCGTGCGGGTGATTCCTTGAAATATGACGAGAGAGAGGCGAACAAAACCCTGCATCCGAGGTCTGCATCAAGGGTTGCCTGACGATATCCCTCGTGATACCGTGAGCTCTTCCACAATCCATTGTCCTTCAAGCCTAGGCACCTTCAATCTCTGGACGGATGCCTTCTGGAAGCACACAGTTGTGTCTTTTTAGATACAGCCATGGATTTGAAAAAATTCTTTATTTACATTAAATATCAACTGCTTGTTTTTTATTTTTAATGGCATGTGAATTGCTTTTGACAAACTGAGAGCTAACGAATTCCTTGCGATTGTTTTTTACGGAGGGAGGACTTGTGCGGAATCAACAAACACTAGCGGCGGCGGTCACCTGTTCTGGTGTGGGGCTTCACTCCGGTCAGTCCGCATCCATTACGCTTCGACCCGCCCCACCTGATACCGGCGTGGTGTTTGTGAATCATAACGCAACCGGCGAGACCTATCTTTCCGCCTCCATCGAGCATCGAATTCCGACTGAATTGTGCACGGCCATCAAAGGCAATGGATTCCAGGTCCAAACCATTGAACATTTACTCTCTGCTCTCGCGGGCCTTCAGGTCGATAATGTGTTTGTTGATTTGACGGCCAGTGAAGTGCCAGTCATGGATGGGAGCGCCGCGCCGTTTGTCCGGCTGATTCAGTCTGTCGGTACCGTCCCGCAGGATCGCAAGCAACCGTTTCTGAAGATCATGTCCCCGATCGAAGTGACTGAGGGATCAAAGCGCGTGCGAATCGAACCTTCCTCTACTCCGAGGATCACCTACTCGATTCACTATGCCCATCCACTCATTAACACACAGACCTACAGCTATGATTGCTCCATCAGCACCTTTGAGAGCGAAATCGCCGAGGCCAGGACGTTCGGGTTTCTGCAAGAAGTTCAAGCATTGTGGGCTCGCGGGCTTGGGAAAGGTGGAACACTAGACAATACTGTTGTGCTGTCGCAAGACGGCATCGTCAATGATTCCGGCCTCCGGTTTGACGATGAATTCGTCCGCCACAAGATCCTTGATCTCATCGGTGACTTTTCTCTCCTCGGTATGTCCTTTATCGGGCATATCATTGCCGATCGGTCAGGACATGCGCTTCACACTCGGCTGGTTCAACAGATCCTTCAACAACCAGAAAAGTGGGTCTTGTTGAACACTGAGCCGAAGGGGAAAGAGAAGCGAACAGCCGCACACGCGCTGCACCTTCAGCCGGCCATCGCACTTCAGGCCTCCTAGCTCTTATCTCTGGGCTCCTGATTGTCTGAGTGATACTGCTCGTGCAGGGAGAGGCGCTTCCTTGCTTGGAGTACTGAGGGATATGGCACGCCGGGAGTAAGTAACCTCACCCCCGGCGCATCATCGTTACGGCAGGGATTACTTCTTCTTTTTCTTTGCTGCTTTCTTCGTTGCCAAGAGTCTCACCCCCCTTCGCAGTGTCACGTTACGCCCGTTGACCGATCGCTACACAGCCTGAATCAGCATATCGTCCAAAGCCTCGAACGTATTGGGACCGACCTTCCTGAACCGTTTGTCACGCTTGAGCGATGTGGCAATCGACGTCAGCGGCGTTTTCCCTTTAATCTGAAGGCCGCCTTCGATCAACCGCTGCACCAGCTCCTTCGCATGCATCGCGCGATTCGATTCGCGGAGAATCTCATACGCCGCCTGCGGCACACTCTTCCCAACGTACTTACTTCTGCCAAGAAGAATTTCTCGTGATTGATCAGTCACATCCATGACCGGTGGGGGGCGAACACCCTTGGAGTCATCTGTGGGAATAATCTGGTGAGAGAGGCTGGCGAGCTTGGCCTTATCAGCCTCAACGCGATAGAGAGTTTCTGCAAGCTCGAGATATTTCTTGATCGTTGCGATTTCGTCATCCAAGCGACGACGCTTCTTCTCTAAGTCCTGAAATCGACTCTTGTAGGCGTTGATCCGCTGCTCAAGCCCAACGAGAATGTCTGTTAATTCTTCCACAAGCACCTCTCGTAAAGCATGCTTGCTTTATAGCACTGCTTCTAAAATCTGTCAAGTTTCATTATTGGAATAATGTATTTTCGAAGTTACGCATCACCTTGCGCACATGTAATCCTTGCATGGCAATTGTAGAGAAGGCTTGTTTGTGCGAACGTCTCTATAAAATGATCGATGGCAGGCCTGAGCATGGTACAATCCAGCGTGCTGAATCTTCACGAATCAGTCCCACGAGAAACCCTCCTTGAGGTCGCAATCTCGGCGAGCAGGAAAGCTGGAACCCTTCTTCTCAAGTACGCGGAAACAGGCTTCCGCATCGAATACAAAGCCCCTATCAATCTGGTGACCGATGCGGATCGCGCAGCCGAGCAATGCGTCATCGACCATATCCGGACCAGCTTCCCTACCCATCGGTTTCTGGCTGAAGAGCGTGGCCATGTTGAAGAAGGGCAATCGCCCTATCTCTGGATTATCGACCCGCTCGACGGCACAACCAATTTCGCACATGGGTATCCCGTCTACTGTGTCTCCATCGGCCTTGAGTACGAAGGCCGCTGCGTGCTCGGCGTCGTCTTTGATCCTTCACGGAACGAATTGTTCACGGCCATGGAGCATCAAGGCGCGCAACTGAACGGTCGGTCTCTCCATGTGTCCAAGGCAGTGACCCTCGATAGCAGCTTGTTGGTCACGGGCTTTGCGTACGATATCCGGGAAACCCCGCGAAACAACCTTGATCATTTCGTCAAGTTTGCCCTCAAAGCCCAGGGACTCAGGAGGACTGGGTCTGCAGCCTTGGATCTCTGCTATGTCGCAGCAGGACGCTTCGACGGTTTCTGGGAGGTGCGGCTCAATCCGTGGGATATGGCGGCTGGGGCGGTGATCGTGCGAGAGGCTGGTGGACGGCTGACTGATTTCAACGGAAAAGACCTTTCCATCTATGGGCAGGAACTCGTGGCCAGCAACGGACAAATCCACGAGGCGATGCTTGCCGTCCTCGCCCAAGAAGCCCCCTGATATACAATGTGGCGATAAATACAGTATGCTGTAAGAACATTTTGACTGAGGCACATCTCATGGCACGTACTAGACCTCCTTCCGAACAACAGAACACCGCTCAGCCCAACGACAACGTTACCGACTCGGCATGGGATGTGGAGTTGCTTCGCATACTAGTCAGCCGCAAGGGAACCCAGGTCGAAGCCCAGTGGGCAATCCATCCGCAGTTGAAGCACGACCTGCTGCCCACTGAGTGGCAGGAAGTGACGAATCTCATGACACAAGCCACCGACCTCGTCGGTGCTCGCTTCTCCAAAGCCCTGTCCGACGTCGATCCCATGCCTCCGGGCAATGCCTGATCGTTCCACCACGCTTTTCTTTTCTTCTCCAAATCAACTCGAAACAGGAGGGTCTCATGGACACGTATTACCACTCGCACGATTTGAGCAAGTTTGCTGATATCGGCAAAGGCAACCAAGACCTATGGAAGAAATTTAAAGGCTATTACGACGCCGTCTTTGCTGAAGGGGCGCTGACCGAACGAGAGAAGGCACTCATTGCGCTCGCCGTCGCCCACACCGTGCAATGTCCCTACTGCATCGATGCCTACACGCAGGCTTCCTTGGAGAAAGGATCAAACCTCGAAGAAATGACGGAAGCCGTCCACGTCGCCTGTGCCATCCGCGGCGGCGCATCTCTTGTGCATGGCATACAGATGCGGAATGTCGCTGACAAACTGTCGATGTAGGAGATGTACTCATACTACCGCTGAAGGCTGATCATCCTTTTCCCTTGAGTCAGCCGAAAAACTCATGCTTCGACAGGGCGGTCTTGAGCTGATCGAAGAACTCAGCATGAGCGAGATCCTGAGAAGAACTGCCGGAACACGACCCTAGATCCGCTGGCCGCTTTTCAGATCCACCCCACCTCTCACAGGCTCGCCGAGGGTGCCATCGGGATTTTGCTCTCGGTATTCGATCTCGATCTTCGCGAAATTGATGGATGCCTGTTCTGTGGGAACCGAGTCTCCTCCACGCGATCCGCTCTGTTGATAGGACGAAATCAGGACATCACTGAACGTGATCGTCACGTATTCCAGTGGCTTCTCACTTCCCTTTCGCCCAACCAGAATGGCAGTCCTAAAATACTCGCCGGTCGCACAGGCTTGAAACATCCGTGGTGAAGCCTTGCTGACTTTCATCGTCACCTGAAGCGCTTGCGCGGTGAATTTTCCCACTCTTGCCCCGCCACCGACCAGCGAACCTCCGGAATTCACTCCGCCGAACGACCAGCTATCCAACTCGATTTCTCCCTTGTGCTCTGCATCGTGACTCTCGCCTTCAATCCCGTCGATTTTGAGGAAATAGTCTCCAGTCATCATAGTCTCCTATGAATAGGTGTCTCGCCGGTTTGAGTGGATGAAGGAATGTTCAATAGCCTTACAGATAGGTTTCTCCGTTCGACTTGAATACGCTTTGCATCTCTGAGTCTCATTCGTGCTGAGCTGATCGAAGCATGAACAGCACGACACAGAATTCCTCGCCCTTCGACGGGCTCAGGGCGAACGGATTAGTATCGGAACGTAAGACAAAACGAGTCAAGATTCGGAGAAAAGGAAACAGGGTCAAAGGGTAAAGGTTATTTTGAGTCCTGGGCACAACGGAACCCGAGAGTAGCATTCCGATACGATGGGGTGTTCCAGTAGCGATTTGCCGAGCGGATATAGACCGGTACATCGATCCAGGAACCACCGCGAATCACGCGATATTCTCCGCTCGAAGGCCCCTTCGGATTACTTGCCGGGCTCGATGCATAGTAGTCGGCTCCATACCAATCCGCCATCCACTCCGCTACATTTCCCGTCATGTCATGCAGCCCCCAGGGATTGGCCTCATAGCTCCCGACGGGCGCCGTCCGTACGTAGCCGTCGTCATAGCCGCTCATGATGTTGCTCAGAAGATGTTTCGCTGATTCGTCGGCAATATTCGCAACCCGCCGCGCTCCCGGATTCCCATTTCCCCACCAGTATCTCGTCGTGGTCCCTGCGCGCAGGGCATACTCAAATTCCGCTTCTGTGGGAAGACGCTTCCCGGCCCAGCGACAATAGGCCTGCGCATCATCCCATGACACGGAGACGACGGGATGCTCTGCCCGGCCAGAATCAAAAACCGTCACCCCAGCTTCCGGCTGACGCCAACTCGCTCCATGCACTTCCTCCCACCCCTTCCCTTCCACGAATGCCTCTACGCTGCCTTCCCGCTCAGCCGTGGTCTGGTAGTCGGTTTGCTCAACGAATTCTCGGAACAGTCTGTTGGTGACTTCGTACTGGTCTAAATAGAACGCATCGATTTGGACCTGGTGCCGAGGACATTCTGGTTTAAACCAGCCCTCGGAAGTCTGTTGGTCTCCTCCCATCTCCCTGATACCGTCCTGAATCGCCCGATCTACTTCATCTTTCGTACTCCCCATCCAAAAACTGCCGCCAGGAATCAGCACCATCGGCGCACCATCTTTTCCGACAATGTTCTTCGCAGGAGGAGCGATCAGCCTCGACTCTGTAGTAACGGGGGCACCTAACTTGTGAGCCAGATCGTCAAGAAATTGGTCGAACCCGGCGTGGTCCTGCCCTAGTTGCCAATCCATGAGATGCGCAGCTTGCACGTCTCGAAACTCCAGCGGGAGCTTGACCGCTTCCAGCATCACCGGGAACAACACTCGTCGGCGCAACCCTTCCCGCGCTTCATTCTTGACCCATTGCGATTTCACCGAGGTCTGGGTCCAGACGACCACGACTGTTTTCGAAGCATCCAATGCTTCCTCAATCACTTCGTCAAACGACCGACCAACGGGAATGCGCCGATCCCACCAGACCGACCACCCTTTTTGCTCAAATGCACGAGCGAGAGCCTGCACTCGACCCTTGTCCTCGCTGGCGTAACTGATGAAAATGTCGCTCATGGTTCGACAAGCCTGTCCTGAGTCAATCGAAGGACTCACCACAATCGGTGCTGAGAACACGACACCGAACAAATGGGGTGCAAGTGTAGCGATCGTACGTAGGACTGTCCAGCAGGTTTTGATGATTCGACGCTGTGCTTCGACAAGCTCAGCGCGAGCGGATTACGGAAGAGGACTTCGGGCAAAGATTACAAGTACGGATTCTCAGGAATTGCCAACGTGAAGTACTTGTCACGTTCCTCGTACAAGACTCGCTGAGCCGTGAGGTCATTGAGGATGGGTTGAAGGGTCGCATCGTCGCAATCGGTTCGGCCTGCTACTGCGGCTCGGATCTGCTCAGCACTTTTTGCCGCCTCATTGCAGATTTCAATGACCAACGCGGCTAAGCCTTCATATCTCCGGCGAGTCGAGGCTTTCGGGTTACGCCCGTCGTAGACCGTGACATAGTTCGGTGCTTTTGAGTAATACAGAAACGGCTTGTCTCCTGACCGATGCATCCGTTGCCAACCTTCAATCACGGCAACTAGCTCTTGATACAGATGCGGATCGACCGGCCAGTTGTCGAGTTCGTACTCGAAGTCATAGGCGATCTTCTTGAGATCCACCTGCCGTGCGTCGTACACATAGCCATAGGCCATCCCCGGTCCCGTGATACGGATGCCATATTCATGCGGTCTGGTGAAGTAGGGGCTGAAGCGTTGGAGCCAGAACTTCCCAGTGGCCTCCGGCGGTTGAAGATGGAGCAGTGATGGAATCAGCTTGAGCTGGCGCTGGTAATCCTCATTTGTCTCACCGGGAAACCCGAGCAAGATATTCCATGACACCATTACATGATAGTACTGGCTCCACTTGAGGCAGACGATGTTCTGCATCGGAGTGACGCCTTTGTCCATTGCCCGGAGCTGAGTGAAGCTCAGACTTTCCAGCCCCGGCTGCATGCATTTCACCCCACCCGTCGCTAACGTCTTGATCTGCCGTTTCTGCAGATTACTCTTCGTCTCAATGAAGACATCCAAGTCGCAATGGTCGACGGCGAACTTGCCGAAAAGATTTTCGATATACGCCATGTCGATGATGTTATCGACCAGCCGAAACCGGACGGCATCATATCGCTGTGAGAGATCGGCGATTTCACGCAACACCTGCTCAGGTGCCTTTGCCCGGAACTTCATGCTCTGCGCATTGAGACCGCAAAACGTACAGTGATGTTTCTCGCCCCACCAACAGCCACGTGAGCCTTCATACAACAGAATACGATCCAACCCCTGCGCGGTATGACCGAGTTCCGAAAGCAGCTGGTAGTAGTCGTCATAGTCCGGTGGCCCGGTCTTCGCAAAATCGGAAAAGAGTTCCGTGTTGGGCGTAAAACCAATCTGCTCACCTTGCCGGTATGCCACGCCTTTGGGACAACTCTGCCTCCTGCCGGTCAAAACTTGACGAACGAGCGACAGAAAACTCTCCTCACCCTCCCCGACTACCACATGATCGATGAACGGGAATGCCCGGAAGTATTCATAGCCCATCTCGCCGTCATAGTTTGCTCCGCCGAACACGACCGTGACGTGGGGATAGAGGTCCTTGATCAACTTGGCCATCGTCAGGCTGGCGACGTTCTGATCGAAGGTTGAGGTGAAACCAACAAGCTTATATTGCCCCCAATCGATCGAGCGCAGCGCCCAGGTCAAAAACTGAGGCGCGATGCGCGTCGCCAATTCCTCGAAATAGCCGACTGGCTTGCCGCTCTCTTTCGCTGTCTGCTCAAAAACAGGTTTGAACACTCGAGGATAGTCTGCTCGTCTTGGATGATCTGGAAACAACAGCGAGGAAAACAGCCATTCACCGAACAGCGCCCGTTTCTCACAGATCGACTCATGCAAGTCGACGCCGATCAAGTGGGCGAATCGGACGTTTAGATGGTGACAGTCGACGGAGATGCCATGGGACTTCAGCAGTGCAGAGAGCGTGCCGAGTTGGATAGAGGGATACTTGGCATAGCTGAATGGCATGTTGACGAGCGCGATTTGGGCTTGGTCGCTCATCAGCTTCCTTGTAGGTTCATGTCCAAAACTGGATCGGAATCAAATGGCGAGCAGCAGATTCGCGGCTAGGATTGCTCGTCCAAGATTTCCGTTCGTGGTGAGCCTGTCGAACCATGAACGGAACAACATCAAATCATCCGTCCTTCGACAA
>CABVRR010000072.1:0-1326 GCA_902500705.1 uncultured Nitrospira sp.
TGATCGCGAATCGACACATACTGGAAGGAGCCGGCAGATCGCACCCAGGCATGAAGATCAATAATATGGATCGTGCGTCATATCCCAATCCCCTCGCCCACCCTCTTCTACTAATGCGAGCGTTTCAAGGAGATCCGAAGACACATGATCCAGAAACCGTGAAGGCTTTGAGAGCAACATCCCACTCGCCTTGTCATAGACGTTGATGGGATAGGTCAAAAACAAATGGCGCTTGGCTCGCGTCACGGCCACATAAAAGAGCCGCCGCTCCTCCTCCAATTCATCATCGGCGAGAAAGGAATAGGCGGACGGGAATCGACCGTCAACCGCCCAGATCACGAAAACACACTGCCACTCCAATCCCTTTGCGGAATGGATCGTCGACAACACCAGCCGTTCATCGTCACGATCGGGCGCCTCCACATCCACGGCACTCCCGTCAGGAGGTTCCAGCGCCAAGTCGGCAAGAAATTCATCGATATTCTGATACCCCTCGGCGATTGTGTGGAGATGATCAAGATCCCTCGTACGCTTTGGATAGTCGTCGTACTGGTCCTTGAGGATCGGCAGATAATATTCGTAGATATGATTCACCTGTTCAGCTGGCTGCCGCTCCTCGGATCCCGCCAGGCTCTCCAGCGTATTGGCTAAGTTTTTGAGTCCCTGGCCGGAGCGGCCGCTTACCCCACGCAGCACATCAACAGGCCGTTCAGCCTTGACGATCGCGGCGAGTAAGTCCTGGGCCTTCTTCGGCCCCACGCCTTCTATCAACAGCAACACGCGATGCCAGCTGACGGTATCAAGCGGGTTCGAGACAACCCGCACATGCGCCAGCAAGTCTTTGACATGGGCCGTCTCGATAAACTTCATCCCCCCACGTTTAATAAAGGGGAGATCCTTCCGGGACAGCTCGATTTCCAGATCAAAGGAATGAAAGCTCGATCGAAACAGGACCGCCATCTCACTCAGCGGAACCCCTTCTTCACGCAACTCAAGAATCTTCTGTCCGATGAATCGCGATTGCGCGTTTTCTCCGGCCGCTTCCACCAGCGCGGGCAGCGGCCCATCGATCTTTCTGGTAAAGAGACGCTTCGTATACTTCTCGGTGGCTTCTTCGATGATGCAGTTGGCTAGATTCAAGATCGGCTGAGTGCTGCGATAGTTTTCTTCGAGTTTATAGACCGTCGTGCCGGGGAACAGCGTGGGGAACTCCATGATGTTCTTAAAGGTCGCGCCCCGGAAGGCATAGATCGACTGCGAATCATCGCCGACGACCATCACATTCTGATGCGTCGTCGCTAACTGGCGGATGACCTCGGCCTGCAA
>CABVRR010000072.1:1426-8033 GCA_902500705.1 uncultured Nitrospira sp.
CGCTTATCTTTTTCGTTGAGCCCCAACTGCGACCGCATCAACGCAATCAAATCTTCTGCATCGCCACGATCCAAAATCGTGAACCCTGGTTCGATGCCGATCGATCGGCCATACCGCCGCAACAGCATGTTGGCCACGGAGTGGAACGTACCGCCGCAAACCCGGTGACTACTGGTTCCGATCAAATCACCAGCCCGCTCTAACATTTCCTGCGCGGACTTGCGGGTGAACGTGAGCAGGAGAATGTTCGACGGGTCCACGCCGGAATCAATCAGATACGCCACGCGATAAACCAGCGTGCGCGTCTTGCCGCTGCCGGCCCCTGCGATCACCAGCGAGGGACCGTCTCCGGCCGTCACCGCTGCCAACTGCTGAGAATTCAACGCAGCCGCATAGTCGATGGACAACTTGCGTGGCACAACCTCATCTGCAGACCGTTTCAAAACGTAGGTTTTAACGACTCGTTCCATAGAAATGAGAGGGAGGAATAATTACACGATTCGATCATTCAGAAGCTGTTGTCTTACCACACTCCACTGAAGGCTTTACAGAGACAACATTCCCCATAGCTTGAAGACCACCCAGACCATAAAGGCAATCATGAGTAGCAAAAGCACCACCGTGCCGCTGATGATCCCACCCACGTAAAACCAATCGGTGCGGGTCTCTCGATCCGGCTTCATGGCCGCTTCGCGAAGTAGCGCGGCATTCCTCGCATGGCTCCGAAACCAGATCGAGAAAATATCTCCCACAAACGGAACTGCTCCGACCGTGCCGTTGATCAGAAGATTAAGACTCATGCGGGCCAGCACAATTCGGGGAAGCCGCAGGCGCGTCGCGAGGCCGAGGATGACCGTGCCGATAAGATTGGCGATGACATCGCCTATTCCAGGAATCAGCCCCAGCAACGGATCCAATCCGATGTACCACGAGGTGCCGGGAATCTTAACCGTCGTATCCAATGCCTTGGCCAAAATATCCGCGATGGTGAGCAAGTGCTCCCGCGCCTCATCACGCGGCAAGACCTTGACCCGTGGTTCTGATTCTGTATCCCGCACCGAGCTGAATTCCATGTGAGAATTATCAAACTCCGTGGCGCTCACTCTATCGGAAGGGCTGAGTAACGGCAATCCACAGCGAAGGTGTCTGTCGGTTCAGGCGTTCCGCGAACACGATCAAAACCGAGAGGGAGTCGAGCTATTTATTGATTTCAGGTACACTACTCCAGCGAAACGAGCCCCCTGTAAAGAGCATGCCCCGGATGCTTGCATGACAGACAAAGTAAAAGAACACGTTGATTGGATTCAGCATGCAGATGTCCAGGCATACCTGACTTCGTCCAACATTCAACATCCCTGGTTCCCAACTTACAAGAAGGTCAAGGCGGCTAATCAGACGACAATATGGTTCAGTGCTTTGGTTCCTATACCGCTGATACCCGAATTGATCAAAAATGACGATTGGGATCTTACTCTTGGAGACGGGCACCCTTCTGTCTGGGCTCACTGTGAGCAGGAAAAAGTAACGAGACACATTTACTGTGCATTTGGAAACGACGATGGGATTGAGCCATTAGTGCTTGTACGACATTTTCACTCACTACGAGAGGACTTCTGCGAAGTGGCTCAGGAGTTCCGCCTATATCACAATCTTTATCCTGATCAGTCCAAGAAGAGATTCATAATATTCGATGAGGATGGGAATGACTCGGAGGCGATCCGATACGCCCCGGATTCTGTGGAAATTAGCACTAATTTATTAGTGCAGTACTGCAACATTAAACAGATGGCCCTTGCTATCTTTGTGCAAAGCACACGGCATTCAAAGCATACATTGGATCAACTCGGCTTGATAGAGGCTCATTCAGAAGTGAGGGAAGCCAATCATCAACTTCGTGTTGCTGTTTTCCCCAATGAACCTGGCTTTGCTTCAGAGTTTGAAACGCTGGGGACCATCACGGGAAAGAAATACGTTCTGCCCGGCCCCATGCCCACAGAAGGCAAGGCGAATCGAGCCGAGACCTACCAAGAATTCATTATCGGTACAGATGCAGATGGCACGCCAATCAAGCACACTTGTGATCCCAATAAGCTTGCAAACCATTCCGGAAAGAACACAAGCTCCCCACACTACCTAAAGCCAGTGTTCTTTCGCTCTGAAGTTTTATCCAAATACTACGCAGAGCCTCAGAAATATTCGGTCGAGGATGGATACCTTCGCTGTGGTGGGCTATGGGGGATACAAATCGACAACGACCATTCTAATCATACTGTCGTGTTCTTAGGCGATTTGGGTCAGAACCTATCAGAAAACGAGCGTAACTACTGGTTGAGCTTTAACATCCCCCCTGAAGGCAAAAAAATAAGTGAAACCAATTTCCGGCGATCCTTTCTTGCCGAGCCAACCGATCCACAGAAAGCAGATCTGACTTTTAAACACCAGTACAGTCGGTTTAGAGAAGATTTCCACAAGGCAACTGGATGGGATTTCTTTCTGTCGCTGCATCAAGATGACGAACACTTCTTAACTGGGTTGCGCTTGATGGGGAAAGATAACCAGACTGAGTTCGACACCCAGCTTATAGCGCTAACAAAGATCCTTGTTGATTCAATCAATGAGAAGGAAATTACTAAGGGCCTCAAGACGCTCACTGGGAACGACAAAGGTATTACGAAGCTCGAAAAGTTCTTCGTTGAACGCGGCATGGCAGACTTCGAACCGCACATCAAATTCCTACGCATTCTGCAAGACCTACGATCAAAATCAGCGGCG
The DNA here is from genome assembly GCA_902500705.1 of uncultured Nitrospira sp. Lineage (GTDB taxonomy): Bacteria > Nitrospirota > Nitrospiria > Nitrospirales > Nitrospiraceae > Nitrospira_D. Next base: position 4,199 of record CABVRR010000072.1, read on the forward strand.
CACCGTAAAGGAAGTAACTATGAGAGACTCGTCGAGGATTTGCAGATGGCAGGCGAAGGTCAGCAACGGGTATTTGAAACTTTGCTCATAGCTGCAACAAACTTTCTTTTCTATCTGCGCTCCAATCTCCTGACCAAAGACTCCTGATAGCCTCACAATATCCGCCTTCCTACTCCAAGAGACTCCGTTGTTGAACAACCTGCGTCTACCTCCTGATGTAAAACCAATGACGACGCAGACTTGACTTCCGATCCATGTGCTTTCCTTGAGCGTCTGAACCATTATCCGTTACACCTCTTTGCTCCCCGCGCTGGTCTCCGTTATAATCCGCCCATTCCTTTAAGGAGCGCATGGTGACTTCCAACACTCAATACAAGGACCAACTCCACCAGCTGGCCGAACTGATGCTCGCCGTGTCGGGCGAATCAGTGACGATGCTGAAGCGTAATGCGCCTGAGCAGGCGTTGAAGCTCAAGCGCCAGGATGAATGGGGCATCTACCTGGAATTTCTCAAGATCATGTTCAATCTCACGGACCGGTTGGTAGCCCTTCACATCCCGATGAAGGACCAGATGGAGTTCATGAATGGGCTGGAAGATGCCGTGGCGCAGCAGCTGAAGCGCGCGTTGGAACCGGCCTTCGGCAACAATGCGGATCAGATGGAAATCATGCTGACAATCGGCACGACTGTGGCGGAGAGTCGACGGGTGTACGAAGCCTACAAGTACCTCATCTCCGAAGACTCCAAAACCAAAAACGAGATGTTCCATGACTTCGGCGAAAAAGTCGCGGACGCTCTCGGAGCGCCCGGCAATGCCCAGCTCGGCTCAGCGGCGACGCTCTGCGTCAGCGCCGTCGTGCCGGCCCTGAGCGCCGTATTGCAAGGACAGGCCCCGCCTGCTCAAGCAACCTCGCAGGGTGCGCCCCCAGCCGTCGGGAACGCCACTGAACACAATACGGCAACCGGCCAAGAGATCAAGCTCGTCAGCTTGATGTCGAGCGTGTCGGGTGAAGAAGTCGAGACACGCTGGGGCCTCCATCCACGGTTCCGCAACGATCTCACACCGACCGAACTCCAGCAGCTCTCCAAACTCTTGAACCGAGTCGCAAAAATCCTTGGCGAACGTTATGCCGCCGTGGCATTCTCCAAGGACTGGGCCTCATGGCATAAGGCCGGGCACGCCTGATTCCGGCCGGTGCTCACCCGTCCGTGCCGATACCGATGGCAAGATCTTGACCAAAGGAGTGCTTGTGGATTCTCCTCATAACATGGCAAACCGTTCTCTCCCGCAGAGCCTCAACCGTCTACCCGAGCTGGCACAAAATCTCTGGTGGAGCTGGACCTTGGAGGCCCGCCAAATATTCGAGCTGATCGATCCGACCTTGTGGTTGCTGACGAACCATAATCCCGTCAAACTCTTGGCCGACGTCAACCCGGACCGGCTGACGCGTCTGGCCGAGGATCCGTCGTTTCTCCGCCAATACTCGGCAGTGTGCCGCCTGTTCGACGACTATCTGGCCAACAAGAAAAGCTGGGTCAAGACACACCATGCGGATCTGACCAAGGCGACCATCGCGTACTTCTCGGCAGAATTCGGGTTGCATGCATCCGTCCCTATTTATAGCGGCGGGCTCGGGATTTTAGCCGGAGACCATTGCAAGGAAGCGAGCGACATTGGGCTGTCGTTCGTCGGCATCGGCTTCATGTACCCACAGGGCTATTTCCGTCAGCGCATTACCCCGGAAGGGTGGCAAGAAGCCGCCTACTCTCCCTTTAACCGCGAAGAGTCGCCCGTCCATGTGGCCATGACTCCATCGGGAGAACCCTGTCGATTTGCCGTCGACATGGGCGGCCGCCACGTGTCGGCCGCCGTTTGGAGAGTGTTGGTCGGGCGTATCTCCCTGTTCTTGATCGACACCGACGTGCCGGAAAACAGCCCCGAAGATCGCGCCTTGTCCGCCCGCCTGTATGGCGGCGATCAAGAGATGCGGCTCTGCCAAGAAATCCTGCTGGGCATCGGCGGCGTGCGCATGTTGCGCGCGCTCGGCATCTCGCCGACGGTCTGGCATGCCAATGAAGGGCACTCCGCCTTCCTCACCTTGGAGCGAGTGCGGGAGCTGGTTCAGAAAGGTTCGTCTCACGCGGAAGCCTGCGAGGCAGTTCGTCAAAGCACTGTCTTCACGACGCACACACCCGTGCCGGCCGGACACGACGTCTTCCCGCATCATCTGATGGATCGCTACTTTGCCGGCTACTGGGAACAACTGGGTCTCTCGCGCGACGAATTTCTTCACCTCGGTGAAACGCCCGAGTCGCGCGGACACGGGTTCAACATGACGGCGCTGGTCATGCGCCTGTCGGCCCACGTCAACGGGGTGAGCCGTGAGCACGGCCGCGTGTCGCGTGAGATGTGGCAACATTTCTGGCCGGGGTTGCCGACCGACCAGATTCCCATCCGCAGCGTGACCAACGGTATTCATGCGCCTACGTGGATCTCACCGGAGCTGCACCAGCTCTACAGCAAGTCGCTCAGCCCGACTTGGACCCACACCTGCGATGATCCGGCCATGTGGCAGCGGGTGATGGATATCCCCGACCATGAATTGTGGGCGGTGCGACAGGCAATGAAACGAAAATTGATGGGGTTTATCCGTGACCGCGCCAAAGACGGGTGGATGCACGGCTCTCTGCAACCCTCGCAAGTCATCACACGCGGAACCCTCCTGGACCCGGAAGCCTTGACCATCGGCTTCGCCAGACGGTTCGCGACGTACAAACGCGCGACCCTCCTCTTCCGAGATCTGGAACGGCTGAAGGCGCTCCTGCAAGATCGCTGGCGGCCGGTCCAACTCATCTTCGCGGGGAAAGCCCATCCCGCCGATGAACCGGGTCGATACTTCATTCACGAGGTGCTGAACTTCTGCCAGGACCACAAGCTCGGTGGTCGCGTCGCGTTCTTGGAAGACTACGAAATGCATATGGCGAAATATCTCGTTCAAGGAGTGGATATTTGGCTGAATACCCCTCGCTTTCCGATGGAGGCCAGCGGCACCAGCGGCATGAAGGCCGCGCTGAACGGCGTGTTGAACCTCAGCGTTCTTGATGGATGGTGGGTCGAAGGATATAACGGCGCCAACGGGTGGGGCATTCAACCGTTGAGCGAGCAGGCCGACACGCAGGCCCAAGACCATCATGATGCCGAGCAACTCTATCGCGCGCTGGAACAAGAAGCCGTGCCGTTGTTCTATCAGCGCGATCGCGACGGGATTCCCAGGGGCTGGCTCCAAATGGTCAAAGAATGCATCCGCACCGTCCCGCCTCAGTTCTGCACCACGCGCATGCTGAAAGACTATGTCAGCTTGATGTACCGTCCCGCCACAGTGCGCCTGCCGAGCGCATGGTAACTCGACGCAACGCAGCGGCGTGCCGTCTGATACACGACCGGATCGCCGATCCGGTTAACATGGGGCGAGTGGTTGGTGCGCTCATACTGGCACTGATCACAGCATCTCCCTTTCCCGCATCGGCAGGAACTCCGCCTACGGTTGAATCGAAAGCGGCGGCCCTCTTCAAGGCCGGTGACTACCCCGAAGTCACCGCTCTCTACCGAGGACTTCCACCGGATGCGACCCCCTCGAACGCATTCCTCCGTCTCTCCTTGCTGAGCTATGTCCGCCTTGGACGAACGGATGAAGCTCTGGTCCTTTATGAAAAATTAATCCGGCCCGGACAGCCACAGGATGCGGCGCTGCTTCGCCCATTGGCGCTCGGAGTGATCACCAGCCACGTTCGAGACCGAAAGGAGCATGTCCGCATTGCAGCCTACTCGGCCCT
>CABVRR010000072.1:8133-16057 GCA_902500705.1 uncultured Nitrospira sp.
GTCCGGCAAGTCTGGCCGTCCTGTCTCAAGCTGTGTATGATCCTGATCCATCGGTGCGCGCGTTCGCGGCCGGAGCACTGGGAGAGTTTGGTTCTCCGGGAGGCGTGGCTCCGCTGACACATGCGATCGGAGACGAGACGGCGATGGTTCGCGGCGTTGCCGCGGCAAGTCTGGGAAGGCTCGGCATCAAGGACAACCGGCCCTTGCTGTCCGCCCTCACTCGGGATCCGGATGCTCGAGTCCGGGCCAACGCCGTAGAAGGATTGATTCGGCTGGGCGATGCCTCCGCCGTCACGCTGGCGAGCGAACTGGCCAGGCATTCCGATCCCTCCATTCGCGGGGCCGCGGCGCAAGCCTTGAGCGCCTCTTCCGAAAAAGAGGCGACGGCAGCTCTCTACACACTCTTCCAGGACCAACAGCCGCTTCCTCGCCTGATGGCCGCCAGAGGATTGCGAAAAAGCAGCGACAACGCCATCCCCATCTTGGTCAAAGGGCTACACGATTCAGATGAGGCCGTGCGTATCGCAAGCGCAAACAGCTTGCTTCAACAATTGACTCGTTTGGGTTCGGCACAACGTCGCCGGTAACGAAGGACCGCTATGCGTAAATTTTTCGGTGTGGTGTTGCTGCTCGTCGGTACGTTCGCAGCGGGCTACTATCTCGGCCAGCGGCCCGTCGGCACCCTGCAGCGATCGGTCGCGGAGCTCCAACAATCGTTGAAGGATGTGTCTAGAAACGTGTTGGACACGACGCTCGGGATCGAACGCGATCTCCGTCGGCGCCAGGGGCTCGTAGACGCCAAGTCTCGGTTGGTCCAGGCGAAGGCGCATCTCATCGATCGTAATTTCGGCGACGCCGCAAAGGAACTGACCGAGGCCACCAGTGCCGTGGAAGCCCTCACGAAAGGAGCCAAGTCCGATGCATCGACCAATGCCCTGCGGGACATGGCAGGGTCGTTACGAGAGGTCAAACTGGAAGTTGTGACGGGGAAACCGGTTCCGATGAAAAAACTGGATGAGCTCCAGCAGAACATGGATCAATTGTTGAGCCAATAATTCAGGCGTTGGCCGGTTGAGAGATGACCGGCTTCTTCCACTTCGCCAAAATTCGCTCCACCCGCATCTTCACCACCATATCGGGATCCTTGAGCAACAGCTTGATCGCCTCACGTCCTTGTTCGTCACCGATCGATTCCAAAGCCGCCGCCGCCGTCAACCGCGTAAACCAGTCCGTATCACCGAGCATCTTGATCAACGGCTCGATAGCCTCATTGCTCTTGATCCGTCCCAACGCAAGAACGGCGCACTTGCGGACATTCTCGTCCTTATCCCGAAGCGCTCCGACCAACCCCTCGACGGACGGTTCACCCAGTTGCACCAAGGCATCGATAGCATCGTCTTTAAATTCGTCGTTCCGAAGCTGCAGCATCAGCGGACCAAGTACTCGCTCGTCGCGGATTTTACCGAGCGCCGCAATCGCGTACTTCCGCACTTCCCAATCACGAAGCAGCTTGAGCAACGTATCGACGGCGGGAGAGCCCACCTGCCCCATCGCATCGATGGCGACCTCTCGGACTTGCCAATCTCCGTCGCGCAACGCACGGGCCAGCGGTTCGACACAGCGCTCATCCCCCATCTCACCCAGGGTAATGACCGCTTCGCGGCGGACCACCCAGTCGGTATCACTCAGCAGATCGATCTGAATCTCGATCTCATCTTTCACCTGCTCTTCGTCAAGCGCCACTGTGCCTTGACCGAGTGCGGCCGTATCAGCAGCAGGAGAATCCATCGGCATCTGATCGGCCGCACCATCGATGGTCGGCGCGTCACCGGCCTGCTGACTGAGAGGGTTAATACCCTGAGAGGACTGTTTCGGTTCTTGTTCCATAGAATCCGTACCTGACAAGATCGCTATGCCTAGGCCGCAGTGGCTGCCGCGCCTTTGCTTCCGGCCGCGCGCTTCTTCCGCAGCACAAGTGCCCGCCGTTTACGCTGCTCTCTCTTTAATCGTTTTTTCAAAGACCGGACCGCAGCATCCCCTTTCGGAGTACTCTGGTCGGTCTGCTTGGTGGCAATCTTCTTCTTCAACTTCGCTTCATCAGGTTCCGCTGCGCGCTTCTTGGCCATCGATCGATGCCTCCTCTCCGAATAAACTCATGTATTGTCAGTTGCCGATGAGAACGTTCAGTCTAGTAGAGAGCTTTATACACTGTCAACCGTGACGAGATGCGCATGGACATCGTCTCACGCACGGGATGCGCCTGAGGCGCTTGCAAAAAACGCCGGTCGGGAGGCCCTATGGATGTGCGCAGTAGGCTGAGCCTTAGTTGAGGACCAACGATGGGACTGGAGTGTCGGTCGGGGGAACGACCGCGAGCATCGCAAGCGCCCAGCGATTCCGCCGTGCAACCCAGAGATCCCCAGAGAAACTTCGAGTCGGAGAGGCCATTCCTGATGGCGTCTGATCGAACCGTGGGCCCATATCGGTTAGAAGGGACGCCGTTCGGTCTAAGAGCTTTTCCGACAACAACACCAGCTCCGGGCGGCGCTCACCGACGATCTCAACCTGTACGAGTGCCAACCCTCCGCGTTCCATCCCTAATTGGACAGCCGCGCCATAAGAAAGATCCAGAATGCGGCCCTTCTCGTAAGGGCCTCGATCGGTGATCCGCACGTAGAGATGTTTTCCGTTCGTCACATTGACCACACGCACCACACTCCCGAGCGGCATGGTCCGATGGGCTGCCGTCAGCGCTCCCATATCGAACAGTTCGCCGTTTGCCGCTTGTTTGCCGTGAAACTGTTCGCCGTACCACGAGGCGACTCCTCGATCTTTGATCCCGACATCCAGGTGCATATCCCCTTTGGGAACCCACGAACAGGCGCCCAACGACAGGCACAGGATTACGGCAAATGGTTTGGTCGATGAAAGTCGACGGTGACGAAGCTCAGTGTGCATGCTAGGTGTCGCCTCCCCTTACTGGACGTCAACAACGGAGATGACTGGTCGGTTCAGCGTATGAAAGACCTTGGACTTCGACAATACCGACGGGAGTATCGGTTCCCCCACCTCCGTATGGAATCTTCCGTTCCGCGATCGAGAGGGGGACCGCATCGAAAATGGAAAGGGTATACGTAGTTGCGCCATCTATATAGATGAGTCGAGTTCTAAATTCAATACCTGCGAATCGCATGATACCGACAGCAAGGGCGACAACTTTTGACAACCTGCTCATTCATCGCTCGATAATTCGTCTATTCCATCTCCATCCGCGTGTCACGAGTACGCCATGATCGAGCATCAGTCATGCGCGAGGGCCACCCTGTATTGACTGCCTCGGATGGAGTGAGTAAGATCCTCGTCACAAACAATTTATGGTGTCGCATCGAGAGCGGGACCGCTCCATATTCTCCGTGCCGTTAATCGCACCGATATCACCTTCGTGATCGACGTTCACAACATTACTAAGCGGTATGGTCACCATACGGCTATCGATCAGGTCACCTTCTCGGTGGCCAAGGGAGAGGTCTTGGCGTTCCTCGGCCCCAACGGTGCGGGCAAAACAACCACCATGCGGATTTTGACCTGCTTCATGCCGGCGACCGAAGGCTCTGCCCGAGTCGCGGGTTTTGATTGCACGGAACAGCCCTTAGACGTGAAACGGCAGATCGGGTACCTCCCGGAAACACCGCCGGTCTACCAAGAGTTCACCGTGACGGAATATCTGACCTTTGTCGGCCGCCTCCGTGGCATCACGGGCCCGAAACTCTCGTCCGCGCTCGACCACTCCATCGGACGACTTGAGCTGGGCTCCGTTCGGCATCGACTGATCGGCAACCTGTCCCGCGGCTATCGTCAGCGCGTGGGATTGGCCCAAGCGCTGTTGCACGATCCTCCGGTCTTGATCCTCGACGAACCGACGGTCGGCCTTGACCCCAAGCAGATCATTGAAATTCGAGAGCTCATCAAGAGCTTGGCCGGTTCGCATTCCGTGATTCTCAGCACGCATATTCTCCCGGAGGCGACCGCAGTGTGCCAACGAGTCGTCATCATCGATAAGGGCCGCATCGTCGCGGAAGATACCCCGGAACAGCTGTCGGCCCGATTGCGCCAATCGGAAAAAATCTCGATTACCCTCAAAACCTGCCCGGCGGACTGCGAGGCGAAGCTTCGCGCAATCGCCGGCGTCCTCAACGTGCTTCCAGGACAAGCGGGAGGCAGCTTCCTCATCGAATGCGAGCTGGGCCGTGATCTGCGGGACGAAATCGCACGCGTCGCCGTGTTGAACCAGTGGGGATTGCTCGAACTCCGCACCCTATCCATGACGTTGGAAGACGTCTTCCTCCAGCTCACGCGCCATGAGGACCACCTCGCCGAGCCAGTTGAGGCCTCAGTCGGCACGGCCACCGCCGAAAGGCAAGCGGACGGACGCGTAGGATCTGTATGACCCCTGTGCAGGCCGTCATCGCCAAGGAACTACGAGGCTATTTCGTCTCCCCCATCGTCTACGTGGTCGGCGCGGTCTTTCTGTTGATCTTCGGACTGCTCTCCTACCTCTACGTCGGTTTTGCCGGAGCGCAAGCCATCCAATTGATGCAGATGCAAGGGGGCATGGCCCAGATCAACTTGAACGATCTGGTCTTCCGAAATCTCTTTGCCAGCATACGAATCGTCCTCGTGATCATTCTCCCGATCCTGACCATGCGGTTGTTCGCGGAGGAGCGTAAGCTACGCACGTTCGAGTTCTTGATGACCTCACCGATCAGAGTCACCGACATCGTCATCGGCAAATTCGTCAGCGTATTCGTGATCTATCTCGGCCTTGTCGCAGGAACGGTACTGGTCCCGACGGTGCTGATGCTCTTCAGCGACTTCGACTGGAATCCCATCTGGACCGGCTACTTGGGAATGGCGCTTTTGGGAGCCTTGTTTCTGTCGGTGGGTGTCTTCGCCTCCGCGCTGACGGAGAATCAAATCGTCGCCGCCTTCATCAGCTTCGGGATGCTCCTGACTCTCTGGTTGATCGCCGGATTAGGAGGCCTGTTCGGTGATACCACCGCAGGCCGTGTCATCTCTTATATTTCATACATGGAACACTACGACCGTCTGGTGCGCGGGCTGATCGACACCAGCGATCTCGTGTACTTCGCAAGCGGATTGGCGCTCATGCTATTCCTCACGCATCGCGTCGTGGAATCGACACGCTGGAAATGAACCTACGATCCATTCCTCTTGGCATTCTCGGCGTCGTGCTCGGCCTCAGTGGCATGGTTGCCTACAGTCTCCGCCCGGATTGGCTGTGGGCCGTCACGATCGCGGAAGGGTTGGCGCTGCTCTGTTTGGCACTGTTCTTCGTCTTGCACTTTGAGACGGTCAAGACCTTCTCCAGCCGACGGTCGACCAAGATGGGGCTGAACAGCTTGCTGATGATTGTCCTGTTCATCGGCATTGTGGTCATCGTGAACTTCCTCGCCTCTCGGCACTCAGTCCGGTGGGATCTCTCGGAAAATCAGAACTTCACCCTCGCGCCGCAAACACATCGCATCCTCCGAACCCTGCCTCGTGACATCAAGATCACGGTCTTCACGAGGGAAAAAGATCCCGGCTATCAAGCCTTTAAGGAACGATTGGAGAGTTATCGTCAAGCTTCGCCCAAGCTCAGCGTGGAATTCATCGATCCTGAAAAACAGCCGAAGATCGCCCAGGATTATGGAATCTTCCGAACCGATACCGCGATCTTCGAGAGCAACGGCCAGACCATCCGCGTCACCTCGCCGTCGGAAGTGGAGCTCACCGGCGCCTTGATCCGCATTTCCAAAGAGACAAAGAAACGTGTCGTCTTTGTCGAAGGCCACAGCGAGTTGAACATCGAAGACAAGGACCGAACCGGTCTCTCGATCGCAAAAGACGCCTTGCTCCGACAAGGCTATGAGGTCGGGACCGTCTCACTGCTCAAAGAATCAGCCGTGCCGGACAATACCTCCGTGCTCGTTGTGGCGGGACCGCGCCGCACCGTGATGAAGGATGAGCAGGACCGGATTCAGGCCTACGTCGAGAAGGGCGGCCACCTCTTGGTGTTGGCCGACCCTGACACGAAGACCGGGCTGGAGCCACTGCTCGCCCATTGGGGACTCGGCCTAGGCCAGGGGGTGCTGGTCGATCTGCAAGATCGACTCGCACAGGGAGACCTGACCGCACTGTTGGTTCGGACGTTCACCGAGCATGAGATCACCCAAGATCTTACCTCCGCAGTGCTCCTGCCTCTTTCACGGCACATCACCTTCGACGAGCAGGTCGGGAAAGACTGGGACTTTGTGCCGCTGGCCCGGACCTCTCCGAACAGCTGGGCGGAAACGAACATGCAAGGCCGTGTCGTGAGCTTGAACGAAAAGGAAGATGTGAAAGGACCGCTTCCCATGGCCGTCGCGCTGACGCCCAAGAAAACTCCGGAAGAAGGCACGCCTCGACCGGCCATCGTGCTTATCGGCAGCTCAACCTTTGCCTCTAATGCGTTTTTCAATTTCCCCGGCAACAGCGACTTTTTTCTCCATACGACCGGTTGGCTGGCCGAGGAGCGAGACTTGATCTCTATCGCGCCGAAGGAACCGGCGTTGCATCCGTTTACCCCCAACCCCACTCAGGAACGGGCGCTGATCTACATCCAAGTCGTGCTCCTTCCACTCGTGACATTGCTCACGGGCATCATCGTGTGGAGAAAACGCCGACGCCTCTAGCCCATGACTCGCTACTGGCCCACACTCTTGATGGTAGTCACTTTTGCTGGCCTGGGCGGCTATCTCTATCTCGTCGAGTTTCCAGCTGAACAGCGGGAGGAACAACAGGAGAGCGCTCAGAAACACCTCCTGCCTTTTCCGGAAACCGCGATTACCGGGCTCTCGATCACCACCTCCCAGGGCCCCATCGACTTGAAACAAACGGAGCCGGGCAAGTGGTCGATCGTGGCTCCGCTTCAAACGGACGCCGACATTCGAGAAGTGCAGGCCCTTCTTCGAGCGCTCGTAACCGGCACCATCACGAGAACCCTTGAGGAGCCGATCTCACAGTTGGCGCCGTTCGGTCTTGAACAGCCGGTGACCACCCTCACCATCACGGCCGGGGCCCAACGAGAGACGATTGCCATCGGCGACAGCGGTCCCCTGTCCAATACCCTCTACGTGCTGCGAGGATCGGACCGACATGTTCTGCTGACGAACCTGGCCCCGAAAGACTTCATCAACAAGTCGTTGATGACCTTCCGCCGCAAAGAACTCTTCCGGTTTGTCCAGAATGAGATCGAGCGGGTTCGCCTCAGCTACCCGACGACTGAAATCGTGCTCGACAACACGGCGAAAGAGAAGCCCAAGCCATCATGGAAGATCCGTTATCCGATCGAGGCCGAAGCAGACCAGAACGAAGTCCGCTCGTTGATGTTTCGGTTGGAAGACCTGAAGGCGCTCGGTATCATCGATCCCGGCCCTGAACGAGACACCGTGGCCAAGACCCTGACGACCCCGAAACTGAAGGTAACGCTCCACACGACTGCCGGTGATCAATCAGTCCGGCTCTATCAACCGAACCCCCAGAGCGGTGAAGCTCTTGCAGAAACTTCTCCCGATGCACCCCTCTATCGCATCAACCCGACCCTGATCAGGGATCTCACGAAAGAACTCTTCACCTTGCAGGACAAGCGACTGCTCGGCCTCGATTACACCGATATCGCCATGTTGTCGGTGAAAACGAGGGAGCATCACTATACCTTGATCAACCAGACCGGCGAGTGGGTGCTCGAAGACCGGCCCACGGAGAAGGTCAGCCAAGAAGCGGCAGATCTGTTTGTCAGTCGAGTTGCGAATCTTCCGGCCGAAGAACGCGTCATGAAACAGTCGGCACCCCTGGCCCCCTACGGGCTGTTGGCTCCCGCTGC
>CABVRR010000073.1:0-1180 GCA_902500705.1 uncultured Nitrospira sp.
CGGGGTGTTGAACGCAGAAGCCGGTCTGTGGTCGCTTGAGCGCGCAAATACGTTTAAGGGGCTTGGATGGAAAGGAACCTACCGCAAGACGACGCCGAACTCGTTCGCCAGTACCGGCAGTGTTCAGGCGACCTGGACGAAACTCTCGATCGATCAAACCCCGACACGCATTCCGGCTGAACTGTGGGAACTCCGGCGCGAGGCGACCAGCGTACCGGTTTTCCAACTGAAGACGGTCGACGATGATTTAGTCGGTCAATGGGAGGGATCCGGCACCTATGCCGGAGGCTCCGCCTCGTTCGTCTGGGTGATCAAGCCCTCTGCGGCAACGGACTTACTGATTGTCGATACGGTCCGCGGGACCGTGCAAACCAAAGAGGGCATCCCACACCTACAACCGGCCAAAAAGCAGCGACAACGTGTCAGCATCGTCGCTTCCCATGATCGTGGATTCACCACGACCGATGGAAAAACGACCCTGCGATGGACCAAGTTTCGTTCTGAGTCGGACGAGGACCATCGACTCCAGCAATCGGCGCTGTAACCCTCAACATTCGGAAAACATATCTCGTATGGCACACACAAACCTTCGAATCGGATTCGTCGGTGTCGGTCGGATGGGTGCCAATATGGCCAGATGCCTGAAAGATCGTGGGTACCATATCTCGGCGGTACAGGACCATCATACCAACACGGCTGAATCGTTGGCACAGGAATTGGGATCGGAACAGGCTGCGTCACCGGCGCGCGTCGCTGAGCGATCAGATATCGTCATCACTGTCGTACCTGACGATGCGGCAATGCGGGATATTTATGCACGACAGAATTCATCCGGCCTGATCGCACATGCGAAGGATCGGCTGTTCATCAACTGTGCGACCCTCACGCCGAAGCTCCAGATTGAAATCGAACAGACGATTGAACAGCATGGTGGCGCAGCACTTGAAGCCTGTATGGCGAGCAGCATCACGCAAGCACGCCAAGGCACCCTCTATCTTATGTGCGGAGGTAAGGAAGAGGTGTTTAACCGGGCGCGTCCGATCCTTCAGGACCTTGGCACGACGGTACGCTATCTCGGTCCAGCTGGTGAGGCGGCAAAGTTTAAAGCGCTCGTGAACATGGTGATGAACTGCAATACCGCCGCGCTGGCGGAAGGATTAGGACTAGGGAATGCACTCGG